>JANNNC010000209.1:0-35818 GCA_031398335.1 Massilia sp.
AGGCCGCCATTGAGCACGTCGGCGCCGAGACCGCCGTTGAGCACGTCGTTGCCGCCATTGCCGATGAGCTCGTCGTCGAAGTTGGTGCCGGTCAAGGTATCGTCCAGGGAAGTGCCGATTTTCTGGTCGCCCACGCCCTTCGTCGCCTGGGATGGAATGGCGCGGCTGACGCCGCCGGCATCGCTGAAGCTGGCCATGACGCGCAATTGCAGGCCCACCTGCGCCTGCAGCGGCATGAAGCTCTGGTTGGTTGCCCCGGCGATGTTGACGAACACGCCGTTGACGAGCGCCTGCCACTGGTAGCTGATCGACGACTCGGGCACATTGCTGAACGCGGCCACCGTGCCGGGCTCGGCCGTCAGGACATGGTTCTCGGTAGGCGACAGGTCGTCGATGTGCGGCTCGCCCGTCAGGTTGACGATACCGTCCCTGAACACCAGTTCCTCGATATTGCGGACGGTGTCGGTGCCGTCGGCGCCGGTCCCGCGGGCATGGGCGATGGTCCAGGTGTTGTCGACGTTGCGCGTGATGTCGTAGTTGGCGCTTACCTCGGAATAGATCGCCTGGTCGATTTCGCTGGCCTTGGTGGCCGACTGCAGGATCTCGCGCACGATGCGCAACTGGCCAGGGTTGACGGCGCCGGACAACATGTCGGCCTTCAGGTCGGCGATGCTGTCGACCGAGCGCAGGACGAGCGTCGGATCGGTCTTCGACATCACGGCCACGCGCACGTTGAGCCAGGCGTCGCCGTCGATCAGGTCGTTGCCGGCCTTGCCGGTGATCTTGTCGCTGCCGGCGCCGCCGATCAGGATGTCGGCGCCCGTGCTGGGATCGAACACGACGGCCTCGCCGTTGGCCTCGGCCGGTTTTCCGAGCAGTTCCTGGAAGCCGTTGATCAGCGCGACATTCTTTTGCAGCAGCATGCTGTCGGTCGACGGGCCGCCGATGATGCCGCCGTTACCCTCTGCCGCCCCGGTGGGACGAATGGTGCCGATCAGGACGTCGTCCATCTTCCAGCCGGACAGTGCTTCGACCGAATCGAAGCGGTCGCGCAGGATGAACGGGGCCTGCTGGCCGAAGATCGGGATGCCGAGGTCGGAGTTCGCCGCCACCGGATCGCCCTTGTGGATGGCCCAGTCGAAGCCGAGCATGCCGTTGCTGCGCTGGATGCCGGCGCCCTGCACCATGATGTCGTCGCCCGACTCGCCGTCGTAATCGGTGTCGTTGCCCTGGCCGTTGAGGACGTCGTGGCCGATGATGTCGCTGTTGAAGAACAGCTGCGAGTTTTCGCCGGACAGGCCGTCGAAGCCTTCGCCGCCTTCGATCCAGTCGTCGCCCTCGTTGCCCATCAGGACGTCGGGGCCGTTGCCGCCGAGGAGAAAATCGTTGCCTTCGCCGGCGAAGATTTCGGTGAAGTCGGGGCCGACGATGAAGAAGTCCTGCCCCGCTCCGCCGAAGACGATGTCGTTGCCGGCGCCGTTGCTGATGACGTCGTTGCCGTTATCGCCGCGCAGGAAGTCGGCGGCGCCGGCCGGGGTGCCGTGGTCGGTGATGATGTCGTCGCCGTCGCCGCCGTGCACCTGGTCGGCTTCGTCGCCGCCGTCGAGGATGTCGTTGCCGGCATCGCCCCAGAGTGTGTCCATGCCGCGTCCGCCCTTGAGGGTGTCGTTGCCCGGCGTGCCGCCCAGTACCACGTGGTCGGGACCGTCGTAGGCATAGATCAGCTGGCCGCCGTCGGGAGCGTTGTCGCCATTCACGTCGGCGCCGGGCGCCTTGCGCGTCACCAGCGAGGTGAAGGCGTTGAGCACCGGGTTAAGCCGGCTTGGGTCGCCCTTGCCGTTACTGCCGAGACCGGTGTGCTGGTCGGCCTGGTTCATCTCCAGCGTATAGCTGGGCGTGGCGAACATCAGTGCCGGCAAGTGCGTCGTGTTGCCGCTGTCGCCGATGTCGGTGTTGCGCATCGCCATCGCCGAGAACAGGTTGGCCTCCAGCTCGTTGAGCATGTTCAGGCCTTGCGTACGGCTGAGGTAGTAGAAGCGGTCGCCGTTCTGCAGCTTTTCCATCTGCGCTTCGAAGACGAAATTGAACGTCGGGGCCAGCATGCCGCCGAACTCGAGCTTGGCTTCGGCCAGGCCGCCGATCCAGAAATCGACCTTGTTCAAGCCGGTTTCGACGTCTTTCCAGTCACCGTCGCCATGCAGGAAATCGAGGCGGTCGGCCGGCGCCACTTCGAGCGGGCCGGCGTAGCCGGGTTCGGCCGAGTCGAGGTCGACGCGGCCGTTCTCGTTCAGGTCCACGTTGCCCATCACCAGCAAGGTAGCGGCCGCGCGCTTTGCTTCGAGCGTCGTCGCCCCCGTGACGCTCGCATGCTGGCCGTAGGCGGCGATGAAGTTGATGATCGAGGCCGGATTTTTCATGTGCGGCGCGAAATCGGCCCAGCTCGTGTAGGGCTTGAGCTGGACGTCGCCGCTCATCTGGTAGAAAGCCTTGCGCGCTTCGTTGAAGCTGGGCGAGCCGGTTTCACGGGCACGGACGATGTTGAGCGTGGCCAGGTCGAGCGGCAGGCCGACCAGGTTGTTGCGCAGCGCATCGGTGACGAATTCGTCGATCTCGTTGCCGACCTGGCGCGACATGCCGCGCACGACCTGGCCGACGGCCTCGTGCGGGTCGAGCGCGCCGTCATTGTCGAAGGCGATCGGGTTGAGGAAGGCCTCGATCAGGCCGATGTCGGTCGCATTCATGTCGCCATCGATGCGCGCCACGGTTTCGTTGAGCATCGAGTGGCCGAAGCGGTACACAACGTTGGCGAACTCTTCCATGATGGCCGGGTCGATGTCGGCCGAATTCGAGAAGATGAAGGGGTCGATGCTCGGCTGCACGGCGCGCGCGAATTCTTCGAATACCATGTGCTGGTACTGCATTTCGTTGGCAAAGCGGCCCGCCTGGAACAGGCGTTCGCCGTCCCACTGCAGGGCGGCGACCTCGCCCGAATTGGCCGGCAGCGCGGTAATGTCCACGGCCAGCCATTCGTTGATCACGGCCAGGTCGCCGCTGCCCAGGATCGTGTTCTTGTAATCCTCGACCAGGCGGTTGTGCTCGTCGTGGAAGATGGCGTGGATCGCGGTCAGGCCGATGTTCTCGTTGCCGCGGCCGTCGCCGGTGATGAAGTGGCGGCCCAGCAGCTCGTTGTCGTAGGTGCCGGCCGGCTGTTGCGCTTGCCCGACCTGGCCGGTGTCGTTATCAAGATCGGCCGTCATCGGCACGGCCGACGTGCCGCGGTTGTTGTCATCGTCCCAGGTGCCGGGTACGGCGGCGTGTGCGATATCGTCGAGGAAGGCATGGCCTGTGCGCAGTGTGTTCGCGGGCAGCAGCATGCCGGGGCCGCCCGGGGCATCGGCTTCGACCAGGCCGGTGGCGGTGACGATCTGGACCCGGCCGGCCGGGCTGCGCAGGAACTCGCCGTAGCGGTCGGTCGCCAGCAGCGGCACGTTGAAGATGTCGGCGTCGACCAGCTGGATCCCCAGCAGTGCGGCGGCCTGGGCCTTCACCTCGGTCCAGTTGCCGATGCCGTGTTCGCCGTCGATCAGGCGGCCGGTTGCCAGCGCCTTGCCGCCCACCAGCGCGTACTCGCGCAGGAATACCTGGTGCGAGGGGTGCGAGGTATAGGTCTGGTTCTGGTCGATGAAGGGCGTGGTGGTGTTCAGGTGGCCGGTCAGGTCGTCGGCCGTGCCCATTCTGGCGTCCGGGCCGGGATGCTTGTTCGAGGCGCGCGTGAGCACCATGAAGTTGGTGTGGCTGCCCTCGGCATACAAGGGGTCGCCCGGCAGCAGGGGCACGAAGACGGTGCCGCCGCCCTTGCTGATCAGGTCGAGGCCATGGTCGAAGAACTGGCCGAACAGCGCCATCATGCCGTTGAAGGGCGGCGACAGGCCGATGTCGGGCGACTGGTTCGGGATCAGCAGGGTGCCGTCGGGCGAGGTCTGGACTTCGTCCATGCCGGGGAAGGTGGCGATCTCGGCGCGGTCGCGGGCGGCGGCGATGGCGGCCGGGTTGCTGTTGGTCTGGTCGACGATCAGGTTCGAGATGATGCGCGGCTGTGAATCGAATACCCTGTTGTTGGTCTCGGAATTCGCATAGCTGGTCATCGGGCCCGGCAGGCCGTTCTGCATGAACATGGCGGGGACGTTCTCGGCGTTGTGCCAGACACCGGCGATCAGGCGCGGCATGATGTTGTCGGCGGCGCCCATCCGTTCCATGCCCGGCAGCAGGCTGTTCCAGGTGCCGTCGACGGTACGCAGGCCATACGGCAGCAACGGACTGCCGACCGCGTCGCGCAGCGCTGTCCCGTTGATGCTGCCATCCGGCCTGGTGGTGTCTTCGGCAATCTTGATCTGCTTGAGGATGAAATTCAGGTCGTCCAGATTGACGTTGAAGTTGTACTGCGAATTCACAGACATGTTATTTCCCCTAAGATAGTTTGGACCACATTCCTTATACGTACGCCATAGGGGCGCCGATATGGTTCCATGCTCAAACCACCCGCCCTTTATTCACAGGCAAAGGGGTGCCCTTACGTGTGGACATCCCCGGATCGCGTGATCGGGGATATGCACAGTAACCAGTAGTGGCAACAGGTGTGTTTATTAAATTAACACAGAAATTTAAGCAAACTGCATAAATTTTTGCGTGTCACAAAAAGAACACGACGACAACTTTATCGTTCCATAAAATATAACTATTGGCAGGGATTAATGCATAGTGCGTAGGAACTCACCTACGGCAGCGTCAGACAGCGAAAAAACCCTCTTTTACGAATGAAGATACTACGCCCCGCAAAAATTTTTTCCTGGCACGGTAGGTGTGTAGGAGCATTTATTCGCCGCGCATACCCATCTAATTGACCCGAAAGTTATATTTACACGATTGTGTTTTTTTGACGCATGTGTCCAGAATATCGGTGCATTCCTGTTTCGTCAGTTGGACGAGATGCATAAGCGCGTTCCGACCGATCCTGGAATCCACTTGCTACGATAAGTAATTGCGTCTGGGAGAATTAAGTTGAACGTCAGCAATTACATTAAAACTGGGGAGATAATAATGCGCACACCATATCCTGATAATCCATCCGGCTCTTTTCATCATTTCGCGGAACCGTGCAATGGACAATTTCTGAACGGGAATGCATCAGGTCAGCCATCCTCCCTCTGGCTGCTGCTCACCTGCCTGGGCTTGAGTGCCTGCGGGGGCGGCGGGGGCGGCGGCGCGGCGCCTGCGACCAGCACGACGCCGCCGGCGGCGGTTACGACACCGCCGGCGGTAGTCATGCCGGCGGCGCCGGCGGTAGTCACGCCGCCGGCGCCGCCGGTGGTCACGCCGCCGCCGGCGACGCTGGCAAACTATGCGGGCACCTGGTACGGGCCGTGCGCGGGCCGCATCCAGGATACGGCGACCCTGGGCGCGGCCAGCGCCGGCGCGAACGCCCTGCAGCTGAAGCTGGTGCGCAGTTTCCATCCAGCCGATGGCTGCGCGGGAGCCGCCATCGCGGTCGAGACCCTGAGCGCCGATTTTTCCCTGACCTACGCCAGCACCACGACCGCCGCCACGATCCTCGCACCGGGCGCGGCGGCAAACCAGGCAACGCTCGACCTGGTGACCATCGCCATTCCGGCCTATACCCGCAGCCGCAGCGGCGCGGCGGTCACGGAGTCGACCGCGAACGGCGTGCGCACCTGGTGCATCGCTTACGCCGAGGGACCGCAGTGCAGCGCCGACGCCGGCCCGCAGCCGGCGGCCAGCGCACCGGGCGCACTCTACCTCGACAACGGCGACCTGGTGCTGCTCTCGCCATCCGGCGGCGGCTATCTGGCCGACGCCCGCTACACCAAGGTACGCGCCACGACCACCCAAAGCCAGGGCCCGGCCTTCCAGCGCATCGACACCCTGGAGGGCTCGGGCGCCCTGGCGAGCTCGGGTCGTACGCTGACGGTGAACTATACCGGGTGGCTGTACGACGCGACGAAGGCCGACTTCAAGGGAACGCGGTTCGATACCTCGGTCGGCAAGACGCCGTTCTCGTTCCGGCTCGGCGCCGGCCAGGTGATCGCCGGCTGGGACCAGGGCTTGCTCGGCATGCGCGCGGGTGGCAAGCGCACCCTGATCCTGCCTGCCGCCATGGCCTATGGACGCACCGGCAGCGGCAGCACCATTCCGCCCGATGCGGCCCTGGTCTTCGAGGTCGAGCTCATCACCGTGCAGTAGCGCACGCGCACGCAGCACCGACCGTGCCGGTTCCCGGCACGTCCACGCACGTGATGAGGAGGCACGGGTGAAGCACCCTTTTGTGAAACGCGACCAGGAACGCCGCACGGATCCGATCGTCGCCACGCTGATCGATGTGGCGATTGCCTATCGCGACAACCTCGGCTGCCGTGTGGCGCAGGCGTTTTTGCATGAAACCGGCGTGCCCGAAGCGCTTGCGAAGCGCGTGCTGGACGGTACTGCCAGGATGCGCGCCCCAGTGCCGCGGCGCTGGACGCCGCACGCGCGGTACGACCAGGCCCAGGACCAGGCCTGAACCGCCGCGGCCCACTGCAGCAGTCTTCAAAGGATACAAGCATGGAACACCAGCAATCTTCGGGGCCTTCTTTTCGAATGGCGACGGTGCAATCGCATTACGCGCGCGCAGGACATCCGTGCCATGGCACCCTCTGGTCGACACTGCAGGAAATATGCGCCCTGCTTCATCTTCCCAGCGTGTCGCCCGCGTCGCATAACACGCTGTTCCAGCATGTGCAGTGCAAACCCGGACAGCGAATCCACAGCATCGGCCAGGCCTTTGACACGCTCTATGTCGTCAATTCGGGATTCCTGACAACGGCATTGTTCGACGCTTCCGGGAATGAGCAAGTGCTGAGCTTTCCGATGAAGGGCGACATGCTCGGGATGGACGCCATCCACGGCCAGAAGCACGTGACCGAGACGCGCGCCTTGTCGGAATGTGACTTGATCCTGGTGCCGTTCGCGCGATTGAAGAGCCTCAGCCGCGTTACGGCGGACATTGAAAATTTGATGTATTACATGATGAGCCGCGAACTGGCGCACCGCCAGTCGGTGAACGGCGTGCTTGGCACCATGGCAGCCGAAGCGCGGGTTGCCCATTTCCTGATGGAGCTGTCCAGCCGGTTCGCCGGGATGGGCTACTCGAGCACGATATTCAATTTACGCATGCGGCGCCAGGAGATCGGCAGCTACCTGGGCCTGACGCTGGAAACCGTCAGCCGTACCCTGTCTGCCTTCAACGACATGGGAGTGATCACGGTTCTCCAGCGCATGATCACCATTAACGATTCCGACGCCCTCGACGCCCTGCGCCGGATGCCGCCGGCACCCGCGCGCACCAGGCCGGCAGGGGCAAAGCGGGCGCCGCCGGCCGAACAGGATCAGGCGCTGCGCAAGTCGTCCACCGCCTTGCTGCCGAAGCGTGGCGCCAGCAGGTAGTCCACCAGCTGGCGCGCGCATTCCTCGGGCGCCGCCAGTGCCCCCTCCTGTTTCATCTGCACGAAGCGCTCCTTGAGGGGAAAGCGCGACTCCGGCGTGGCGCGGATCTCGGCCTGCATCCCGGTGTCGATCACGCCCGGCGCCAGGCTGCAGCAGCGCACCGAGGCGTCGCCGTCGAGCAGCACCGCCTCGGCATGGCGGTCGAGCGCGGCCTTGGTGGCGCAGTAGACGCTCCAGCCGGGATAGGCATTCCTCCCCGCCCCGCTCGAGACGTGCAGGATGCGCCGTTCGCCGCCGGCGGCGCGCACCACGGCCGCCGCCAGCGCCAGGGGCGCGGCCACGTTCAGCGTCACGGCGCGCAGTGCGGCCAGCGGATCCTGCGCATGCAGCGGACCGACCGGCGTCACCACGCCGGCATTGTTCACCAGCAGCGTGGTGCCGGCGTCCTTCAGCCAGTCCTTCAGGGCCGCGCCCGCCACGAGGGCCGCCAGGGCGGCGGCGTCGGACAGGTCGATCTCGATTTCGGTGAGCCGTCCGGGAACGCCTTGCGCGGCGCGCCCGCGCGCCAGGCCCAGCACCGGAATGCCGCGTGCAATCAGTTCGGCGGCGATGGCGGCGCCGAGACCCTTGGTGTGGCCGGTGACGATGGCTTTCATGCTTTCTCCTCAATGAGTGGGAACAAGAGCGTATCCCAAACGCGGCGCATCGTCGCAGACCGTTGTAACGGGACACTCAAAGTAGGCTAAATGCAACAATTTGCAAGTCCGTCAGGGTAGAATAGGCTCGCCCTTACACCAAGTCTCATCACCACCGCCGCCGCCGATGCCTTCTGCTACTGCACTTCAGTCACTGAACAGTCCATGCCGCGTCCTGCTGGTTGGCGCGCCGCCGTTTGCCGGCGCGCTGCGCCAGATGCTGGCAGGTGCCGACGACATCGAACTGGTACTGACCGACGCCGCCCAGGCGCTGGGACAGGCAGCGGCCCTGCGCCCGACCGTGCTGGTGCGCGCGCTGGGTGGCCGCGAAGACAGCGGCGACTTCATCCGGGCCTTCCGCGCGCATGCCTCGCTGGGCGCCCTGCCCCTGCTGGTGCTCGCGCCGCACGCCGACAACGCCGGACGCGACGCCGCCTTCGCCGCCGGCGCCAGCGACTACCTGGCCGAATTGCCGACCCAGACCGAATTGCTGGCGCGCCTGCGCTATCACGCGCTGGCCAGCCAGGCCGTCCTCGAACGCGACGACGCGCTGCGCCGCCTGGGCGAGACCCAGGCGCTGCTGGCGCGCGCCCAGGGCGAACTGGACCGCATCGACGGCGTCGACGGCCTGACCGGCATCCCGAACCGGCGCCGCTTCGACCAGGTCGCGCAAGGCGAATGGCAGCGCGCGCGCCGCAATGGCCAGCCGCTGTCCCTGCTGGTATGCGATGTCGACAGTTTCGGCTATTTCAATCACCGCATGGGACGCGAAGCGGGCGACCTCTGCCTGCGCAAGATGGCGGGCCTGCTGACCGGGCAACTCAAGCGCCCGTCGGACCTGGCCGCCCGCTACGACGGCAAGCAGTTCGCGATCCTGCTGCCGGATACCGCCCTGGACGGCGCGGTGCAGGTGGCCGAAGCCTGCCGCACGGCGCTCGAGCGCCTGGCGCTGTCGCATCCATCGCCGGAGCGGCGCATCGTGACGATGTCGGTCGGCGTGGCCTCGACCCTGCCGTCCGAAGAAGGCATGTTCGACGCCGTGCTGGCGCGTGCCGGCGAGGCCGTGCTGGCGGCGAAGTCGCGCGGGCGCAACCGGGTCGCGGCTTTCCGCGCTTGAAGCTGATCATTTGAAGTCGCAGGGTGGACTCCTGAGTCCACGCTACAATCCCCGCGTATTCCAAGCTTAGATAAACACCGGTTCCGGTTCGAGCTCGACCCCGAAACGCTCCAGCACGTCGTGCTGGATCGCGCGCGCCAGCGCGACAACCTCGGCCCCGGTCGCGCCCCCATTATTCACGAGCACCAGCGCCTGCTTCGGATACACCCCGGCCGCGCCCAGGTGTTGACCTTTCCAGCCGCACTGGTCGATGAGCCAGCCCGCCGCCAGCTTTTCGCTGCCGTCAGCTTGCGCGTGGTGCACCAGCTGCGGGAAGCGTCCGAGCAATGCCGCGCACTGTACGGAAGACACCACCGGATTCTTGAAGAAGCTGCCGGCATTGCCGATCTCGGCCGGGTCGGGCAGCTTGCGGCGCCGGATCGCGACCACCAGGTCGCTCACCTGGCGCGGCGTCGGCGCCCTCAGGCCGGCAGCCTCGACCGCCTGCGCCAGTTCGGCATAGCGCAGGTTCGGCTGCCAGGCGCGCGCCAGGGCGAAGGTCACGTCCAGCACCACCAGGTTCGCGCCGTCGGCATGCTTGAACACGCTGTCGCGGTAGCCGAAACGGCAGTCCTGGGCATCCAGGGTGCGGCGGGTGCCGCTGGCCATGTCGAACACGGTCAGCGCGTGGAACACGTCCTTGATTTCGAGGCCATAGGCGCCGATGTTCTGGATCGGCGCCGCGCCCACGGTGCCGGGAATGAGCGACAGGTTTTCCAGCCCGCCCAGGCCCTGCGCCAGCGTATAGTCGACAAAACCATGCCAGTTTTCCCCGGCGCCGGCGCGCACCAGCAGCTTGCCGCCCTCCTCGCCGACGACCTGCCTGCCGCCAATGGCCATGTGCAGCACCAGGGCGTCGATGTCGCGCGTGAGCAGCACGTTGCTGCCGCCGCCGAGCACGAAACGGGGCATCGCCGCCAGGGAAAGGTCGGCGTGCAACGCGTCCAGCTGCGCCGGGTCGCTCACGCGCAGGTAACGGCGCGCGCTTGCGGCAAGACCGAAGGTATTGAAGGCTTGCAGCGGAACGTCGTGCTCGATCGGGAGGTCTATGGACATGGGATGATGGCGGTCGTCGGGGCGAAAACCGGTCGATTATAGTGGCAAGCCCTGCCGGACCGGCAAAAAGCGTCGTCTCAGGCAGCCTTGTCCGTTAAAATACTGCCACTCATAAATTCAGATGCTGTCGTCTATACAAAGGAAAACACCATGCCATCGTTTGACGTGGTCTGCGAAGCAGACATGGTCGAAGTCAAGAACGCCGTCGAGCAATCGAACAAGGAAATCACGACCCGCTTCGACTTCAAGGGCAGCTCGGCCAAGGTCGAGCAGAAGGAAAAAGAATTGACGCTGTTCGCCGATTCCGATTTCCAGCTGAGCCAGGTGTACGACGTGCTGGTCAACAAAATGACCAAGCGCAAGGTCGACGTGCGCTTCCTCGACGAGGAAAAAGTGGAAAAAATCGGCGGCGACAAGGTCAAGCAGCTGATCAAGGTGCGCAACGGCATCGAGACCGAGGACGCCAAGAAGATCACCAAGGCGATCAAGGAAAGCAAGATGAAGGTGCAAGCCAGCATCCAGGGCGAGACCGTGCGCGTCACCGGCGCCAAGCGCGACGACCTGCAGGCAGCGATGGCCTTGCTGAAAAAGGACATCCTGGACCTGCCGCTGGCATTCAACAACTTCCGCGACTAGTCTAGGACGAACGCCAGGCCGGCTGCGCGTCAGCGTTGCCAGGGCCTGCCGAGTTCCCCCTCATTCCTGATAGCCGCACGCCTCGCGCTGCCCTGTTTTTGCTTGGGGTAGAATTGAGGCTGCACAAAGCAAGAGCAACTTCGGTAGTCTAAGGATAGCAATGAAACGTGTTGATGATTTCCGCCTGCGTCTGGGCAACAAGGATTATGTGCCCATCATGATCGGCGGAATGGGCGTGGACATTTCGACCTCTGAGCTCGCGCTGGAAGCAGCGCGCCTGGGCGGCATCGGCCACATCTCGGACGCGATGGTGCAAGACGTCTCGGACCGCAAGTTCGATACGACCTTCGTCAAGGACAAGACCAAGCTTTACAAGTTCAACATCAACAACATGGACAAGGCGGTGGTGCAGTTCGACCTCGAGCGCCTGGCCGAAGCAACGCGCCTGCACGTGGGCGCGACCATGGCGGCGAAAAAGGGCGATGGCCTGATTTTCGTGAACTGCATGGAAAAGCTGACCATGAACGCGCCCAAGGAAACGCTGCGCACGCGCCTTTCCTCGGCGCTCGACGCCGGCATCGACGGCATCACCATGTCGGCCGGCCTGCACCTCGGTTCCTTCGAGCTGATCAAGGACCATCCGCGCTTCCGTGAAGCCCATCTCGGCATCATCGTGTCCTCGGTGCGCGCGCTGCAGCTATTCCTGCGCAAGGTCGCCAAGCTGAACCGTCCACCCGATTTCATCATCGTCGAAGGCCCGCTGGCCGGCGGCCACCTGGGCTTCGGCTTCGACTGGAAGAACTACGACCTGCACCTGATCATCGATGAAATCCTCGCCTACATGCGCGCGGAAAACATCGATATTCCGCTGATCGCGGCCGGCGGCGTATTCACCGGTTCGGACGCGGTTGGCTTCCTCGAAAAAGGCGTGGCCGGCGTGCAGGTGGCGACCCGCTTCACCGTCACCCATGAGTGCGGCATGCCCGACAGCGTCAAGCAGGAATACTTCCGCGCCAGCGAGGAAGACATCATCGTCAACGGCATTTCGCCGACCGGCTACCCGATGCGCATGCTGAAAAGCACGCCGGCGATCGGTTCCGGCATTCGTCCTGGCTGCGAGTCCTACGGCTACCTGCTCGACGCCACCGGCAACTGCGCCTACATCAATTCGTACAACCGCGAAGTGCTGGCCAATCCGGACGTGAAGAATCCACCGGTGATGGACAAGACCTGCCTGTGCACGCACATGCGCAACTACAATTGCTGGACCTGCGGCCACTACACCTTCCGGCTGAAGGACACGACCCACAAGCTGGCCGACGGCAATTACCAGGTGTTGAGCGCGGAGCATGTGTTCAAGGACTACCAGTTCAGCGTCGACAACGCGATTGCGCTGCCGGAAAAACAGGAGAGCGCGGCGGCCTGATGCCCCGGTTCTTTGCAGGAAAAACGCCACGCTCAGCCGTAATGCCGTTCAGTCAAGCTGAACGGCATTTTTTATTTTGTGGTCGCAAACGCTTTCCATCGCTGTCAACCTTCGTCGCCATGTTCGACAATGCCCTGCATTTCCGCGCCGATCACCCTGAATGTCCCGTGCGCGGGCCCTTCAGGAATCTCAGTCCAAAGGGCTGCAATCAGGCCTGCTGCGGTCCATCGGCAAGCCGCACCAGCGGCCACGCAGCGCGTCGCTCGATCGAGCGCGCCGCGCTTGCCAAACGGCCGAAGGCACCCGAGGGAAGTCCGAACGTTGCCGACGGCAGCACACTGCCGCGTGCAAACCAGGTAGGCCGCCGGCGCCCCGAGCGCCGGCATGACGCCGTGGATGACACCGGCGATCTTGTCCGGAATGCGTTTGGCGCAGGCGCGTGCGACCAGGCCGCCCATCGAATGCGTGCACAGCCGAATCGGGAAACCACCTCAACTGAACCGCATTACACGTTCAGCCGTGGCTTTTTGTTTTAGCACAACCGCGACACGAGTTCGGGAACGGATGTACGATAGTCGAGTCCAACTGAGGATGCCCATCTATTGAAAGGCGCCCAGCATGACCATGCCCATACCGACAGCCAATGCCGCCTTCCTGCTCGATGAAGGCGGCACCATCGCGGCCTGGAACAGTGCCTGCGAAACGCTGCTCGGATTCACGGCCAGTGCCGTCATCGGCCAGCCGCTCGGCGTCCTGCTGGTCAGCACCGCGCCCGAAGGCAGCGCCGAGCGCTGGCGCGGCCTGGCCGAAAACCACGGATGCACCAACCGGGTCATGCTGCGCCATGCCAAGGGCACCAGCGTGAAGGCCGAGCTGGCGCTGTCGCCCCAGACCGGGGCCGACGGCGTCACCCGGGTCTGGATCGCCGCCATCGACAACGTGCACGACGACGCCACGCCGGAAGCCATGCTGGTCGGACGCACCCCGCTGGCGGCCGTCGTCGATTACCTGCCAGGCACGGTCTACGCGCTGAACCGCGAAGGCCGCTTCGTGCTCTGGAACCGCAATCACGAACGCATCATTGGCCTGGCGCCCGAAGAAATGGCCGCCACCAGCGCGCTCGAACTGTTCGACCTGCAAACCCGCCCCCTGATCGCCGAGAGCATGCGCCGCGTGTTCGAGGACGGCGAAGAAGTCACGCTCGAGGCCGACGTCATCGCGCGCAGCGGACGCGAAACCCCGATGCTGCTGTGCGGCGCACGTGTCGATTGCAATGGCGGCCGGTACCTGTTCGGCATGGGGATCGACATTAGCGCGCGGCGCCAGCAGGAGCGCATGCTGCGCCTGCGCGAACGCGCCCTGCACGCGGCCAGCAACGGCATCGTCATCACCGGCATCGACGGGCGCGACACCCCGATCGAATACGTCAATCCCGCCTTCGAGCGCATCACCGGTTATACCGCCAGCGAAGTCATGGGACGCGATTCGCGCTTCATGACCGCACACAACATGGACAACAACGAGCGCCAGCGCGTGCGCGAGGCGATCGCCGCGCGCGAGCCGGTCAATGTCGTGTTTCGCAACCTGCGCAAGGATGGCGAGCTGTTCTGGAACGACCTCTCCATCACCCCGGTGCAGGGCGAGCATGGCGACACCACCCATTTCATCGGCGTCATCCTCGACGTCACGGCCAGCAAGCAGCGCACCGCCCACCTCGAGCACGAGGTCAACCACGACCCGCTGACCGGGCTGGCCAACCGCAACCTGTTGTGGGACCGGCTCGAGCAGGCGCTGCACCTGTCGCAGCGCCAGAAGTCGCAGGTCGGCGTCGTGCTCATCGACCTGAACAATTTCAAGAGCATCAACGACACCTTCGGCCACGAGGCGGGCGACGTAGTGCTTAAAGTCGTCGGGCGGCGCCTGCAGGCCTCGGTGCGCGAGATCGACACGGTGGCGCGCCTGTCGGGCGACGAATTCGTGCTGGTGCTGGTCAGCCAGCCGTCGCTGCGCTTCACGCTGCGCATGATCGAGCGGCTGCGCCAGAGCCTGACCCAGCCGGTGTCGTTCATGCACAGGGAAATTGCGGTCGGCGCCAGCCTGGGCGTGGCCGTCTACCCGCATGACGGCGTCACGGCCGCCGAACTGGTGCGCTCGGCCGACGTCGCCATGTACCATGCCAAGGCGACGGGCCGCGACGAGATCTATTTCTTCTCGAACGACATGAAGTCGAGCAGCGAGGCGCGCCAGAAGCTCGATAGCGGCATGGCGCGGGCGATCGAACGCGACGAACTGTTCATTCTGTACCAGCCCTGCATCGATGCCAGGAGCGGCAAGGTCACCTGTTTCGAGGCGCTGCTGCGCTGGCGCCATCCCGAGCAGGGCGTGCTGCTGCCGTCGAGCTTCCTGGCCGAGGCCGAGGAAAACGGCCGCATCGTCGAGTTCGGCGCCTGGGTGCTCGACCAGGCCTGCGCTTTTCTCCTCGACCTGAAGAACCTGGGCGTGTCCGACGTGCCGGTGACGGTCAACATCTCGGCGCGCGAATATGGGCAGCAGGATTTTGTCCTGAACATCGCCTCACGGCTGGCGGCCTTCGGCCTGGCGCCGGAAAGCCTGCAGATCGAACTGCGCGAAGAAACCGTGCTCCGCAATCCGGGCCAGGTGCGCGACCTGGCCATCCAGCTGCGCGAGCTCGGCCTGACGCTGTCGATCGACGAATTCGGCCAGGGCATGTCCGACCTCGGCTTCCTGCGCGAGCTGTCCGTGGGCCAGCTGAAACTGTCGCGCGAATCCGTCCATGCCATCGTCGACGGCGAACCCGACGGCGACGGCAGCACGATGGCGCGCACCCTGATCGACATCGCCCACAACCTCAGGATGCCGGTCATCGGCGAAGCGGTCGAGACGCGGACGCAGCTCGACTTTCTTACCGCGCATGGATGCGAGGCCTTGCAGGGGGTGTTCTTGAGTGAGCCGATGGCGGCGGAGGTGGCGCGGAAGCTGATGCGAGATCGATTGCCGGCTTAGCGGAACTGGTATTCCAGAGGTGGTGGGGCTGTTGCCTGTTCTGTTAATGGTCCCTCGAATATCAAACACACCACGAACCTCACAGGCAACAGCCCCACGTTCCTCAAGGTCCCGCCAGGTCTCAACCTTCGCTGGTAATACGCTGCACCAGCGCCCCCAGCACATCCTCGGCCATCGCATTGTCCACCTGGCAGGTCCCGGCATTCTCATGCCCGCCGCCGCCATACTCCAGCATCAAGGCGCCGATATTCGTCTTCGAACTGCGGTTCAATATCGATTTACCCGTCGCGAACACCGTATTCTGGTTCTTCAGGCCCCACAGCACGTGGATCGAGATAGTCGTCTCGGGGAACATGGCGTAGATGATGAAGCGGTTGCCGGCGAAGATCGTCTGCTCTGCGCGCAGGTCGAGCACGACCAGGTTGCCGTGCACCTTGGCGCAGCGGCGGATCTGTTCCTTGCACTGGTTGCTGTGCTCGAAATACAGTGTGGTGCGTTCCTGGACGTCGGGCAGCGCCATGATGGCGTCGATCGAATGCTGGCGGCAGGCCTCGATCAGTTCCATCATCAGCTGGTAGTTCGAGATGCGGAAATCGCGGAAGCGGCCGAGGCCGGTGCGCGCGTCCATCAGGAAGTTCAGCAAATTCCAGCCGGCGGGCTCGAGCACTTCCTCGCGCGAAAAGCGGGCGCTGTCGCCCTTGTCGACGGCGGCCATCATGTCGAGCCAGGCGACCGGGAAGACCTTCTCGCCGCCATAATAATCCCAGACCACGCGCGCTGCCGACGGCGCCTCGGGCTGGATCACGTGGTTGCTGCGCACGCCGCTGTTGCGGATCGTCTCGGACAGGTGGTGGTCGAACGCCAGGTGGGCGCCGGCCACATACGGCAGGTTGGTCGTGATGTCGCGATCCGAGATCGCGATTTTCCCGTCCTGCATGTCCTTCGGGTGGACGAACAGGATGTCGTCGATCAGGTTCAGGTGCTTGAGCAGGACCGCGCAGACCAGGCCGTCGAAGTCGCTGCGGGTGACGAGGCGGAATTGTTTTGGAACGGCAGACATCGGCGTACCCTTTCGTCGATAGTGGAAATGAGGCGTTGAGCGTCATTCATCATACCGTGCAAAGTTTCCAAATGTCAGCTTTTATGGGGGCATTTGGCAAGGCACGAGCGGCCCCGGCGCCCGGTAATGCATTCCACGCCCCGCATCGTGCAGGCTGTCGCAAAGCACATGCGATGCTTCTGGTGGCGAGGTAAAGTTGCAACATTCCAACTATGTGGAAACACGAGAATGCCATTTGGACAAGGCAAACCGGCACCGGGCGGCAGGGACGCGGTACACTCGCTGTGCCCACGAATCGAACACAAGACCTGACATGCAAGCGCGCAGCTCCACCAACCACTATTTTTCCGGCATCCTGTCGTCGCTGGTTCGCGCCTTCGACGCAGTCGCCACCTGGGTGACCCAGCTGTCGTGGTGGAAGTTCTTCCTGTTTGCAGCCCTGGTCCTGATCGCCGGCGTGATCGTCCAGGAGAATCTGTTCCCGCACGCCGAAGTCGAGGCCGAGTCGCTCGAGCGTGCCGCGCGCCGCGACCAGGTCAGCATCGAGATCGACGACAGCGGCATCCGTTTTAATCCGCGCAACAAGCCCAAGCCAGGCGACCCGCAGGCGCCGCCCCTGCCGCCGCCTTCGCCCGACCTGGCTTTGCCGAAAGGCGCGCGCACGGGAAGCGATTCGGTGCACATCGAATTGCCGCCGCAGATCGCCGAGGAATTGTCGGTGGCGATCGAAGGCGCGGTGGACGATGCGGCCGAAGCGAAAGTGTCGCGTTATCACAGGCAGGCCTCGACCTGGTTCAACAGCTTCGTGGTGTTGCTGGTGATGGCGCTGTTCGGCATCAAGGCGCTGATGGGCGGCAAGAAGCGCGCCGAGCAGCAGACCCAGAGCGCGAACGCCGCCGCCGAGCGCGAATCGATGCAGCGCCAGTTGTCCGAAGCGAAGATGCAGATGATGCAGGCGCAGGTCGAGCCGCACTTCCTGTTCAACACGCTCGCGTCCGTCGAGCACCTGATCGAGACCAATCCGCCGCGCGCCTCGGCCATGCAGCGCAGCCTGATCCAGTATCTGCGCGCGGTGCTGCCGCAGATGCGCGACAACACGCTGGTCACCAATCTGGGGCGCGAAGTCGACATGGTGAGCGCCTACCTGAACCTGCTCAAGATGCGCATGGAAGAGCGCCTGAACGTCGACATGCGCATTCCCGACGGCCTGCGCAGCGCCGCTTTCCCGCCGATGATGCTGCAGTCGATGGTTGAAAATGCGATCAAGCACGGTCTCGAATGCAAACCCGAGGGCGGCACCCTGAAAATCGTCGCCGACGTCGCCGATCATAAACTGCGCGTCACCGTCACCGACGACGGCGTCGGCTTTGGCGTGGTGCCGAGCACCGGCACCGGCCTCGGCCTGCCGACCATCCGCGAACGCCTGCGCCTGCTGCACGGCGAGGCCGGCCAGCTGCACATCGCCGCCAACAGCCCGAGCGGCGTGATCGCGATGGTCGAGGTGCCCTACCAGGTGTCAAAATAGCGCGGCGCGGCTGGCGTCATCCCCATTTCCGGCCTTGCCCCCAGGGCCGATTCGTTGAATAATTGTCACTTCTCTTTTCCGCCAGGACCACCGCCATGCCGACCGCAATTATTGCCGATGACGAAAGACTGATGCGCGACCAGCTGCGCATGCGCCTGGAACAGGTGTGGCCGGAACTGGACATCGTGGGCGAAGCGAAAAATGGCGAGGAAGCGGTCGAACTGGTCAGCCAGTGCAAGCCCGATTTCACCTTCCTCGACATCCGCATGCCGGGCAAGACCGGCATCGAAGCGGCGCGCGAGATTGGCGACCGCAGCCAGGTCGTGTTCGTCACCGCCTACGACCAGTATGCGGTCGAGGCCTTCGAGCGCGGCGCCGTCGATTACGTGTTGAAGCCGTCGGAACCCGAGCGCCTGAAGGTGACCGTCGAGCGCCTGAAAGCGCGCCTGGACAAGCCGGGCCTGGTCGTCAACGACAGCGTCACCGCGATGCTGTCGCAGCTGGCGGAAAAAATCGCCGCACCGAAGCCGAAGCATTTGCAATGGATCCAGGCCAGCATCGGCCAGGACTTGCGCATGATCCCGGTCGAGGACATCCTGTTCTTCCGCTCCGACGAAAAATATACCTGCGTGCAGACCTCGACATTCGAGGCCCTGATCCGCAAACCCGTGCGCGACCTGGCCGACGAACTCGACCCGGCCCTGTTCTGGCAGATCCACCGCGCCACGCTGGTGAACGTGAATGCCATCGAAGGCGTCACGCGCGACATCCGCGGGCGGCACCTGGTGCTGGTCAAGGGGCGGCCGGAGAAACTGGAAGTGAGCAGGAGTTTCCTGCATTTGTTCAAGCAGATGTGAGGGGAAGGCGATAATCGTTGGCGACCGCTGTCGTTGTTGCGGGCGCCTCGACCTTCATCTGTTCGTACGCGTGGGCTCTCGAGCCCACGCGTTACAGCGTTTGCATAGGGCGACGGGTGACTGGGCAGCAAGGGGTTGATCATCACGATCCGGCCACCGCACGCAGTTACATCTGCAGGCGCTGCACCTTCCCGGGCTTCCCTGGCCCGCTTGTCCGCCCTCAAGCACCCCTCCCTCCCCCCGCCGTATCGTAGCGTTTGGTCCGCACGCGCGGACGTTACCGCAGGCATATATCCACATGAAACGACAGCGCAGTGCGCGTCCGCGCGGGCGTGGCCTGGCGATGTTGGCGCTCGGCTTTCTCGGCGGGCGCCTGGCGGCGCGCTTCGATGGCGACGGCGCAGCCGATGCGCCGGCCAGCCAGAGCCGGCGCATCGTCCACAACGCGGGCGAGGCGATCATCGGGGCCGACGAGGGCAGCCGCATCGTGCTGGCCAATCCGGCCGCCGCGCGCATGTTCGGCGTCACGGTGCAGGAACTCGAAGGCAGCCCGCTGTCGCGCTTCGTCCTGGCGCCGGCGACCAATCAGTCGGGGCCGCTCGAGTATTTCCAGGGCGATGGACGCGCCGGGCGCCGCGGCACCGATTACGCCGGCACCGGCCTGCGCGCCAACGGCGAACGCTTCGCCATCGAAGGATCGATCGCCGACACGCTGCAGGACGGACGCACCGTCTATACCATCATCCTGCGCGACGTCTCCGAGCGCCAGCGCGTGCAGCGCAAACTGGCGCGCTCGCACGACCAGCTGCGCCAGCTGTCGTCGGCCCTGCAGACCATCCGCGAAGAAGAGCGCACCCACATCGCGCGCGAACTGCATGACGACCTCGGCCAGCTGCTTGCCTCGCTGCGGATGGACCTGACCCTGCTGCAGGAAGCCTGCGGCGGCACGCCCGAGGCCTTGCGCTTGATTGGCGGGATGGACGGCAACCTGCTTACCGCGATCACCTCGCTGCGCCGCATCGCCACCAACCTGCGCCCGCGCGCGCTCGACGAAGGCGGCCTGTTCTTTGCCCTGCAGGGCCTGCGCGACGACTTCGTCCAGCGCCACGGCATCGCCTGCGAACTGCTGGCCGACGAAGCCGAGCTGCGCCTGGACGACCAGGCCAGCACGGCGATCTTCCGCATCATCCAGGAAGCGCTGACCAACATCGCGCGCCACGCCCACGCCAGCGAAGTGACGATGAACCTGTACCGCATCAACAGCGAACTGTTGATCACGATCCGCGACGACGGCCGCGGCATCAGCGAGGAAGACATGGAAAAGGCCGAGTCGCTGGGCCTGGTCGGCATGCGCGAACGGGTCTGGGGCCTGAAAGGCGAGATCACCATCAGCGCCGACGAAACGCCTGGCACCCGCATCGATATCTTGCTGCCGGTGGCAAACCATACCGTCTAGCTTTGTTGTTTTTTCATATCAGGCTGTCATCAGGAAGAAATATTCCGCCAGTAAGATCCGCTGGACCTTGAGTGTACCCACTCAATCCTTCGCTACTTATTGGAGATCTTCATGCAATACAAAGTCCTGGCCGCCGCGCTGATCACGTCCCTTCCGCTGTTCGCGCACGCGCAGTCCAACGTCACCATCTACGGCACCATGGACGCGGCTGTCGCGATCGAGGACACCGACGTGCCGGGCGAAAGCCGCCGCACCGTTATCAACTCGGGCAATCAGTCGAGCAGCCGCCTGGGCTTTCGCGGCACTGAAGACCTGGGCAATGGCCTGAAGGCGATCTTCAACATCGAAGCCGGCGTCGCGATCGACACCGGCGCTGCCGACTCGGCCCTGTTCGGCCGCCGCTCGGTGGTCGGCCTGCAAGGTGGCTTCGGCCAGCTGACGGTCGGCCGTGAATACAGCCCGATTGCCTCGGTCGCCGCGGCCACCGACGTCTTCGGCCAGGGCTTCTACGGCAGCAACCTGTCGGCGTTCACCAGCAACCGCCTGACCCGCCGCATCTCGAACTCGGTGAACTTCAAGAGCGCGCCAATGTCAGGCTTCACGCTGCTGGCCGCCTACGGCGCCGGCGAGCGCACCGTCGACCCATCGGGCGACCTGATGGGCGTGGCGCTGGAATATGCGAACGGCCCGTTCTACGCCGGCGCCGGCTACCACCGCCTCGAGCGCCTGGCGATCGAGGACGACAAGGAACTGGCGTTCGGCGCCGGCGTCAAGCTGGGCGACTTCGACATCAAGGCCAACTACCTGTCGGCTGACCAGGCTGGCGCCAACAACGAATTCGAGCAGATGAACCTGGGCGCGGCCTATACCATGGGCGTGAACAAGTTCTTCGTGAACTTGCAGCGCAATGAAATCGAAAGCGGCGCCAAGGGCAATGCCTGGGCCGTCGCCTACACGTACTCGCTGTCGAAGCGCACCAACCTGTACACCAGCTACGGCTCGATGCGTAACAACGCACGCGGCGTCTTCGGCCTGAACTCGTCGAGCACCGCCCTGACCCCGACCACGACTGGCACGACCCCGGTCAACGTCGCGGGCGCCGATCCGACCGTGCTGTCGCTGGGTGTGCGTCACTCGTTCTGATGCGACAAGGCAGGCGCCACGCTGTGCGCATGCCGGAATGGAAAACGCGCGTGAGCACCACGCGCGTTTTTTTTTGGAAGACGCCTGCGCTTATTTCAGCCGGCAAGTCAGGATCCAGAAAAACTCGATCCGCTCGATCTTGATCTCCTTGACGACAGTTCCGAGGCGCTTGCGCAGCGCGCTGTCCGACGGGTAACTCTTCGGCACTTCAATCCGCTCGCCTTCCGGCGTCGTCAGGATCTGGTAGGTCGTGCCTTCCGCATCGGTCCGTGCAATGGTCTCGCTGAAGCCTTCGACGAATGCATCGTCCAGGATCACCATCAGCACGTCTTTGCCGAGGCGTTTTTTGAGCGTCGCCAGCAACTGTTCCTGTTCTTTCTTGTTCAGGTGCCCCCACAGGAAACTGACCAGCACCGCCGAAAACTTGCCGATGTCTTCCGGCAAATCGAGCGCATCGGCCACCCGGAAGCTGACCTTGCCCTCGGTCATCGGCCGCTCGCGGGCGATCTCGACCAGGGAGGCATTGATGTCCACCGCCAGCACCGACTGCGCCGACTCGGCCGCCACTTCGGTCCAGAAACCGGTGCCGCAGCCCAGTTCCAGCACCGTGTGCCCGGCAAGCACGTTGCCGAGGTGGATGCTCATGTCGTCGATGTCTTCGTCCATGTCCGGCTCGAGGTACTTGTCTTCGAGCGCTTCGCCCAGCAGGGCATAATATTTTGCAACTTGTTGATTGTTCATTTTTTTCTCTTACAATTCATAGTTCTCGCCGCCGCGCATCGCGGCTTCGACCATCTTGCGCGTCAGGCTCGGGGCCAGCAGCTCGATGAACGTATAAATATAACTGCGCAGGTAGGCGCCCTGCTTCACCGCCACGCGCGACACGTTCATGCCGAACAAATGTCCAACTGCAATCGTGCGCAGGTTGCGGTCGCGCTCGGGGTCGAAGGCCATGCCGGCGATGATGCCCACGCCCATGCCCAGCTCGACATAGGTCTTGATGACGTCGGCGTCGATCGCTTCCAGCAGCACGTCCGGCTTCAGTTCGCGCACACTGAAAGCGTGATCGATCTTGCTGCGCCCGGCAAAGGCCGCGTCATACGTGATCAGCGGGTAGCTGGCGATTTCTTCCAGCGACACCGCCTTCGAGCGCAATAAATCGTGTTCCGGCGGCACCACCACCACATGCTCCCACTGGTAGCAGGGCAGCGTCACCAGCCCGTCCATCGCGGCAATGGCTTCGGTGGCAATGGCGAGGTCGGCCTGGCCGCTCTTGACCATGTCCGCGATCTGCTTCGGGTTGCCTTGTAACAGAGACAGGCGTACCTTCGGAAACTTGAGCATGAAGGCTTGCACCACTTTGGGCAGCATATAGCGCGCCTGGGTGTGGGTGGTGGCAATCGTGAAGCTGCCGCTGTCGTGGGCCGCGTATTCCTTGCCGATGCGCTTCAGGCTTTCGATTTCCTGCATGATCAGCTCGACCGACTCGAGCACCAGCCGGCCCGGCTCGGTCAGCCCACGGATGCGCTTGCCGTGGCGGGTGAAGATGTCGACGCCGAGCTCTTCTTCGAGCTCGATGATGGCCTTCGACACCCCCGGCTGGGACGTGAACAAGGCCTTGGCGGCGTCGGTCAGGTTGTAGTTCTGGCGCACGGCTTCGCGCACGAAACGCAGTTGGTGAAGGTTCATTCCTGTTGTTTTTGGGTAGTGGAAACGCCAACCCGTATTTTATGCGATTGCTTATGCTCCTACCGTATATAAGCAAATAAATTGTCAGTCGTTTGGAATAAAGCTCCCATCCCGTACCATTCAAGCTAGCCAAAGGGTACTCATACCCGCCCCATAGGAAACTTATGTACCGCTACGACCAATACGACCATCTCATCGTCCGCGAACGCATTGCGCAGTACCGCGACCAGGTAGCCCGCCGCCTGAACGACGAGCTGACAGAAGAAGAGTTCCTGCCGCTGCGCCTGCAAAACGGCCTGTACATGCAGCGCCACGCCTACATGCTGCGCATCGCCGTGCCGTACGGCTTATTGTCGACCGACCAGATGCGCATGTTCGCGCACATCGCCCGCAAGTACGACCGCGGCTATGGCCACTTCACGACGCGCCAGAACATCCAGTTCAACTGGATCGAGCTCGAGCAGACGCCAGACATCCTGGCGGACCTCGCCTCGGTCGAAATGCACGCCATCCAGACCTCCGGCAATTGCATCCGCAACATCACGACCGACGAATTCGCCGGCGTCGCCGCTGACGAGATCATGGATCCGCGCCCCTTCGCCGAAATCCTGCGCCAGTGGAGCACCTTCCACCCAGAATTCATCGCCCTGCCCCGCAAGTTCAAGGTCGCGATCAACGGCGCCGTGGAAGACCGCGCCGCGATTGCGATCCACGACATCGGCCTCACGCTCACCCATAACGAAGCGGGCGAAGCCGGCTTCAAGTTCATGGCCGGCGGCGGCATGGGCCGTACGCCCATCCTCGGCAGCGTGATCCGCGAGTTCCTGCCGTGGCAGCACCTGCTGACCTATACCGAAGCCGTGATGCGCGTGTACAACTCGTACGGCCGCCGCGACAACAAGTACAAGGCCCGCATCAAGATCCTGCTCAAAGCCCTGGGCGTCGAAGAATTCTCGCGCCTGGTCGAAGAAGAGTGGCAAGACCTGAAAGATGGCCCGGAAACCTTGACGCGCGAAGAGTACGACCGCGTCGCAGCCTATTTCGAAGCGCCCGCCTACGCGACCCTGCCCGCCATCGATCCGCTGGCTGCGCACGCGGACAGCAAGCCGTTCGCGAACTGGCTGCAACGCAACGTCAAGCCGCACAAGGTGCCGGGCTATGCCTCGGTCGTGCTGTCGCTGAAGAAAACCGGCGTGCCGCCGGGGGACGCGACCGCCGAGCAGATCGACTTCGTGGCCGACCTCGCCGACAAGTTCAGCTTCGGCGAACTGCGCGTGACCCACGAGCAGAACCTGGTGCTGGCCGATGTGAAGCAGTCCGACCTGTTCGAAGTCTGGACCCTGGCCAAATCGAAGGGCCTGGCCACGCCGAACATTGGCCTGTTGACGGACATCATTGCCTGCCCGGGCGGCGATTTCTGCTCGCTGGCGAATGCGAAATCGATCCCGATCGCGGCCGCCATTGCCGAGCGTTTCGACAACCTCGACTTCCAGCACGACATCGGCGACATCGAACTGAACATCTCGGGTTGCATCAATGCCTGCGGCCACCATCACGTCGGCTCGATTGGCGTGCTGGGCGTCGACAAGGACGGCAGCGAGTGGTACCAGGTCTCGATCGGCGGCGCGCAGGGCAACAATTCGGCCATCGGCAAGATCATCGGCCCGTCGTTCTCGGGCGGACAGATGCCGGAAGTGGTCGACCGCCTGTTGCAGGTCTATGTCAAGAACCGCTTCGAAGGCGAGCGTTTTGTCGAGACTGCGCAGCGCCTGGGCATCGCGCCATTCAAAGAACACGTGTATGCCACGCCGATATCCAAAGGCGAACTGGTTGGAGAAGACCATGCTTGAAGCACATAAAGAAATTATCCGTGGCCGCGAAGTCGTTCTTGATGACTGGAGCGTGCTGCGCCTGGCCGAGGGTGAAACGCCCGAAGCCGTCGCTGTCCCGGAAGGCAAGGTCATTGTCCCGCTGACGGTCTGGCTGGCGCAGAAAGATGCGCTGGGCAGCCGCGCCGAACTGGGCGTGTGGATCGCCGCCGACGAGCGCTTCGAAGCCCTGAAAGGCGACTCCGATCGCTTCGCCGTGATCGCGGTCGACTTCCCGAAATTCTCAGATGGGCGCGGCTATTCGATCGCCTTCAACGTGCGCAAGCGCCTCGGCTATACCGGCGAGTTGCGCGCGATTGGCGACGTGCTGCGCGATCAATTGTTCTCGATGTCGCGCGTCGGTTTTAACGCCTACGCCACGCGCCAGGACCGCTCGATCCACGATGCCCTCAAGGGCCTGACCGTGTTCTCGGAAACCTACCAGGCCTCGGTCGACCAGCCGCTGCCGCTGTTCCGCCGCAAGGAACGCGACGTGCAGCTCGAGCACAGCGACGTCGGCGCCGGGATCTGAGGATCGACATGAGCGATCTCGCTACCCGCGTCGCAGACACCCAGGCCATCCTGGTGCGCATCGCCGCCGAGTTTACGCCGGCCGTGTTCGCCTCCAGCCTGGCGGCCGAAGACATGGTGCTGACCGACCTGATCCTGCGTGCAGGACTGCCAATCGGCATCTTCTCGCTGGAAACCGGCCGCCTGCCGAAGGAAACCCTGGCCGTGCTGGACGCGGTGAAGGCGACCTACGGTGCCGACATTGCCCTGTTCCGCCCGGACCCGCTGGCGGTCGAGCGCTACGTTACCCAGAACGGCCTGAACGCCTTCTATGACAGCGTCGAGATGCGCCGCGAATGCTGCCGCATCCGCAAGGTCGAGCCGCTCGGGCATGCCCTGGCCGGCAAGAAGGCCTGGATCACCGGCCAGCGCCGCGCCCAATCGACCACCCGCGCCGGGCTCGACGTGCAGGAAGACGATCCGGCGCACGCCATGGTGAAGTTCAATCCACTGGCGGACTGGTCCGAAGCCGAGGTCTGGGAATACATCCGCGCCAACAATGTTCCGTACAACGCGCTGCACGACCGCGGTTACCCGTCGATCGGCTGCGAGCCCTGCACCCGGGCGGTCCAGCCGGGCGAGGACGTGCGCGCCGGACGCTGGTGGTGGGAAAACCCGGAATCGAAGGAATGCGGCCTGCACGTGGTCGATGGCAAATTAATTCGCATCAAATCCGTGGCCGCGTGAATTTACGCACATAAGCATAATCAGAACACAAGGCATTTCATGACGAACCTCTCAGACAAGGCCGGCATCCTGGCCACCGTCAATGCGCGCCACCTCGACGCCCTCGAATCCGAAGCGATCCACATCCTGCGCGAAGTGGCGGCCGAATGCAGCAATCCCGCCCTGCTGTTCTCGGGCGGCAAGGACTCGGTCGTGCTGCTGCGCCTGGCGGAAAAGGCTTTTCGCCCCGGCAAATTCCCGTTCCCGCTGGTGCACATCGACACCGGCCACAATTTCGACGAAGTCATCAGCTTCCGTGACGCCCGCGTTGCCGAACTCGGCGAACGCCTGATCGTCGGCTCGGTCGAAGACTCGATCACGAAGGGCACGGTCCGCCTGCGTAACCCGGCCACCGATTCGCGCAACGCGGCCCAAGCCGTGACGCTGCTGGAAACGATCGCCGAACACGGTTTCGATGCCTGCATCGGCGGCGCCCGCCGCGACGAAGAGAAAGCCCGCGCCAAGGAGCGCATCTTTTCCTTCCGCGACGAGTTCGGCCAGTGGGACCCGAAGGCCCAGCGTCCGGAACTGTGGGACCTGTATAACACCCGCGTCCATCCGGGCGAAAACATGCGCGTGTTCCCGATTTCGAACTGGACCGAACTGGACGTGTGGCAGTACATCGCCCGCGAAAAACTGGAACTGCCGACGATCTATTTTGCGCACGAACGCCAGGTGATCCCGCGCAATGGCCTGCTGGTTCCGCTGACCCCGCTCACCCCGGCGAAAGAAGGCGAAACGGTGGAGACGCAAATCGTGCGCTTCCGCACCGTGGGCGACATCTCGTGCACCTGCCCGGTGTCGTCGGATGCGAGCACGGTCGAATCGATCATCGCGGAAACAGCCGTGACCCAGGTGACCGAACGCGGCGCCACCCGGATGGACGACCAGACCTCCGAAGCCTCGATGGAAAAACGCAAGAAGCAAGGATATTTCTGATGAACGCCATGAACCTGACCCAACACAGCCTGCTGCGTTTCATCACCGCCGGCTCCGTCGACGACGGCAAGAGCACGCTGATCGGCCGCCTGCTGTTCGACAGCAAGGGCATCTTCGCCGACCAGCTGGCCGCCGTCTCGCGCTCGAAGCACAAGCGCACCGTGGGCGACACGATCGACCTGTCGCTGCTGACCGACGGCCTGGAAGCCGAGCGCGAACAAGGCATCACGATCGACGTGGCCTACCGTTATTTCGCCACGCCCAAGCGCAAGTTCATCATCGCCGATACCCCGGGCCACGAGCAGTACACCCGCAACATGGTCACCGGCGCCTCGACCGCCGACGCCGTCATCATCCTGGTCGACGTCTCGAAGGTGAAACTGCGTGAAGACGGCGGCGTGGATTTGCTCATTCAAACCAAGCGCCACTCGACGATTGCCCACCTGCTGCAGATCGAGCACGTGATCGTGGCCGTCAACAAGATGGACCTGATCGCTTACGACCAGGCGATTTACGACCGCATCGTCGCCGCCTATGCCGAGTTCGCCGCCTCGCTCGGCCTGAAGGACGTGACCGCCATTCCGCTGTCGGCGCTGGCCGGCGACAACGTGGTCGAACGCTCCGAGAAGCTGGCCTGGTACACCGGCCCGACCCTGATCGAGCTGCTCGAGTCGCTCTCGGTCTACGACGAAGCGCACGATGCGCCCTTCCGTTTCCCGGTGCAGCTGGTAGCCCGCCACAACGGCCATGAAGCAAACGACTTCCGCGGCTACATGGGCCGCATCGAGTCGGGCAATGTGTCGGTCGGCGACAAGCTGGTGGTGCAACCCTCCGGCCAGAGCGCGACCGTGAAAGAGATCGTCACCTTCGACGGCTCCCTGCAAAAGGCCAGCGCCGGCCAGTCGGTGACGCTGCTGCTCGAAGAATACCTGGACATTTCGCGCGGCGATACGCTGGCGGGCGCCGATGCCCCGGCAACGCTGCTGAAACAGGTCGTGGCCGACGTGTGCTGGATGTCGGACGAGCCGTTAGATACGCGCCGCAAGTACTGGATCAAGCACGGCACGCGCCAGACGGGGGCCAGGATCACGAAGGTGGACACCCTGCTCGACATCAACACCCAGCAGCGCAGGGCCGTCGACAACCCGGCCGAAGGCCTGAAGCTGAACGACATCGCGCGCATCGCCCTGACCGTGCAGCAGCCGCTGGCGGCCGACGCCTACGACGACATCCGCGCCACCGGCGCCTTTATCCTGATCGATGAAGTCACGCACCAGACTGTTGCCGCGGGTATGATCCGGATGCAGGCATAACACAGGAGCGGCCATGGCCTTGCTTGAAGAACCCCTGCCGGCGCGATCAGGCGGACCCGGCAAGGTCTGGCTGGTGGGCGCCGGCCCCGGCGCCGCCGATTTGATCACCGTCCGCGGCGCGCACATCCTCAGCAGGGCCGACGTCGTCCTCTACGACGCACTGGTGACGGCCGAGATGCTGGCCTTGTGCGGGCAAGCCGAGCTGATTTCGGTCGGCAAGCGCTCGGGCCAGCGCTCCACGGCGCAAGACGCCATCAACGCGCTGCTGGTCGAATGCGCCTTCAAGTTCAAGCGCATCGTGCGCCTGAAAGGCGGCGACCCGATGCTGTTCGGGCGTGCCGACGAGGAGTTGCGCGCGCTGGAGCTTGAAGGCATCGAGGTCGAAATCGTTCCCGGCATTACCACGGCGGTGGCCGCGGCGGCCGCGACCAAGCAGCCGCTCACCAAGCGCGGCGTGGCGCGCAGCGTCGCCTTCTTCACGTCCAGCACCGGCCCCGACGAGCCGGAACACCACGCCCTGCCGCATACCGACACGCTGGTCCAGTACATGGGCGGGCGCGAGGCCGCCGCAACCGCCGAGCGCCTGCTGGCGCAGGGACGGCGTGCCGACACGCCGGTGGTGGTGGTGGAAAATTGCAGCCGGCCTGACGAGCGCATCGTGCGCCTGATCCTGACCGACCTGGCGCGCGGCCTGGATGCGGCGCACGGTCCGGTGCTGGTGATGATCGGCGAGGCGCTGCGCCTGCGCGAACATCAACCGGCGCTGGGCACTCCGGTGCCGCAGGCGCACGGCGCCTGACGAACGGCGGCGCCGATGGCGCCGTTTGCACACCCTCTTTTTATTCTGCCAGGACCGCGGCGCTGTCGTGGTCCTCGATTTGGCGCAGCAGGCTGTCGGCCGCGGCATGGGTCTCGGCATTGATCCGGTTCAGGCGCGCGATCGCCGCTTCCAGGCGCGCGCCGGCGCGGCCACGGCATTCGCGGCTGTGCCAGCGCGCCAGGTCGCGCCGCATGCCGTTCAAATCTTCCTTGAGTTCGTCGAGCATGCGCCGCAGGCTGCGGTCGGCGTCGACCATGCCAGGAATGCTGCCGGCGTGCAGGCGCCCGGACAGGGTGGCGATCTTGACGCCCATGGCCGCCACGCGGCGCGCGGTGGCGTCGATATGGCGCGCGCAGCGCATCTGTGCGAACAGGCCGCCTGGCAAACGGATGCCTTCCCAGGAGGCGGTCCCCTGTGCGCGCAGGCGCAGGAACACGGCAAAAAGCTGCGTGATGAAGGATGGAAGCATGGAAGCGCGTGGGTTGGTTGTGGCCGACGCGGCCGGAAATGCCCGAGCAGTGTCGGCCGGTTCACGGGGCCTGTCAAACCGGGCGCGGACCCGCGGCCATGATGCGCAACAATCCTTCTCCAGTTGGGCGTAAAGCTTGGCAGGACGCTGACGGAAAACGGGCGCCGCGGGCATTCCGGGCCGTCGCCGACGCGAACTTGCGGAGTCGGGTAAGCTCCTCGTTCAGGAATGACAAGACGCGCCCGCGCTGGCGGCAGCGGCGTATTCCCCAACGAATCAGGAGACATCGATGACTGAACAATCGAAGTACGAGCCGGCAAAAGTCTGGACCCCGCCCGCGTCACCGGGCGGCATGTTCGCCAACATCAACCGTCCGGTGGCCGGCCCGACCCACGAGGCCGAACTCCCCGTCGGCAAGCATCCGCTGCAGCTGTATTCGCTGGCCACGCCAAATGGCCAGAAGGTCACGATCATGCTGGAGGAATTGCTGGCCGCGGGCCATAGCGGCGCCGAATACGACGCCTGGCTGGTGCGCATCAACGAAGGGGCGCAGTTCTCGAGCGGCTTCGTCGAGGTGAACCCGAATTCGAAGATTCCGGCGCTGATGGACCGCAGCGGTTCGGAACCGATCCGCGTTTTCGAGTCGGGCTCGATCCTGCTGTATCTGGCCGAGAAGTTCGGCGCCTTCATTCCCACGGGCGTGGCTGCGCGGACCGAAACGCTGAACTGGCTGTTCTGGCAGATGGGCGCCGGGCCCCTGCTGGGCGGCGGCTTCGGCCACTTCTACGCCTACGCGCCGGAAAAACTCGAATACCCGATCGACCGCTACGCGATGGAAGTCAAGCGCCAGCTCGACGTGCTGGAGCGCCAGCTGGCCGGCAACCGTTTTATTGCGGGCGACGCGTACACGATCGCCGACATGGCGATCTGGCCCTGGTATGGCGCGCTGGTGCAGGGCGAGCTGTATGAAGCGGGCGAGTTCTTGTCGGTGCACGAGTACAGGCAGGTGCGGCGCTGGGCCGACGAGATCGCGGCGCGTCCGGCGGTGATCCGCGGCCGCAAGGTCAACCGCGTGCGCGGCAAGCCGGAGAAGCAGGTGCCGGAGCGGCACGCCGCGGCGGATCTGGATTGAACGTCGTAAGGTGGGCACGCGTGCCCACCCGGCATGGCAAGGTTAATCGTTCGTGAATCGTCAACGACAGGCGCCGTGACGATGTTTCGTCATTCCGATACTGTTGGGATGATCACCGGTGCCATACCGCGTGGGCACAAGTGCCCACGCTACAACGACTGGACACAATAGTCCGTTATCGCAGCCAGCACGCCCGGGTCTTCGCCGACCGCGCCGACGATATTCAAGCGCAAGCCCGGATGCGCTTCGCGCAAGCCTTCGGCCAGCAGCGGCAAGTCGCGCAGCAGATGCCCGCCCTGCCCGAGGAACACCGGCACGATCGTGACATCGGTGACGCCGTCAAGCACCAGCTGCGACACCGTCTCCGGCAAGCGCGGCTCCATCAACTCCAGGAAGGCCAGGCGCACGACGCAATCAGGCAGGCGCGCCGCCGTCAGGTCGCGCAGGCGTTCGAAGGGGGCGGCCCAGGAGGCGGCGCGGGCGCCGTGGGCAAACAGAACCAGTGCACGTTTCATCAATGTCTCTCTACCCAGCGCAAAGCGCCGATTGCCAGCAACAGGAACAACAAACTCGGCGCCACCGCCGTAAAGAACGCCGGCCAGGCCGAGAGCAAGCCGAGGTTCGAGAACAGCGTATTGATCAGGATGAAGCCGACCCCGATCATGATGCCGATGAAAATCTTCAGGCTCACGCCGCCGCTGCGCGTATGCAGGTAGGCGAAGGGCAAGGCCAGCGCCATCAGCACGAAAATCGCGAGCGGGTCGATGATCTTCTTCCAGAAGGCGATCTGGAAACGCTCGCTCTCCTGCCGGTTCTCGGCCAGGTGGCGCGAGTAAACCGCCAGTTCGTTCGCCGACATGCGCTCGGGGTCGCGGCGCGAGACCTGCAGGATCTTCGGGGTGATCTCCGAGACCAGGTCCATGCTGGCGAGCTTGCGCGTGGCGACCGCGCTGGTCTCCTGCCCATAGGTGCTCTGGATGCTCTGGCCCTGCGGCACCGGCGCGCCCGGCAGGGGCAGCGTGCGGCTATTGGTGAACAGGGTTTCGCTGACGTCCTTCAGGCGCCAGGTGCCGTTGCCGCTGAAGGTCGCGCTGGCGGCCGTGATCAGGGCGCGCATGCGCATGGCGTTGTCGAATTCGTAGAGGCGCACATCGAGTAGCTGGCCGTCCGGTCGGATCTGGCGCGCATTGAAGAAGCGCGAGCCGACGACCGGTCCGCGGATGCCGGCCGCGCCTTCGGCGTGCACGTTATCCTTGGTCCACATCCCGGAGCGAAATTCCGAGGCGAGCGTGGCCCCTTTGGCCGACAGGCGCACCTTCTCCGCCAGCGGCGCGGTGCGCGGCGTGATCAGCTCGCCGAAGATGAAGGTAACGACGACGAACACGATGCCGATCTTGAACAGCATCCAGCCCGCCATGCGCGTGGACATCGAGGAAGCGCGCATGATCGTGAATTCCGAGCTTTGCGCGAACTGCGCCATCGCGTAGATAGTGCCGATCAGCGCCGCCACCGGCATCACTTCATACACGTGCCCGGGCAGCATCAGGGCCACGTACAGCAGCGCGTGCTGGAACGAGTAGTTGCCCTTGCCGACCGAGGGCAACTCGCTCGTCAGATCCATGAAGGAGATCAGGCCGAGGAAGGCGATCAGCACGAAGACGACGGCCTGCGTGATGTTGATCGCAAAATAGCGCTGTAGTACTTTCATCGGGACTCCACCTGGACCGGGGCAGGCGTCTTCTTCAAGAGGCGCTTGCGCTTCCAGGCATTGATCAAGACCAGCGGGTGGTAATGGTGGTTGACGTTCAGGCGCCAGGTAAACAACGCGATGATGATCAGGATGGCGATCAGGTGCAGCGGCCACCAGGCCATGCCGAAATCGACCTTGGCCTGCTTGACGCTGGCCTCGGCCATCTTGACCAGGTTGTTATAGGTGAAGAAGATCAGGAGGGCGAGGATCAGGTTGGCCGAACTGCCGGCGCGCGGGTTCACGAAGCCCAGCGGAATGGCCAGCAGGATCAGCACCAGGCAGATGATCGGCGCCGACATGCGCGAGAGCAGTTCCGAACGCGTGTACTGGTTGTTCACGGCCAGCAGCGCGGTTGTCGAGAGTGCGTCGAGCGGCACGTCGGCGCCCAGCACCGGCACCTTGGTGGCGACACGCATGCTGTAACGCTCGAACTCCATCGACTGGAAATCGGCCTGGCCCGGCACGCCCTCGTAGCGGCGGCCGTTTTTCAGCACCAGGTACTGGCCGCCCTTGCCGTCCGCCTCGACCACTCCTTCGCGCGCGACGACGATCGAGCTGCCGTCCTTCTGGTTGGTGCTGACGAAGACGTTCTTCACCACGGTGGAGCCGTTGGTGCTGCCCTCGACGAAGAACACGCGGTCGCTCGAGGAGGACTCGCGGAACTGGCCGGGCGCGACGCGTTTGAGGTCTTCGCGTTTCTCGAAACGCTGGATGAATTCGGCGCTCTTCATCTTGGCCCAGGGCGCCACCACCAGCGACAGCGCGCCGACGATCAGCACCAGCGGCACGCCGAACGTGAGCACCGGACGGATCCAGGCCAGCAGCGACTGGCCCGAGGCAAACCAGACCACCATCTCGGAATCGCGGTAACTGCGCGTGATGGCCACCAGCACGGAAATAAAGCTGGTGAGGATCAGGACAGTTGGCAGATAATTCAATGATTGAAACGCAATCAATGCGACGACGTCGCCGGATGCGACCCGTCCGCCCGCGGCCCTGCCGAGGATGGCAATGAGGGTCCAGGTGACGCACACCGTGAACAATACCGTGAAGGTTGCCCCGGCTGCGCTGGCCAGTTCACGGTGCAGGGCGCGTTGGAAAATCATTCGATAGTTATAATTGCAGGTTGAGCATTGGTCGGACCAGATGCGCACAAAACAAAACGGAGAATCAAATGGACTTTAGCATAAAAGCATTCGACACAAAAAACACCCTGGCCGCGGCCAAGACCGGCTGTGTGGCAGTGGCGGTGTTCGAAAACAAAAAACTGTCGCAGGCTGCGAAAGCCATCGATCAAACCGGTGACATCACGGCGGCATTGAAGTCGGGCGACATCACCGGCAAGGCCGGTTCGACCCTGCTGCTGCGCGGCGTGGCCGGTGTGGCCGCACAGCGCGTGCTGCTGGTCGGGATGGGCGCGGACGAGGCGGTAGGCGAAAAGAATTTCATGACCGCGGTCGGCGCGACGCTCAAAGCCTTCGCGTCGCTGGGCGCGGCAGACGCCATTATCGCATTTCCAATGACGGAAGTGAAAGAGCGCACGCCTGAATGGGCCACGCGCGCGATTGTCCTCGGCGCGACCGAGAGCGAATTCCGCACCGACGCCCAAAAGAGCAAGAAGGATCCGGCCCTCACCGGCGTGCGCAAGATCACCCTGGCCCTGGCGCTGGCCGACAATGCCGCCAAGGCCACGCTGGCGCAATCGATCGCAATCGCCAACGGCATGAACCTGACGCGCGAACTGGGCAACCTGTCGCCCAACATCTGCACCCCGACCTATCTCGCCACCGTCGCCCGCAAGCTGGCCGACGACCACGGCTTCGAAGTCGAAGTCCTCGAGCGCAAGCAGCTCGAAGCGCTGAAAATGGGCTCCTTCCTGGCCGTGGCCCGGGGCAGCGAGGAAGCGCCGAAATTCATCGTCCTCAAGCACATGGGCGGCAACAAGAAGGATGCGCCGACGGTCCTGGTCGGCAAGGGCATCACCTTCGACTCGGGCGGCATCTCGATCAAGCCGGGTCCCGGCATGGATGAAATGAAGTACGACAGGTGCGGCGCCGGCTCGGTGCTCGGCACCTTCCGCGCGATCGGCGAGATGAACCTCAAGCTGAACGTGATCGGCATCATCGCCACCTGCGAAAACATGCCGTCCGGGCGCGCCACCAAGCCGGGCGACATCGTCACCGCGATGAACGGCCTGACCATCGAGATCCTGAATACCGACGCCGAAGGCCGCCTGATCCTGTGCGACGCCCTCACCTACGCCGAGCGCTTCAAGCCGGCCGCCGTGGTCGACATCGCCACGCTGACGGGCGCCTGCATCGTCTCGCTGGGCCACCACAACAGCGGCCTGTTCACGCGCCACGACGCCGCCCATGACGCCCTGGCCGAGGAGCTGATGGACGCCGGCAAGCAGACCGGCGACGGCGCCTGGCGCCTGCCGATCGGCGAGCAGTACAACGAGCAGCTGAAATCGAACTTCGCGGACCTGGCCAATATCGGCAGCCCCGGCGGCGCCTCGATCACGGCCGCCTGCTTCCTCGAGAACTTCACCCGCAACTACACCTGGGCCCACCTCGACATCGCCGGCACCGCCTGGAAGAGCGGCGCGGCCAAGGGCGCGACCGGCCGTCCGGTGCCGCTGCTGACGGCCTTCCTGATGAACCGTGTGTGATTGGTTAGCGTGAAATGAAACGGGCCGCTTCAAGCGGCCCGTTTTTTTGATGCATGGTCAACGCGTAACGTCAAATTGAGACAGGTGCTCGAGACAGGTGCGTAACGCAGGGTGGGCTCTCGAGCCCACGCGTTGTCACCGTCGGCACATGGCGAGGCGACGTTTCGAACCGCCACCGTGCCCTACCGCGTGGGCACAAATGAAGTGACCCCACAAAGTTGGACAGTTAAGTCTACGCTGCTGCCAAGTGCTGAGTCCTGAATTGTACAGGGCTCAGCCCGTTTAATCTGAGCTTGATGCGGTCGTGATTGTAGTAGTGGATATAGTCGACAATGCCGGC
>JANNNC010000052.1:0-14384 GCA_031398335.1 Massilia sp.
CACGACGACCTGATCCAGGAAGGCAATATCGGCCTGATGAAGGCAGTCAAGCGTTTCGACCCGAACCAGGGCGTGCGCCTGGTGTCCTATGCCATGCTCTGGATCTAGGCCGAGATGCATGAATACATTCTGAAGAACTGGCGCCTGGTGAAGGTCGCCACGACCAAGGCCCAGCGCAAGCTGTTCTTCAACCTGCGCAGCAACAAGGTGGGCCTCGATTCGATGACGCCGACCCAGGTCGACGACTTGGCGAAGATGCTCAACGTCAAGCGCGAAGAGGTGATCGAGATGGAGACCCGCCTGTCGGGCCGCGACATCGCGCTGGAGGCGCCGACCGACGACGAAGACGACAAATTTTCGCCGATCGCCTACCTGTCGTCGGACATGCAGGAGCCGACCAAGGTGCTGGAAGCCGAGCAGGTCACGCGTCTGCAGTCGGAAGGCCTGGAAACGGCGCTGGGCAAGCTCGACCCGCGTTCGCGCCGCATCGTCGAAGCGCGCTGGCTGGCCAACGACGACGGCTCGGGTGCGACGCTGCACACGCTGGCTGAAGAGTTCGGCGTGTCGGCCGAGCGGATTCGCCAGATCGAGTCGGCGGCATTGAAGAAGATGAAGGGTGCGCTGGCGGCGTTTGTGTAACGCTCGCGCATCATGCAGGACACGGCGGCCCCGCGAGGGCCGCTTTTTTATTGGCCGTCGCGCCGGCTGTTGCGTGAACGGCAAGCAACACCTGACAAGGCCATCCGGCCTGTTCGTCAATTCCAGTAAAAATTCATATCAAATGCGTAAGCGATGTAGGATAATGCTTACATTTTTATCGAAACTCACCCCCCCTTGCGCGAGCAGCGTCCGCCTCGCTGCCGACCTGGATGCTCCCATGACCCATTCTCTGCCGCAATCGAGACAGACCCTGCCGGACCCGGCGCCTGATCTGGCGCTGTACGAAACCAGTCCCGATTGCATCAAAATCCTGCGGCCCGACGGCACCATCGAAACGCTCAACCCGGGCGGGCAAATTGCGCTTGAACTGGACGACCCCCATCAACTCGATGGCATGCGCTGGCCCAGCCTGTGGCCGGGTAGCGAACGTGCGCGTGTGGAGATGGCCGTGGTGGCGGCGCGCGAAGGCAAGCGGACACAATTCCTGGCCTTTTGTCCGACGGCGAAAAATACCCCGCGCTGGTGGGACGTGGTCGTCACGCCCATGGCGGGCGCCTCGCGGGCCGTGGCCGGCTTGCTCGTGGTCTCGCGCGATGTCACCGAGCTGGTGCAGGCCAAGGAAGAACTGGCGCGGGTGAATGCGCAAAAGGATACCTTCCTGGCCATGCTGTCGCATGAACTGCGCAATCCACTGTCCGCGCTGGCGATGGCGGCCAAGGTCATCGAGACCCACCATGGCGGCGACGCCCAGCTGCGCAAGATCAGCGAACTGATCCAGCGTCAGGTCGGCCACATGGGCCGTCTGACCGAAGATCTGCTCGATGTGTCGCGGATCACGCACGGACAAGTCCATTTGCAACTGGAAGAACTCGACTTGCACGATATCGTCCACGATGCCGGCGAGCAGCTGGCGCCGATGCTGAGCGCCAAAAAGCAGTCATTGGACAAGCGCCTCGCCGCGCTCCCGGTGCCGGTGCAAATCGACAGGATGCGCCTGGTGCAGGTGTTGGGCAACCTGCTCGCGAACGCCTCGCGCTACTCGCCGCCAGGGGCGCCGATCGAGGTCGCCGTCACGGCCGATGCGCAGTATGCCCTGCTGTCGGTGTCGGATCGGGGGAAAGGCATCACCAGCGCCATGATGCCTACCCTGTTCGATCTGTTTTCCCAGGGTCAGGCGGAAACGGATCGCAAACGTTCGGGCATTGGCGTCGGACTGGGCATCGTCAAAGGGCTGGTAGAATTGCACGGAGGACGCGTGACCGTCGCCAGCGAGGGCGCCGGTCGAGGCAGCACCTTCACAGTGGCCTTGCCCCTCGCCGCGACCATGAACGGCCGGAGTCAGGTCTGACATTCGGACACGAGCTCAACCATAGTTTCCTGCGTCATCCAGTGGCAGCTACTGCGCAAGCCGGAATTAAGCGCCACAGGAGAGCGCGCCTCCGCTGCTTGCGCCGCGGCCCGCGGCGGGCAAGCCGACAGGGCCAGCATGGCCGCCCCGGATACCACTGCGCACAGCGCGCCCTGCCGACGATGTTTCATCAAATCCACCTTTACCCAGAGCCGCGCTCAGGGCAAGGCAGTGGCGCCGCCTGCCAGGGCGGCGCTCAGCGCCTCGACATCGTAGGGCTTGCGCAGCATGGTCGAGCGTGCCAGGCTGGTGGTGGCGCTGCGGCCGGACGCGAACACGACGGCCAAGTCGGGCGCCAGCGCGCGTGCGGCAAGGGCCAGCTGCTCGCCTGACATGCCGGGCAACTCGAGGTCGGTCATCAGGACGTCGGCCGAGGCCAGCGCGGGCAAGGCCAGCGCCGCCTCGCCGCTGGCTGCGCCGCTGACGCTGTGCCCCAGCAGCTCGAGCAGCTCGGTGGTGGTGGCGCGCAGCGAATCGTCATCTTCGACCAGCACGATGCCCAGTGCGGCCGGCGCCGCCGGCGCGGGCCTGGCGCGCGTGCGCGCCAGGTCGCGCGCGGCGCCGCTGCGCTGGTCGCGGTTGGCCAGCACGTGGCGGATTTTTAGGGCCAGCGCGGCGCGCGTGTAGGGTTTGCCCAGCAATTCGACGCCGGGATCGAGCCGCCCGCCGTGCACGATCGCGTTTTCGGTATAGCCCGACGTAAACAGCACGGCCAGGCTGGGGATCGCTTCGCGCGCCTTGCGCGCCAGGTCGGGACTGCGCAGCGGGCCCGGCATGACCACGTCGGTAAACAACAGATCGATCGGAATACCGCTCGAAACGATCGCCATCGCGCTGGCGGCGTCGGACGCCTTGAGCACGCGGTAACCGAGCTCGCCCAGCAACTCGACCACGGTCTCGCGCACTCCCTCGTCATCCTCGGCCACGAGGATGGTTTCGGTGCCGCCGGTGGGCGCGCGCAGGTCGACCGGGTCGAGCGCGTCTTCGGTTTCGAGCGATCGCGGCAGATACATCTTGACGGTGGTGCCGTAGCCCACTTCGCTGTAGATCTTCACGTGGCCGCCCGACTGCTTGGCGAAACCGTACACCATCGACAGGCCCAGCCCCGTGCCCTTGCCTTCGGGCTTGGTCGAGAAGAACGGCTCGAACGCCTGCACCATGACCTCGGGCGGCATGCCCGAGCCGGTGTCGCTGACGGCAATCATCACGTACTGGCCGGGCGTGACGTCGGGATACGTGCTCGCGTAGCCGTCGTCGAGCTTGGCGTTGCCGACTTCGACGGTGAGCTTGCCGACGCCGTCCATGGCGTCGCGCGCATTGATGCACAGGTTGAGGATGGCGTTCTCGACCTGCGAAATATCGACGAAGGCATTCCACAAGCCGGCCTGGATCACGGTTTCGATCTCGATCTCTTCGCCCAGCGCGCGGCGCAGCATGTCATCCATCGCGGCGACGTTGCGGCCGATGCGCACCACTTTCGGCTCGAGCGCCTGGCGGCGGCCGAAGGCGAGCAACTGGCTCGCCAGTTTCGCGCCGCGCAGCACGCCCGCCATCGCGTTATCGACGCGGCGCTGCGCGCGCGGATTGGCGGCCACGTCGGTGCCAAGCAGTTGCAGGTTGCCGGCAATGACTTGCAGCAGGTTGTTGAAGTCGTGCGCGACGCCGCCGGTCAGCTTGCCGATCGTTTCCATCTTCTGCGACTGCTGCAAGGCCAGCTCGGTACGGCGCATGGCCGCCGCTGCCTCATGCTCGGCCGTCACGTCGCGCGCGACGGCGTGGATGTGATTGGCGTCCGGCGCGGCCGACCACGCCAGCGTGCGATAGGTGCCGTCGCGGTGGCGGTAACGGTTTTCGAAACTGAAGGTGGTCTGGCCTTCGCTCAGGCCGCCGACTTCGCGCAAGGTCGACGCCACGTCGTCCGGATGCACGAGCGCCATGAAGGGACTGCCGACCAGGTTCGCTTCGCTCCAGCCGAGCACCTTGCTGAAGGCCGGGTTGACGGCGACGATGTTCGAGCTGAAGTCGGCCACCAGCATCAGTTCGGTCGACAGGCGCCAGATACGGTCGCGCTCGGCCGTGCGCTGGCTGACCTGTTCGGCCAGCGTGTCGTTCAGGGTCGCGAGCGCGCGCGCGGCTGCCTTCTGGTCTTCGATGTCGGTATTCGTGCCGACCCAGCGCGTGATGGCGCCGGCGTCGTCGCGCAGCGGCAAGGCGCGGCCCAGGTGCCAGCGGTAGTTGCCGTCGCGGTCGCGCAGGCGAAACTCGATTTCGTAGATGGTGCCGGTGGCCAGCGCATGCTGCCAGGCCGCTCCCGCCGCGCCGAGGTCGTCCGGATGGACCATGCCGACCCAGCGTCCTTCGTCGAGCTCGCCGGGCTGGTGGCCTGAATAGCGGTAGACGCGCTCGTTGTACCAGTCCAGCACGCCGTCGGGCGGCGCCGACCAGACCTGGCTCGGCAGGGCCTGCGCCAGGGTGCGGAACATGGCTTCGCTGGCGCCCATGGCCTGTTCGGCCAGCACCCGGTGGCTGACATCGGCGCCCTGGACGAAAATGCCGTAGACGGCGCCGCTCGCGTCGCGCAGCGGCTGGTAGACAAAGTCGACGAACACTTCGCGCGCCGGCAGGCCGCCGGACGCGCCGACGGCAAACTGCACCGCCACGCCGGAATAGGCTTCACCGCTGGCGTACAGGCTGTCGAGCAGCTCGCCGAAGCCTTGCGCCACCGCTTCCGGCAGCGCCTCGGCCAGGGTCTTGCCTATCAGGTCGCGCATATTCACCAGCGCCAGGTAAGCCTGGTTCGCCTGCACGAAGCGGTGCTCGGGGCCTTCGAGCAGGGCCGTGAAACCGGGCGCCTGGTTGAACATTGCCTCCAGGCGCGTGTGTTCGCTCTTGAGAAAGCGCTCGACGCGCACATCATCGCTCGTGTCTTCCACCATCGCCATCACGCCGACCGGGACCTGGCTTTCGCCGATGATGGGCGAATAGTGGAGGTTGAACCAGATCTGCTCGTCGCGGCCATTGCGATGCAAGGTCAGTTCCTGTTCCTCGTAATGCAGGGTCTTGCCCGACATGCACACCCGCATGACCTTATCGTTGAAGTCGCGTGCCTCGGGCCAGGCGCCCCGCACCTCGGTGCCGAGCAGCGCCGGGTGCTTGTCGCGGGCAATTTCCGCATACCCGCTGTTGTAGATCATCACCCCCTCCTCGCCCCACATCGTCGCGATCGGGAACGGAGAATGCAGGATCAGCGACACCGTGCTGCGCACGCTTTGTGGCCAGGCATCGATGGCGCCGAGCGAAGTGGCCGACCAGTCAAAGCGGGCGATCAGCCCGCCGAGCTCGCCCGTGTTGTCGAGAAAAGACAGCGAAGCAGGCGCAGGCAGGACGCGGAAATCGTTCATTGGGTAGCAAACTCGGGTGACGGCCTGTCATTATACGTGCTTGCATCGCACGCCCGCGCCGCCGAGACAGTGACACAGCTGTAAAAAAAAGCGGCGATCCCCGTGAAGATCGCCGCCAATTTGCGTTGCCGCTTGTGCGGGCCTGCGCCCGCTATGACTCAATAAATCGCCGCGCCCGATGCATCCTTCAGCTGGGCCTTCCACGCGCCCTGCACCAGCTTGACGACCGATGCCGGCATCGGCACGTAGTCCAGCTCTGCGGCGGCGGCGGTGCCGTTCTTGTAGGCGTAGTCGAAGAACTTCACGACTTCCTTGCCCTTGGCTGCGTCGGCCTGGGCCTTGTGCATCAGGATGTAGGACACGCCCGTGATCGGCCAGCTGTTCTTGCCGGCGGCGTCGGTCAGGATCACGGCGAAGCCCGGGGTCTTGGTCCACTCGGCACTGGCGGCGGCGGCCTTGAAGTGTTCGTCGTCAGGCTGCAGGAACTGGCCGTCCTTGTTCTTCAACTGGGTGTGCGAGAGCTTGTTCTTCTTGGCGTAGGCCCACTCGACATAGCCGATGGAACCCTTGATGCGCTGGACGTTGGCGGCGACGCCTTCGTTGCCCTTGCCGCCGATGCCAGTCGCCCATTTCACGGCCGTGCCGGCGCCGATCTTGCTCTGGAATTCCGGGTTCACTTTCGACAGGAAGTCGGTGAACAGGAAGGAAGTGCCCGAGCTGTCGGCGCGGTGCACGACGGTGATGTCGTCGGCGGGCAGCTTCACGCCCGGGTTCAGGGCGGCGATTTCCGGTGCGTTCCACTTGGTGATCTTGCCGAGGTAGATGTCGGCGATGACCGGGCCGGTCATCCTGAGCTGGCCCGGCGTCACGCCTTCGACGTTGACGACGGTGACCACGCCGCCCATGACGGCCGGGAACTGCATCAGGCCCGCTTCTTCCAGTTCAGCCGCTTTCAGGGGCATGTCCGAGGCGCCGAAATCGACGGTTTTCGCCTTGATCTGCTTGATGCCCGCACCCGAGCCGACCGACTGGTAATTCATGCCGGTGCCGGTGGCTGCCTTGTACATCTCGGCCCACTTCGCGTAGATCGGGTACGGGAAGGTGGCACCGGCGCCCGTGACATCGGCGGCGAAAGACGAGGACATCGCAAACGCGGCAACTGCACCGGCGATCATCGTTTTGAACATGTGCTTGGTTTTCATTTTTGTCGTGGCTCAGGGTGGGTAAGTGATGGACGCAGTCTAGCCAGCGAATATGACCGCTGTATGACGCGTGCATTTGCGCCGGTGCCGTGGCGTTTTTGTTATGCTCGGGCAGTCGACACGACCATCCAACCCGATGCGCTACCTGCCCGCCTTGCCTATCGTCTGCGCCACGCTGGCCGCCTGCGCCGCCCCGGCTGCGCCCAATCCGGCCGCCACGTTCACGCTCGAACGCGGCCAGTCCGCCGAGGTGGCGCCGGGCGTGACCCTGAGCTTCGAGGCAGTCGACGACAGCCGCTGCCCGCCGGGCGTGCGCTGTGTCTGGGCCGGCAAGCTGGTCTACCGCTTCAGCATCGGCCGGGGTCGAAGCGCGCCTGAAACCTTTACCCTGTCGCCCGGCCAGCCAGGCGCAACGCCAAACACCCTGAGCGGGCGCCGCATCGTGCTCGACGAGGACGCGATTCCCGCGCCGCCCGCGCCCGGCACCGCCATCACCTACCGCGCCACCGTCCGCCTCACGCCAACCTTGCCTATTTTATGACCCGAACCGCACGCTTCGTTACCTGTACCCTCACCCTTTCCATCCTCCTCCACGCGCCGCTGGCGCTCGCGAAAACGCCGGTCGCCACCGGCACTGGCGGCGCGGTCGCCACCATCAGCGAAAAAGCTTCGCAATCGGCCCTCGCCATCCTCGACAAGGGCGGCAACGCCATCGATGCGGCCGTCGCCGCTGCCGCGACGCTGGGCGTGACCGACCCGTTCAGCTGCGGCATCGGCGGCGGCGGCTTCATGGTGATTTACCTGGCCAGGGACAAGCGCGTGATCACGATCGACCACCTCGAAACGGCGCCCGCCGCGTTTACCCCGGCGACCTTCCTGGAAAACGGCAAGGAGATCGATTTCGAGACAGCTGTCGCCAGCGGCGCCGCCGTCGGCGTGCCCGGCACGGTGCGCGGCTGGCATGAGGCGCTCGAACGCTACGGCACGATGAACTTCAAGCAGGTGCTGGCGCCGGCGATCGATGTGGCGAACAAAGGCTTCACGGTGAGTGAAATTTTCTCTCATCTGACGCGCGAAAATGAAAGGAAATTTCAGCAGTTCAGCACGACCAGCGCGCTCTACCTGAGGGGCGGCAAGGCGCTCCCGGCCGGCACCCTGCTGCGCAATCCCGCGATGGCCAAGGCCTACCGCGAAATCGCCGCCCGCGGCCAGCGCGCCTTCTACGAAGGGCCGATGGCGCGCGCGATCGTCGACGCCGTTAACAAGCCGCCCGTGGCGGGCGGCGCCAGCGTGCGCGCCGGCCGCATGACGCTGGCCGACCTCGCCAACTACGAAGCGCGCATCCGCCAGCCGGTCGCCAGCACCTACCGCGGCTATGCACTCTACGGCATGCCGCTGCCGAGCAGCGGCGGCGTGACGGTGGCCGAAGCGCTGAATATCCTGGAGGGCTACGACCTCAAGGCGATGCCGCGCGCCGATGCCGAGCACCTGTACCTGGAAGCGAGCCGCCTCGCCTTTGCCGACCGCAACGCCTATCTGGCCGATCCGGAATACGTCGATGCGCCGGTGGCAGGCCTGCTGTCGAAAGCCTTCGCCGCCCAGCGCCGCACTGCCATCGATCCGAAGCGCGCTGCGGCCGACGTACAGGCCGGCGATCCGTACGCGTTCCAGCAGGACGCGAGCATTCCCCTGCGCCCTCCAACCCGCGCGCTGCAAAAGGAAAACGCCCACACCACCCACTTCACGGTCTCGGACAAGGACGGCAATGTGGTGTCCTACACCTTCACCATCGAATCCTGGGGCGGCAGCGGCATCGTGGTGCCGGGCTACGGTTTTATCCTGAATAACGAAATGACGGACTTCGATTTCTCCGGCCCGCGCCCGAACGTGCCGGAAGCAGGAAAACGTCCGCGCAGCAGCATGGCGCCGACCATCGCCCTCAAAAACGGCAAGCCGGCGTTTACCATTGGCAGCCCTGGCGGCTCGACCATCATCACCACCGTCCTGCAGACGATCGTGAACCATGTCGACTTCGGCATGACGATGGATGCGGCGATCAACGCGCCGCGCCTGTCGGAGCGCAATGGCGCGGGTACCTCGGTGGAGCCGGATTTCGCCGGCTCGCAACAGGCGCGTGCGCTGGAAGCCTTCGGTCACACATGGGAAACCCCGCCCGAGGAAATCGGCGCCGCCAACGCCATCGTCTTCAATCCGGACGGCACCGTGACGGCGGTCAGCGAAGGCCGGCGCCACGGGGTCGGCAGCGCGCTGGTGCAGCGCAAGGGGCATTGATCAGGCCAGGCAGCCGGCCGGCGCTGGCACTGCCGGGGAAATGACCCGCCTTTCGTTTTCTTGGGTGGTGCAATCAGGCGTATGCTACCCAGGCACCCAACTCCAGAGAGAGCACTGACATGACCCGATTGACGGCAAACGATTTCGACCCCGAGGTACTGCAATTGTTCGATGGCTACGTCCATGGGCAGCTGTCGCGCCGCGACTTCCTGGCGCGGGCGTCGCGCTATGCCGTCGGCGGCGCGACGGCGGCGACCTTGCTCGCGCAGTTGTCGCCCTCCTTCGCCGCGCCCCTGGTCACGCCAGCGGACGCCCGCCTGAAGACCAGCTACCAGGAATTCCCTTCGCCGCAAGGCTACGGCACGCTACGCGGCTACATGGCCGTTCCTGCCAACGCCAAAGGCAAGTTGCCGGCGATATTGGTGGTCCACGAAAATCGCGGATTGAATCCCCATATCGAGGACGTCACGCGCCGCCTGGCACTGGAGGGTTTCGTCGCCTTCGCGCCGGACGCGCTGCATCCGCTGGGTGGCTACCCGGGTGACGAAGACAAGGCACGCGCGCTGTTCCAGACGCTGGACCAGGCAAAATCGCGGGCCGATTTCGTCGCCGCGGCGGGCGCGCTGAAGTCACTGTCGCAGGCCACCGGCAAGGTCGGCGTGGTCGGCTTCTGCTATGGCGGCGCCATCGCCAACTACCTGGCCACGGTCATCCCCGACCTGTCGGCGGCCGTGCCCTTCTACGGCAGCCAGGCGCCTGCTGCCGATGCGGCCAGGATTCGTGCACCGCTGATGATCCACGATGCCGGCAAGGATGCGCGCATCCTCGCCGGCTGGCCGGCGTACGAGGAGGCGCTCAAGGCAGCCAAGCTGGAGTACCAGCACTTCGTCTACGAAGGCGCCGAGCACGGGTTCAACAACGACACGACGCCGCGCTACGATGAGGCGGCGGCAAAGCTGGCGTGGAGCCGCACGGTGGGGTTTTTCAAGGCGAAGCTGGGGTGATGCACAGGGCGGTGCCTGGCCCGCCCTGCGCAAACATACTCACACTAACGGCTCCCACCCGGCATTAAAACCGCGGAACCCATGTCGCACCTTTGCAACAGCTCATTGTGAACGCTACAACGGCGCGCGAATGTAACGCACAATCCAGTAAAATGTAACAATTGGTAAACGGTAGCTACCTCAATTTCGAAGTCAGCATGCCGCACCGGGAAGAGCAATGAATTTATCTAAGAGAATACTTGTCGTTGACGATAATGCTGACGCTGCCGACATGACTGCCCAGATCCTGCAGTGCTATGGTTTTACGGTGCAGGTTGCGTACGGAGGACCAGAGGGCCTCGCTGCTGCCCGTGCTGGACATCCGGCCCTGATTTTTCTCGACATCGGCATGCCCATGATGGATGGGTATGAAGTAGCGAAGGCGGTACGCGCCGATGAGGCCCTTGGCGATGTCAAGCTTGTCGCGCTGACAGCCTGGGGTGACGATGCCTCGCGCAGGAAAGCCAAGGCTGCCGGGTTCGATATGCACCTGTTGAAGCCGGCACACCCGACGAAGCTCGTCGAGATCGCAGGCGCCGACGCCTGACCGGAAAGACCTGGCTCACTTCCTGTCCCGTAAAGACTTTCTGCTGGAACAGCATCGCTCTATGTTGCACCGCGTCCACAAATGATGGTGCTCCGCGGAGCTGCCTAGTACACTGAGCGCAGGCGTTGCATGCCCAATCGCACGCATCGTCAGGCGACATGCGGCGTCACCCCACATCCTTTGGCCATCTAATGCATGGCGCCAAGAAAAGCCAGCAATGACATTCGCGACAGACCAGAAACTCAATCATGACAATCTTTCCCGTACATCGAGAGCAATGCTTGGATTGCGCGCTGCTGTTTTCGATCGTTGGGAACATGAGGTTCGTACGCGCGTAGAGGGCGCGGCACAGCTTCTTCGGCCGATTCTCATCAATACGATGCCGGCCTTTTACGACAATCTTGCCGAGTCTCTCACGCCAGACTACCCGCGCGACAATGCGACAAGTAACACCAATGTTGCAAGTGTTCATGGAAACGAGCGTGCACGTACGACCACGTATAGTGCAGCCCAGGTTATTCATGAGTATCAGATTTTGAGGGAAGTCGTGTTTCGGGTAGCCCGTGACGCCGGGATTGTATTTCAGGCCAGCGAGAACAGCGTCATTGAAGAGTCCATCAATCTGGCCATGCGCGACTCGGTACGCGAGTTCTCTCATATACATGAGGGCTTGCGTCATCGGCTGGCTGCTACCCTTACCCATGACATGCGAACGCCTTTGTCGGTCGTGTTAAACGGCTCTCATCTGGTTGAAAAAACGACAAACGTGGATGTCGCCCGGACGGCAGCGAGGAAGATGCGCGAGCAGGCCAACAGGCTCGGTGACATGATCACAAGCCTGGTTGATGCATTGACGTATGACCAGGCCGAGCATCTGTCCCTGGCGCCGTCGACCTTCGACATGCACGCACTGGCTGTCGAGATCAAGGACCAGTTCGACGACGCTTATGCCGGCGGATTCGAGGTGGTTGGCAGTTCGGTCGCGGGATTCTGGGATCGCGATCTGATCCGTCGTGCGCTCGAAAATCTCGCGAACAATGCCGTTAAATATGGTGACGGCGGCCGCGTTTGCATTACGGTCAGGGAGTTCCGTGAGCGGATGATGTTAAGCATTCACAATAGCGGCGTTGCCATACCAGTCGACATGCAACCCCGTTTGTTCGACTACCTGAAGCGCGGCGCTTCCCATGGCGTGCAAGGCTGGGGAATTGGTCTGCCTTATGCCAAAAACGTTGCAGAAAGTCACGGCGGGAGTATCGCCGTCGATAGTTCGAAAACGTCTGGAACCACGTTCACGATCGATATCCCGGTCGATTGCAAACCGTTCATGCAATCATGACAAGCAAGCAAGAGACCGTCGAACGCTTCAGCAAAAAATAAAAACCGGGGACGTATCCCCGGTTTTTTTATTCAAGCAACGACGCGATTACAAATGCGGCGTAATAGCGGGCATCAGGTCGTCAAAGGTACGGCCGCTGGCATTCTCTCCGATGGCATGCATCTTCCACTCGCCACCGTGACGGTACAGCTTGGCCATCACCTGGGCCGTGTGGGCCCCCTGCACCGACAGGTCGTAGCGTGCCACTTCCTTGTTGCCGGTAGCGTCGAGCAGGCGGCAGTAAGCGTTCTGCACTTGCGAGAAGTTCTGGCCCGTAAAACTGTTCACGGTGAACACGAGCGACTTCACGCCTGGCGGGACGCTCGAAAGATCGACGTTGATCTGCTCGTCGTCGCCGTCGCCGGCGCCGGTGCGGTTGTCGCCCGTGTGCACGACGCTGCCGTCTTTGCTTTTCAGCTGGCGGAACCAGACCGTGTCGACCGGACGGTTCGATTCGTCGAACATGACGACCGAGGCGTCGAGGTCGACGCTTTCGGTTTTCGCGCCGAAGCCGAGGAAGCCCTTCGATTTGATGGCGTCCCAACCGAGACCCATCGTCACGCGGGTGAGTGCGCCGCCGCCCTCTTTCGAGAGCGAGATTTTCTGGCCTTTTTGCAGACTGACTGACATTGCGTTACTCCTTGTTGGCAGACTTATTTGGCGGGCGTTTGCATCCAGGCTTTAAAGGCGGCACGGTTACGCGAACACACGTAGACCTTGCCCTTGCCGGAAAAACGCAGGACCATGCCCTCGCCGCTGGTCTGGCTGTTGATCAGGTTACCCAGGAAACCGCCGCTGGTACCGGTCGTGATCGAGATCTCGTAGCGCAGCGTGCTGTCCCAGCACACGACGTGCGAGTTGTCGATGATCGCATCCTTGCCCGGCTCGACGTCGAGCACCGACATCGACCCGAAGCCCGACACCGCCACCTGCCCCTGGCCACCGGTCTCGGTGACGAAGAAGCCGCCGCTGTTGGCGAAGAGCGCATTGCCGATGTTCTGGGTGCGCACCTTCAGCTCGACACCGGACGAGGCGGCGACAAAAGCGCCGTCGCTGAGGATGTAGTTGTTCGGACCGACGTCGACGATCTGCATCGCACCCGGCAGCGTCGGCGACAACAGGCAGTCGCCGGCGCCGCGCGTCGCTTCGATGTGCTGCTGGAAGAACGACTCGCCGTTGGCGAAGGTGCGCATCAGCGCGCTACCGATGCCACCGCGCATCTTGCCTTTCAGGACGAGGGTCGATTCCATCATGACCATTGCGTCGGATTCGCAATAGATGGTTTCGCCCTGTCGCATCGACACATGCAGGAAGGGATCGACATCCCCGGTCACGGTAAAAGTTGGCATTTTAAAATGGCTTCCTTTTGGCGGTTGTGGAGCGGTCGTCCGAATTAAACGTTGACGCCGTAGTTCTTGGCCAGTGGCCCGAGGCCGCCCTTGAAGCCCTGGCCAATGGCGCGGAATTTCCACTCGGCGCCGTTGCGGTAGACCTCGCCGAAGACCATCGCCGCTTCGGTCGAGCCGTCTTCCGACAGGTCGTAGCGGGCGATTTCCGCGTCGCCGCTGGCGTTGACGCATCGGATGAAGGCCTTGCCGACCATGCCGAAGTTCTGGCGGCGGGTTTCGGCGTCGTGGATGGTGACGGCCAGCACGATCTTGTCGACGTCGGCCGGCACCTTGGCCAGGTCGACGCTGACGTATTCGTCATCGCCTTCGCCGGCGCCGCTGGTGTTGTCGCCCGAGTGCACGACCGAGCCGTCGGACGACTTCAGGTTGTTGTAGAAAATGAAGTCGGCGTCCGAACGGACCTTGCCGGACGCGTTCAGCAGGAACACTGCGCCGTCGAGGTCGAAAGCGGCGCCGTCGGTGGCGCGCGTATCCCAGCCGAGGCCGACTTTCAGGTTGGTCAGGCCAGGTGCTTCTTTCGACAGGTTGACGTTGCCGCCTTTTTGCAGACTGATTGCCATGATGTGTATCTCCTAAGTGGATGACTTAATGTTGAACACCGATAAACCACGCACAGCAAGCTGGTGTTCTGCCACTCGCCGTGCGATTCGTTGGCCCGGCGCTGGGGCTTACCGCCCTGGCGCCGCGCGACATGCTTATGCTATCTGCTTCTCGACCGCGCCTTCGAGCGCGGCATGCTTCTTCTTGTACTGGATCGACGACCACAGCGAAGCGACGATGAAGGCCACGCCGGTCAGGCCGGTCACCAGCTCGGGCACGTGGACATGCATGCTGACCAGCATGATCACGGCCAGGATACCGATCGCATAGTGCGCGCCGTGTTCCAGGTAGACGAACTCGTCGAGCGTGCCCTTGCGGACCAGGTAGACCGTCATCGAACGCACGAACATCGCGCCAATGGCCAGGCCCAGCATGATGATCACGACGTCGCTGGTAATCGCGAAAGCGCCGATCACGCCGTCGAAGCTGAACGAGGCATCGAGC
>JANNNC010000095.1:0-2434 GCA_031398335.1 Massilia sp.
TCGGCTCGCAGTTTCGCTCCGCGCTTCCTTCCCACGCTCGGTCGCCCTCACGCAGTTGCGCTTCGCTTCGCTCACTGTGGTCAGCTCGCGGCAGGACTTGCACCCGCAAGAGTGCGCCCATGCTGGGCGCACCAAAAAAAACGGCGCCGCGGCGCCGTTTTCATTCAAGGCCGAAGCCTCAGGTATTGTTCACCACCAGCCTTGGCTCCCCCGCCGCGCCAAAGCGTGCGCGGATCGAGGCGGCGATGCCCTTCGCATCCAGCCCGACGGAGGCCAGCAAGGCCGCAGGATCGCCCTGGTCGATGAACTTGTCCGGCAAGCCCAACATCAGCAGCGGCTTGACGATGCCCGCTGCCGCCATGGCCTCGGCCACGGCCGAACCGGCGCCGCCCATGGTGGCGCCCTCTTCCACCGTCACGAAGCAGGCGTGGTCCGCGGCGAGCTTTTTCACCAGCTCGACGTCGAGCGGTTTCACGAAGCGCATATTGGCGACCGTCGCATTCAGGTCGCCTGCTGCCCCCAGGCCAGGGGCGACCATCGACCCGAAGGCGAGGATGGCGATGTCCTTGCCCAGGCGCTTGATTTCGCCCTTGCCGATCTCGATCGAGGTGAGTCCCTCGTCGATCGCCGCACCGATGCCGGCGCCGCGCGGATAGCGCACCGCGGCCGGGCCGGGGTAGTGGTAGGCAGTCGTTAACATCTGCCGGCACTCGTTCTCGTTCGAGGCGGCCATCACCACCATGTTCGGAATGCAGCGCAGGAAAGGTAAATCATAGTTGCCGGCGTGGGTCGCGCCGTCGGCGCCGACCAGGCCGGCGCGGTCGAGCGCGAAGGTCACGTCCAGGTTTTGCAGCGCCACGTCGTGGATCAGCTGGTCGTAGCCGCGCTGGAGAAAAGTAGAGTAGATGGCGACGACCGGTTTCAGGCCTTCAGTCGCGAGGCCGGCGCCGAAGGTCACCGCGTGCTGCTCGGCGATGCCGACGTCGAAATAGCGCGCCGGGTATTGCTGGTGGAAGCGCACCATGCCCGAACCCTCGCGCATGGCCGGCGTGATGCCGACCAGGCGCGAATCGATCGCCGCCATGTCGCACAGCCAGTTGCCGAACACCTCGGTGTAGGTGATCTTGCTCGGCGCGGTGGCCGGCATGATGCCCTCGGTCGGGTTGAATTTACCCGTGCCGTGGTACAGGATCGGCTCGGCCTCGGCCAGCTTGTAGCCCTGTCCCTTCTTGGTCACTACGTGCAGGAACTGCGGGCCCTTGAGCTTCTTGATGTTTTCCAGCGTCGGGATCAGCGAATCGAGGTCGTGCCCGTCGATCGGGCCGATGTAATTGAAACCGAATTCCTCGAACATCGTGGCCGGGACCACCATGCCCTTCGCGTGTTCTTCCAGGCGGCTGGCCAGTTCGCGCAAGGGGCCGGGCAGCACGCTTTTGCCGACCGTCTTGGCGGCGGCGTAGAACTGGCCGCTCATCAACCGTGCGAGATAGCGGTTCAGGGCCCCGACCGGCGGCGAGATCGACATGTCGTTGTCGTTCAGGACCACCAGCAGGTTGCAGTCTTCCTCGACGCCGGCATTGTTGAGCGCCTCGAAGGCCATGCCCGCCGTCATCGAGCCGTCGCCGATCACGGCGATCGCGTGGCGGTGCTCGCCCTTGATCCTGGCGGCGGCGGCCATGCCGAGCGCCGCCGAAATCGAGGTCGACGAGTGCGCGGTGCCGAAGGTGTCGTATTCGCTTTCGTCGCGCTTCGGGAAGCCCGACAGGCCGTTCAGCTGGCGCAGGGTGCCCATGCGGTTGCGGCGGCCGGTGAGGATCTTGTGCGAATAGGTCTGGTGGCCCACGTCCCAGACGATGCGGTCGTGCGGCGTCTCGAACACGTAGTGCAGCGCGATGGTCAGTTCCACCGTGCCCAGGTTCGAGGACAGGTGGCCGCCCGTTTTCGAGACCGAGTCGAGCAGGAACTGGCGCAGTTCGTTGGCCAGGGGCGTCAGTTGCGCGCGCGGGAGCTGGCGCAGGTCGGACGGTTCGTTGATGGTTTCTAGCAGTTTCATTTATGCCTTCCGCTGCACGATCAGGTCCGCGAGTTCGCGCAGCCGCAGTGCTTGTTCTCAAAATGGCGCCAGCGCTTCATGCGCTTCACGCCGCAATTGCTCGGCCAGTTCCTTCGATGGTTCCAGCCCAAGGATCGACACATAGGTCGGTTTGTTATCGGCCGCGTCCTTGCCCGCGGTCTTGCCCAGCGTGGCCGAATCGGCGGTCGCATCTAACACATCGTCCACCACCTGGAAGGCCAGGCCGATCGCCTTCGAATAGGCGCCCAGCGCTTCCATCTCGCTGGAGCTCAGGTCGCGGCCAGCAAGCGCGCCCAGGATCACCGAGACGCGCAGCATGGCGCCGGTTTTCAGCTGGTGCATGCGCTCGAGCTCTTCGCG
>JANNNC010000102.1:0-4066 GCA_031398335.1 Massilia sp.
TTGCTGTCGGTACAAAACCGCCAGATCTCGGTGGAAAACATCCAGAAAACGGTCGCCGACTTCTTCAACATCAAGGTCGCCGACATGTATTCGAAGCGGCGCCCGGCGAACATCGCCCGCCCGCGCCAGATCGCCATGTACCTGGCCAAGGAACTGACGCAAAAAAGCTTGCCGGAAATCGGAGAATTGTTTGGCGGGCGCGACCACACCACGGTGCTGCATGCGGTGCGCAAGATCGCCGGCGATCGCCAAAAAAATCCCGAGTGCAACCACGAGTTGCACGTGCTGGAACAGACCCTGAAGGGGTAATCCGGACCAGCTCAACCGGGGGTGGCAATAACCCCCGGTACACGGCAAAATAGTAGTAGCAACACTTTCAAGTAAAACCCTTCTGAGGACAATTATGCAATTGGTCAAAACCACCCGAGATACCCTTCTCCGGCCACTGCAGATCGTGAGCGGTATTGTCGAGCGTCGGCACACCATGCCGATTCTGGCCAATATCCTCATCCGCAAGGACGGCGAAAGCGTCTCTTTCCTGTCGACCGATACCGAAGTGCAGATCACGACGCACGCGAACATCGGTTCCGGCGACGACATCACCGGCACCACGGTCGCCGCCCGCAAGCTGCTCGACATCCTGCGCGCGCTGCCGGAATCGGGCGACGTCACGATGACGCTGGCGAACAAGCGCCTGGCGGTGCAGAGCGGCAAGTCGCGCTTTGCGCTGCAGACCCTGGCCGCCGAGGAATTCCCGACCGTCTCGATCGCGGACACCTACAACGCCAGCGTTACCCTGCCGCAAAAGACCCTGAAGCACCTGTTCAACATGGTGCACTTCTCGATGGCCCAGCAAGACATCCGTTATTACCTGAACGGCCTGCTGCTGGTACTGGACGGTAACAAGGTGATTGCCGTCGCCACCGACGGCCACCGCCTTGCCTTCTGCCAGGTCGAAGCCGAGCAGGAATTCGTGCGCCAGGAAGTCATCATCCCGCGCAAGACCATCATCGAACTGCAGAGATTGCTCGAAGAAAGCGATGAAACCGTCCAGCTCGACATCGCCGCCTCGCAAGTCAAACTGAGCTTCGCCGACATCGAACTGGTGTCGAAGCTGGTCGAAGGCAAATTCCCTGACTACACGCGCGTGATCCCGAAGGGTTATAAAAACGACTTCACGATCAGCCGCGACGAGCTGCTGCGCTCGCTGCAGCGCGCCGCGATCATGACCAGCGACAAGTTCAAGGGCGTGCGCTGCGTCATCACCCCGGGCAGCATGAAGATCAGCTCGACCAATGCCGACCAGGAAGAAGCAGTCGAAGACCTGGAAATCGACTACGGCGGCGACCAGATCGACATCGGCTTCAACGTGACCTACCTGCTCGACGTGCTGAACAATTTGAAATGCGACCAGGTCAACATCGCCCTGGGCGACTCGAATTCGTCGGCCCTGATCTCGATTCCCGACAATGCCGACTTTAAATATGTCGTCATGCCGATGCGGATTTGATCGCGCAGGCAGGTGGTGAAGTGAAAGATCCCCGGACCGGCTGTGGCCTGCTCTGGGGATTTCGCAGTTCTGAATACACAGTTTTTTGAGAAAGCAGTCCATGTCCGATAACACCAATCAAATGCCCCAGTCGCCGAAGAAGTCGGACGACTACGGCGCCGCCTCGATTCAAATTCTGGAAGGCCTGGAAGCGGTGCGCAAGCGCCCGGGCATGTACATTGGCGACACCTCGGACGGCACCGGCCTGCACCACCTGGTGTTCGAAGTGCTGGACAACTCGATCGACGAATCGCTGGCCGGCTACTGCACCGAAATCCACGTAACCATCCACTCGGACAATTCGATCTCGATCGCCGACAACGGCCGCGGCGTGCCGACCGGCCTGAAATTCGACGACAAGCACGAGCCGAAACGCTCGGCCGCCGAAATCGTCATGACCGAACTGCACGCCGGCGGCAAGTTCGACCAGAACGCTTATAAAGTCTCCGGCGGCCTGCACGGCGTGGGCGTCTCGTGCGTGAACGCCCTGTCGAAACTGCTGAAACTGACCATCCGCCGCGACGGCAAAGTCCATTACATGGAATTCGTGCGCGGCGTGCCGCAAAACCGCGAGCTGGAAGTCATCGACGGCGTCGAAGTTTCGCCAATCAAGGTCATCGGCGAGACGGATAAACGCGGCACCGAAGTGCACTTCTGGGCCGACGAGACGATCTTTAATCATGTGGAATTCCATTACGAGATCCTCTCGAAGCGTATCCGCGAACTGTCGTTCCTGAATAACGGCGTGAACATCCGCCTGTCGGACCAGCGTTCGGGCAAGGAAGAAATTTTTGCATTCGAAGGCGGCACGCGCGGCTTTGTCGAATACATCAACAAGGCCAAGACGGTGCTGCACCCGACCGTGTTCCAGGCCACCGGCGAGCGCCAGTCGGACCAGAACACGAATATCTCGGTGGACGTGTCGATGCAGTGGAACGACGCCTACAACGAGCAAGTATTGTGCTTCACGAATAACATCCCGCAGCGCGACGGCGGCACTCACCTGACCGGCCTGCGTGCGGCGATGACGCGCGTGATCAACAAATACATCGACGAGCACGATTTCGCCAAAAAAGCGAAAGTGGAAATCTCGGGCGACGACATGCGCGAAGGCCTCACCTGCGTGCTATCAGTAAAGGTGCCGGAACCGAAATTCTCGTCGCAGACCAAAGACAAGCTGGTGTCGTCGGAAGTACGCGGCCCGGTCGAGGAAATCGTCGCCAAGACGCTCACCGACTTCCTGAACGAAAAGCCGAACGACGCCAAAATCATCTGCGGCAAGATCGTCGAAGCGGCCCGTGCCCGTGAAGCGGCCCGTAAAGCGCGCGACCTGACGCGCCGCAAAGGCGTGATGGACGGCCTGGGCTTGTCGTCGAAACTGGCCGACTGCCAGGAACGCGACCCGGCCCTGGCCGAACTGTACATCGTCGAGGGTGACTCGGCAGGCGGCTCCGCCAAGCAGGGCCGCGACCGCAAGTTCCAGGCCATTTTGCCGCTGCGCGGCAAGGTGCTGAACGTGGAAAAGGCGCGCTTCGAAAAAATGCTGTCGTCGGAGCAGATCACGACCCTGATCGCCACGCTCGGCACCTCGATCGGCCCGGACGAATTCAACGTGGATAAACTGCGTTACCACCGCATCATCATCATGACCGACGCCGACGTCGACGGCGCCCACATCCGTACCCTGCTGCTGACGCTGTTCTACCGCCAGATGCCGCAACTGGTCGAGCGCGGCCACATCTACATTGCCCAGCCGCCGCTGTACAAGGTCAAGGCCGGCCGCGACGAGCGTTATTTGAAAGACGACGTCGAGGAAGCGAGCTACATGATGATGGTGGCCCTGAACGGCGCCTCGCTGATCCCGCGCGACGGCGCCGACCCGATCACGGGCGAAGCCCTGGGCGAACTGGTACGCCAGTACAACCTGGCCAACGCCATCATGATGCGCCTGACGCGCATGATCGATCGCGCCGCGCTGACCGCCATCATGAGCGGCGTGACGCTCGACATGATGACGCTGGAAAACGCCGAGGTCTCCGCCAAGGCGATGGAAGCGGCCATCAACGATCCGGCCGTGAAGGTCGTCGTGCGCTCGGACGATATCTCCGAAAAACACGCCCTGCGCATCGAGCGCATGCGCCACGGTAACGTCTACGTGACGTCCATCGACGCCGACTTCGTCCTCAGCAACGACTACGCCGTGCTGGCCAACGCCGCAGCGACCTTCCAGGGCCTGATGGGCGAAGGCGCCATCATGCGCCGCGGCGAAGGCGAGAAGATGAAGGAGTTTGCCGTCCGCGAATTCCACGAAGCAATGATCTGGCTGCGCGAAGAAGCCGAACGCGGCGTGTCGAAGCAGCGTTATAAGGGTCTGGGCGAGATGAATCCGGAGCAGCTGTGGGAAACCACGATGGACCCGAAAGTGCGCCGTTTGCTGCGCGTGCAGATCGAGGACGCGATTGCGGCGGACCAGATTTTCACGACGCTGATGGGCGACGATGTCGAGCCGCGCAGGAA
>JANNNC010000165.1:0-39101 GCA_031398335.1 Massilia sp.
CAACGGCGCGGGCAAGACGACCACCCTGAAGTCGATCATGGGCATGGTGGCGATGCGCAAGGGTTCTGTTCTCTATAAAGATGTTGAAACAATAAATTCGACGTCAAACCGCATCGCGCGCCTCGGCATCGCCCTGTGCCCCGAGGAGCGCGGCATCTTCGCCAGCCTGAACGTGAAGGAGAACCTGCTGCTGCCGCCGCAGGTGGCCGAAGGCGGCATGTCCGTCGAGCAGGTATTCGAGCTGTTTCCGAATCTTCGCGAGCGCCTCTACAGCCAGGGCACCAAGCTCTCCGGCGGCGAGCAGCAGATGCTCGCCATCGGCCGCATCCTGCGCACCGGCGCGCGCCTGCTGCTGCTCGACGAGATTTCCGAAGGCCTGGCGCCGGTCATCGTGCAGGGCCTGGCGCGCATGATCACCATGCTCAAGGCGAAGGGCTACACGATCGTCATGGTCGAGCAGAACTTCCGCTTCGCCGCGCCCCTCGCGGACCGTTTCCACGTGGTCGAACATGGCCAGATCGTCGAGACCATCGAGGCCCAGGACCTCAATGCCCGGATGCCGGTACTGACCGAACTACTCGGCGTATAAGAAGCACCATCAACCACAAGAACGGAGACATCACAATGAAACGCACCGCCCTCGCCCTCGCCACCAGCGCCGCCTTGCTCGGCCTGGCCGTCCCCGCCCACGCGCAAATCAGCGCCGACACCATCAAAATCGGCTTGATCACCGACCTGTCCGGCGTCTATTCCGACGTCGACGGCAACGGCGGCGCCGAAGCCGTGCGCATGGCAATCGCCGACTTGGGCGGCGCCGTGAATGGTAAGAAAATCGAATTCGTGGTGGCCGACCACCAGAACAAGCCGGACATCGCCGCCTCGAAAGCGCGCGAATGGTTCGACCAGCAAGGCGTCGACATGCTGATCGGCGGCACCAACTCCGGCGCCAACCTGGCCATGGCCAAGGTCGCTGCCGAGAAGAAAAAAGTCTTTATTTCGATCGGCGCCGGCACCGCGCAGCTGACCAACGAACAATGCTCGCCGTACACCGTGCACTATGCCTACGACACCGTGGCGCTGGCGCGCGGCACCGGCTCGGCCGTGATGAAGCAGGGCGGCAAGAGCTGGTATTTCATGACCGCCGACTATGCCTTCGGCCAGTCGCTTGAACGCGACACCACCGAGGTCATCAAGGCCAGTGGCGGCACCGTCCTCGGCAGCGTGAAACACCCGCTGTCGGCCTCGGACTTCTCGTCCTTCCTGCTGCAGGCGCAATCGTCCAAGGCACAGGTGCTGGGCCTGGCCAACGCCGGCGGCGACACGATCAACTCGATCAAGGCGGCCAAGGAATTCGGTATCACCAAGAACATGAAGATCGCCGGCCTGCTGGTGTTCATCAACGACGTTCACACGCTGGGCCTGGACGCGACCCAGGGCATGTACCTGACCGACGGCTGGTACTGGGACATGAACGCCGACACCCGCGCCTGGTCGAAGCGCTACTTTGCCAAGATGAAGAAAGAGCCGTCGATGCTGCAGGCGGCCGACTACTCGGCAACGGTGAACTACCTGAACGCGGTGAAAGCGATCGGCACCGACGATTCGACCAAGGTCATGGCCAAGCTGAAAGCGACCAAGATCAACGACATGTTCGCCAAGAACGGCGTCATCCGCGAAGACGGCCGCATGGTCCACGACATGTACCTGATGCAAGTTAAATCGAAGGCCGAGTCGAAGTACCCATGGGATTACTACAAGGTCGTCGCTACCATCCCCGGCGAGCAGGCGTTCACCAAGAAGGCCGAGACGAAGTGCGCGGCCTGGAAGTAATGTAGTCACGCCGTACGGCGATGCAAGCTTGATTTGAACGCGTGGGCGGGGAACCCGGCCACGCGTTCAAGGGCTGCCTGCACGGCGGCACATCTGTTTTATCCGTGTCACGCATTATCTTGTACGGCTGATTCGCTTTACCAACTCCCTTTGGCCGGTCCGGCCGCCCCGGCTAACCGCCATCCCGACTTTTTGCTTTGGGTATCTATGGAAATTTTCGGAGTTCCCCTGCAGGCCATGATGAGCCAGCTTCTGCTGGGTCTGGTCAATGGTTCCTTCTACGCGATGCTCTCGCTCGGCCTGGCTGTGATTTTCGGCCTGCTGAACGTCATCAATTTTTCGCACGGTGCGTTGTACATGATGGGGGCCTTCATGGCCTACATCGGCGTCACCTCGTACGGCTTGAACTACTGGATGATGCTGGTGCTCGCGCCGCTCGCCGTCGGTGTCTTCGGCGTCGCCGTCGAAAAGACGATGCTGCGCTGGCTGTATAAACTCGATCACTTGTATGGTCTGCTGCTGACCTTCGGGATCACGCTGTTGCTGGAAGGCGTGTTCCGCTCCTTCTTCGGCGTCTCGGGCCAGACCCTGGAAGTGCCGGAGCAGCTGCAAGGCGCCACCGACCTCGGCTTCATGATGTTGCCGAACTACCGCGCCTGGGTCGTGGTCGCTTCGCTGATCGTCTGCCTCGGCACCTGGTTCGTGATCGAAAAAACGCGACTGGGCGCCTACCTGCGCGCCGGTACCGAAAACCCGAAACTGGTGGAAGCCTTCGGCATCAACGTGCCGCGCATGGTCACGCTGACCTACGGCTTCGGCGTCGCCCTGGCCGGTCTTGCCGGCGTGCTGGCGGCACCGGTGATCAACGTCACGCCGCTGATGGGCTCGAACCTCATCATCGTCGTGTTCGCCGTCGTCGTGATCGGCGGCATGGGGTCGATTCTCGGCTCCATCATCACCGGCCTGCTGCTGGGGGTGATCGAGGGACTGACCCGGGTCTTTTATCCCGAAGGGTCCGAAGTCGTCGTGTTCGTGGTCATGGTCATCGTGCTGCTGCTGCGCCCGGCCGGTCTGTTCGGTAAGGAGAAATAAGCGATGAACAAGAAAATTCTGTATGCACTGGCGCTGGCCGCCGCCCTGGCGGCCCCTTTCTTCGGCTACCCGGTGTTCCTGATGAAGCTGCTGTGCTTCGCCCTGTTCGCCTGCGCGTTCAACCTGCTGATCGGTTTTACCGGACTGCTGTCGTTTGGCCACGCCGCCTTCTTCGGCAGCGCCGGCTACATGACCGGCTATCTGTTGTCGAGCCTTGGCCTGTCGCCCGAACTCGGCATCCTGGCCGGTGTCGCCGCCAGCGCCGTGCTGGGCCTGGTAATCGGTTCGCTCGCGATCCGCCGCCAGGGCATTTATTTTTCGATGATTACGCTTGCCCTGGCCCAGATGGTCTACTTCGCGGCCCTGCGCAGCCCGTTTACGCATGGTGAAGACGGATTGCAAGGCGTGCCGCGCGGGAAGCTGTTCGGCATGATCGACCTGGCCAACGACCTGACCCTGTACTACGTCGTGCTGGCAATCGTCATCGCCGGCTTTGCCCTGATCAACCGCACGGTGCATTCGCCGTTCGGCCAGGTGCTGAAAGCGATCAAGGAAAACGAGCCACGCGCCATCTCGCTGGGGTATGACGCGGATCGTTATAAACTGCTCGCGTTCGTGCTGTCGGCGGCCCTGACGGGCCTTGCAGGGTCCACCAAGACGCTGGTGCTGGGCTTCGAGACGCTGACCGACGTCCACTGGACCATGTCGGGCCTGGCGGTCCTGATGACCCTGGTGGGCGGCATGGGTACCATGGCCGGCCCGATCATCGGCGCCTTCATCATCATCATGCTGGAAAACAAGCTCGGCGAAGTCGGCAACTTCCTGGCCGAGACGACCGGCATCGGCTGGTTTACGACGCTGGGCGAATCGGTCGGCATGGTCACCGGCCTGATCTTCATCGTCTGCGTGCTGCTGTTCCGCCGCGGTATCGTCGGTGAAATTGGCGCCCTGTTCGAACGGATGGGGAGAAAATCCCCGTCCGCCGCAACCCGTACTGCGGCCCCGGCCGACCGGGAAACGGCATGAAGCAAGCCTCCCTGCTCCTCAACGTGAATGGCCTGCGCATGCAGGTCCAGAGCGTGGGGCAGGGACCAGCAGTCGTGCTCCTGCACGGCTTTCCGGATACCCACGTCGTCTGGCGCAAGCAGGTCGCGCCACTGGTGGCGGCGGGTTTCCGGGTCCTCGCCCCCGACCTGCGCGGGGCTGGCGGCAGCGACGCACCGCTCGCTGTCGATGCCTACCGCCTTGAACACCTGTGTGCCGACGTCATCGCCATGCTCGACCAGCTCGGCATCGAGTGGGCGCGCCTGGTCGGCCACGACTGGGGGGCGGTGATCGGCTGGCTGCTGTGCATGCAAGCGCCCGAACGCATCGCGCAATTCGTGGCCCTGTCGGTCGGACATCCGGCCGCGGTGGCGAGAGCCGGCCTGCTCCAGACCCTGCGCTCGAGCTACATCATGTGGTTCCTGCTGCCGGGGCTGGCCGAACGCGCGCTGCTGGCCGGCGACGGTTATCTGTTCGAACGTTTTACCTCGGACCGGGTCCAGGTCGCCCAGTGGAAACGCAGTTTTTTCAGGGAACCGGGCCGCATGACGGCGGCGCTGAATGTCTACCGCGCGAACATCCCGCGCGGCATCGTCTTCAGTCGTAAACACGAACCCGTGCGGGTGCCGGTCATGGGCGTCTGGAGCAGCCTCGATCCGGCGCTGGGCGAGATTCAAATGCGCGACTCGGCGCGCCATGTCGCCGGCCGCTTCCGCTATGAACGCATCGACGGCGCCGACCACTGGCTGCAAGTCACCGCCAGCGAGCGCGTCAACGCCTTACTACTCGACTTCTTCGGCGCCGCACCCCAGGCCGCGGCGCCCCTGTCCACTTCCTGATTACAAGGCCGCGGCGTAGATCGCGCGTGCATCGGCACGGGTCAGTTCGCGCGGATTGTTGCCGAGCAGCCGAGTCTGCAGCATGGCGTCGTCCGCCAGCCGGTCCAGGTCAGCCTCGGCAATCCCCATGTGTACCAGTCTGGTTTGAATCCCGCTGCGCGCGGCGATCTGCTGCATCGCAGCAATCAAGGCTTCCGTCTTTGCCTCGGCGTTGCCGCTGCAGCCCGGCACCACGATGTCAGCCAGCTCGGCATACAGCGGTGCGGCGTGCGCAGCATTGAAGCGCAGCACGTGCGGCAAGACCAGCGAATTCGACAGCCCGTGCGGCACGTGGAAAATGCCGCCAATCGGATAGGCGAGGGCGTGCACGGCCGCCACCGGTGCATTCGAAAAGGCCTGGCCTGCCAGGCAGGCGCCGAGCAGCATGGCTAGCCGCGCTTCCAGGTTGGCGCCGTCCTCGATCGCCGTTATCAGATGACCCGACAGCAGGCGCAGCGCTTCGCGCGCCAGGATGTCCGACAGCGGATTTTTCTTGTGCTTGCTTGTATATGCCTCGATCGCATGCACCATCGCGTCGATCCCGGTGGCCGCCGTCACCAGCGGCGGTAAGCCCAGCGTCAGGGAGGCATCGAGCAGGGCCAGGTCGGCGTACAGCTGGGGAGCGACGACGCCCATTTTCGTCGTTTCTCCGGTGGTGACGATCGCAATATTCGTGACTTCGGAACCGGTGCCGGCGGTGGTCGGTACCTGCACCAGCGGCAGGCGCGCTCCCTTGACGTTGCCGATGCCATAGACCTGGTGCAAGGCTTGCGCGCTGCCGGCGAGCACCGCCACCAGCTTCGCCACGTCCATCGAGCTGCCGCCGCCGAAACCGATCACCAGGTCTACGCCCTGGCTGCGTGCCGAGGCGACGGCATCGATGACGATCTGCTCGGGCGGATCGGCCACCACACTTGAGAAGAGATGCACGGCCAGACCCTGCGCCCTCAGGCTGGCGCGTGCCGGCTCGAGCAGGCCGGTGCGCAGGAAGCCGGCATCGGTGACGATCAGAATGCTGCGCGCAGCGGGAAAACGTTCGGCGACGATCTGGCCGAGACGGGCGGCGGCGCCTGGTTCCGAAACGATGCTAGCAACGGTGTTAAAGGCAAAAGCGGTCATGGTCTCCCCGGGTGTTGTTCAAATGGTGGAAATAGCTTACACCAGAAGTGGAAGGCCAGAAGGGCAGGGCACTGCCGGGTTGCCGTACCATTTCGCCTTTTGAATGGATGGGAAGGCGGTAGATGATGGACGTCGTATGGCTCGGCGGCGCAGCCTTTATTGCCGGGCTGGTGGACGCCGTGGTCGGCGGCGGCGGCCTGATCCGGGTACCCGCGATTTTTTCCTTCCTGCCGAAAGAATCCCCGGCAAGCTTACTGGGTACGAACAAGCTGGCCAGTATCTGCGGCACCGGCGTGGCGGCCGTCAACTACGCGCGCCGGGCAGCTGGGCTTGCTGATGGCGGCGTGCCAGGTCGCGGGATCACTGGCCGGCACACGCCAGGCCGTCAAGCACGGCAGCGCGTTTGTCCGGAGAGGGTTCCTGGTAGTGGTGTCGACACTATTCGTTAAGACGGCCTTCGATGCGGTGGTGCGTCTGGCGCCTTAGATTGTTTCACGTGGAACAGCGCGCCAGGGCCTGTCCGCTGTGTTCCACGTGAAACAAAGTAGAGGGTGTTTTTCGACGACACTGAGTTGGAGAACGCAAAAGATTCTATAATCGCGAATTAGACTCCTCGCCTCACACCTCCATCATGCTATTTCCAACTGAATTTGACGTGATCGTCGTCGGTGGCGGCCATGCCGGTACCGAGGCTGCGCTCGCGTCCGCACGCATGGGGCAGAAAACCCTGCTCCTCACCCACAACATCGAAACCCTGGGCCAGATGTCCTGCAATCCGTCGATCGGCGGCATCGGCAAGGGCCATTTAGTAAAAGAAGTCGACGCCTTGGGCGGCGCGATGGCGATCGCCACCGACGAATCCGGCATCCAGTTCCGCATCCTGAACTCGTCGAAGGGCCCCGCCGTGCGCGCCACGCGTGCCCAGGCCGACCGCATCCTTTACAAGGCGGCGATCCGTTCACGCATCGAAAACCAGCCGAATTTGTGGCTGTTCCAGCAGGCGGTCGACGACCTGATGGTCGAGGGCGATCGGGTGGTTGGCGCCGTTACCCAGATTGGCCTGCAGTTCCGCGCGCGTGCCGTGGTGCTGACGGCCGGTACTTTCCTGGACGGTAAAATCCACGTCGGCCTGCAAAACTACACGGCCGGCCGCGCGGGCGACCCGGCGGCGGTCTCGTTATCCGCTCGCCTGAAAGAACTGAAACTGCCGCAGGGTCGCCTGAAAACCGGGACGCCGCCGCGCATCGACGGGCGCAGCATCGATTTTTCAGTGCTGGCCGAACAGCCGGGCGACCTCGATCCGGTCCCCGTGTTTTCCACCATGGGCACGACCGCCATGCACCCGCGCCAGGTACCGTGCTGGGTCACGCACACGAATGCACAGACCCACGACATCATCCGGAGCGGCCTCGACCGCAGCCCGATGTACACCGGCGTCATTGAGGGCGTCGGCCCGCGCTACTGCCCCTCGATCGAAGACAAGATCCACCGCTTCGCCTCGAAAGACTCGCACCAGATTTTCCTCGAGCCGGAAGGCTTGACCACGCACGAAATCTACCCGAACGGGATCTCGACCAGCCTGCCGTTCGACGTGCAGATCGCCCTGGTGCGCTCGATGAAGGGCATGGAAAACGCGTTTATCTTGCGTCCGGGTTACGCCATCGAATACGATTATTTCGACCCGCGCGGCCTCAAATCCTCGCTCGAAACGCGGGCGATCCGCGGCCTGTTCTTCGCCGGCCAGATCAACGGCACCACCGGCTACGAAGAAGCCGCCGCCCAGGGTTTATTGGCCGGCATCAACGCCGCCCTGCAAACCAAGGGTGAAGAAGCTTGGACCCCGGGCCGTTCCGAAGCCTATCTGGGCGTGCTGGTCGACGACCTGACGACCCAGGGCGTGGCCGAACCCTACCGCATGTTTACCAGCCGCGCCGAATACCGGCTATCGCTGCGCGAAGACAATGCGGATATGCGCCTGACCGACATCGGCCGCAAGCTCGGCGTCGTCGGCGATGCCCAGTGGGCAGCGTTCGAGACCAAGCGCGAAGCGGTGGCGCTGGAACTCGAACGCCTGCGCTCGACCTGGATTAACCCGCGCATTCTGGCGGCTGCAGAATCGACACGCGTCGTCGGGCAGGCGCTGGAGCGCGAGTACAACCTGGCCGACCTGCTGCGCCGCCCGGGTGTGGAATACACGACGCTGATGACGATGACCGGCATCGAAGGCCAGCCCCTGGCCGGGCCCGGCGTGGAAGATCCGGCAGTCAAGGAACAGGTGGAAATCCAGCTGAAATATGCCGGTTACATCGACCGCCAGGCGAAAGAAGTCGAGCGTCACGACCACTACGAAAACCTGAAACTGCCGGAGAACCTGGACTACCTGGACATCACGGCGCTGTCCTTCGAAGTGCGCCAGAAGCTCGATAAACAGCGTCCGGAAACCCTGGGCCAGGCTTCACGCATCTCGGGCGTCACGCCGGCGGCGATTTCCTTGCTGCTGGTGCACCTGAAAAAACGCGGCGCCAAAGGATTTACGAGCACACCGAACACGAACGAGGAGGCAGCCCAGTGAGGGGATTCGACCGCGAAAAATTGATGCAGGTCCTCAGCGACGGCATCGACGAGATGGACTTGCCGCTGTGGGCGGCGCAGCGTGAGCAGCTGATGGATTACCTGGCCCTGATGGTCAAGTGGAACGGCGTCTACAACCTGACCTCGCTGCGCGACCCGGCGCAGATGGTGACCCACCATTTATTGGACTCGCTGGCTGCCGTGGCGGCCTTCGTCGACGCCAAAAACGTGCTCGACGTCGGGGCAGGGGGCGGTTTGCCCGGCATCGTGCTGGCGATTGCCCGCCCCGACGTCCAGGTGTCCCTGATCGACACCGTGCACAAGAAAACCGCCTTTCTCACCCAAGTCAAGGCGGAACTGGGCCTGAAGAACGTGACGGTCTACACGATGAAAGTCCAGGAGCTACAGGCCGGCCCCTTCGATGTCATCACCTCGCGTGCGTTTGCCGACCTGTCCGATTTCGTCAACTGGTCGGGACACCTGCTGGCCGAGGGCGGGCAATTCATCGCGTTAAAAGGCACGGCGCCGGCCGCGGAGCAAGAAAGGCTGCCGGAGGCATGGAAAGTGAAGGAATTACGGGCATTACGGGTGGCGAAACTGGAAGCGGAACGGCACCTGGTGTTCATCGAACGAGCAGCACAAACAACCTAACAATATAAATGGTTTATACCGTTTACCTTATATAAACCGAAGTAATGGTTTATTCGATATGATCGGTATGCCTTGAATTGTCGCGTCCGGAAAGATTAGATGGCAAAGATATTTTGTGTTGCAAACCAAAAGGGCGGCGTCGGCAAGACGACCACCAGTGTCAACCTTGCCGCCGGCCTGGCCAAGCTGGAACAGCGTGTGCTGCTGGTCGACCTCGACCCGCAGGGCAATGCGACGATGGGCGCCGGCATCAACAAGGCCTCGCTGAAAGCATCGACCTACCAGGTACTGCTGGGCGAGGCAGACGTGACGGATGCGCGCCAGCGTTCGGAAGCAGGGCGCTTCGACGTGTTGCCGGCGAACCGGGAACTGGCCGGCGCCGAAGTCGAGATGGTGGAACTCGATCACCGCGAGCGCCGCCTGAAGCACGCGCTGGCCAAGGTAGACGCCGACTACGATTTTATTCTGGTCGATTGCCCACCCGCACTGTCGATGCTCACGCTCAATGGCTTGTGCGCCGCGCATGGGGTGATCATCCCGATGCAGTGCGAGTACTACGCGCTGGAGGGCTTGTCCGACCTGGTGAATACGATCAAGAAGGTGCACGCCAACCTGAACACGGATTTGAAGATCATTGGCTTGCTGCGCGTGATGTTCGATCCGCGCATGACCTTGTCGCAGCAGGTATCAAGCCAGCTCGAGCAGCATTTCGGCGGCAAGGTGTTCAAAACGATCATCCCGCGCAACGTGCGCCTGGCCGAGGCGCCCTCGTATGGGGTGCCCGGCGTGACTTTCGATCCGTCCTCAAAGGGCGCCCAGGCGTACATCGCGTTCGGGGCCGAAATGGTCGAGCGCATCAAGACAATGTAATCAATCACTGAGCACAGAGAGTTATCCACAATGGCGACAAAAAAACTCAAGGGCCTCGGCCGCGGTCTCGATGCACTACTCGGCGGGGACATGATGGATGCACCGGCGCCCCCGGGTGCGCCATCGGTCCTCGCGCTGTCCCGGCTGCAGGCAGGCAAATATCAGCCGCGGACCCGGATGGACGAGGGGGCCCTCAATGAGCTGGCCGCCTCGATTAAAACCCAGGGCATCATGCAGCCGGTGCTGGTACGTCCGGTCGAGGGGGGGCGTTATGAGATCATCGCCGGAGAGCGCCGCTTCCGCGCGGCCCAGCTCGCGGGCCTGGACGAGATCCCGGTGCTGGTGCGCGACGTCGACGACCAGGCCGCCGCGGCGATGGCCCTGATCGAGAACATCCAGCGCGAGGATCTCAATCCCCTGGAAGAAGCGCAGGGCATCGCACGCCTGATCTCGGATTTCGATTTTACCCACGAGCAGGCGGCCACCGCCGTCGGCCGCTCGCGCAGCGCGGTGTCGAACCTGCTGCGCCTGGTGAACCTGGCGCAACCGGTGCAGACCATGCTGATGGCGGGCGACATCGACATGGGCCATGCGCGTGCTTTGTTGTCAGTCGACAACGCCAGCCAGATTTCCCTGGCGAACCACGTCGTCTCGAAACGCCTGTCGGTGCGCGAGACCGAGAAGCTGGTGGCGCGCGCGCTGGAAGAGCAGGCCAGTTCCGCCACGGCGCCGCGTATCAAGGAAAAGTCGGGGGACATCGTGCGCCTGGAAGAGGAACTGTCGGACAAGCTGGCCACGCCGGTTGCCTTCAAGATGGGAAATAAAGGAAAAGGGCAGATGATCATCGATTTCGCCGACCTCGATATTCTCGAAGGCGTGCTGGCGCGGCTGCGGGCGTAAGCGTCGCCCGCACCAGTGCGCTTGTGGATAAGCTTGTCGATAAGCGTGTGGGCAGGGGTGTGTGCGGGTGTGGAGAAGTCGCCGTATAAGCGGTGCAGAAAACGGGGATAAGTCGGCAGCCGTCAGCGCGTTGCGAGTCGGGCAGGATCTCGACGCGAAGCAGTGGCATGACGGCGTGGACCCGAGTGCCCCCCTTTGAAATCAGCTGTGGATAAACCTGTACATAAGCTTGTCGACACGCTGTGCACGGCCGGTGTACAAGCCCCACCTGATGTGGGCGGCCGCGAATGCACCACATCGGGGCAGCGCTGTTCAGCCGGTACGGCCCAGCCAGCGACGCCAACCCGCAATTTCGCTGTCAAAAATCTTTCTTGTGGTGCAAGGTCAGTGTCGATGCCGGTAGGGGATGGTGGCGGATGAATTCTGCCCCGACATCTGTATTTCCTGCTGCGAACTTCCGCGAAAATCGGCGTTTCCAGCAATATTTGTGTGGCATTTCCCGCGATAGGAAAAAGCCGAGCACAGCCGGAATCGTTTGACTCGAATGCCCTAACGAACTTATAATCCCGCTGATTCATATAATTACCACACCGTAACTCGGTTCCAATGGCCAAGGCGAAAGAATAAAAATGTTGCGCCTGGTCTCCCTGCAATTGATTGCGACAGCAGTCGTTGGCGTCCTCGCTGCACTGTTGGGGGGATGGTCTGCGATGTTTTCGGCGGTACTTGGTGGAATTTGTTGTGTCGTGCCCAACGGCATCATGGCGGCGCGGCTGTTCGCCAGCGCGCAAAAAGCGGGCGGGGCAAACCCTGCAACGTTTTTCATCTGGGAATTTATAAAGATTGCACTGACGGTTGCCTTGTTATGGATGACCGCCACGCTGTACCACGACCTGAACTGGCTGGCGCTCATCGCCGGGTTCGTCGTAGCGCTGAAAAGTTACATATTCTTATTATTTAGGCACTGATATGACGACAACCGTAGAAGGCGCAGCAAATCACGCGCCCACCGCATCAGAGTACATCAAGCACCACTTGGGTCACCTGTCGAACCATCACCAGGACGGTCCGGTCGACTTTTCGATCATTCACTACGACACCATGTTCTGGTCGATTCTGATGGGCGTGCTCGGCTGCCTCGTCATGTGGATGGCCGCGCGCAAGGCAACTGCTGGCGTGCCGGGCCGTTTCCAGGCGGCCGTCGAAATCGTCGTCGAGATGGTCGATAACCAGGCCAAGTCCATCGTTCACGGCGACCGCAGCTTCATCGCGCCGGCCGCCCTGACCGTGTTCGTCTGGGTTGCACTGATGAACTCGCTGGACTTCCTGCCGGTCGATCTGTTTGCCGAAGGTTTTAAATGGCTCGGCGTCGAGCACCTGTTCCCGTATCACCGCGTCGTGCCAACCGCCGACCTGAATGGCACCATCGGCATTTCGCTGGGCGTGCTGGTGCTGATGATTTACTACGGCATCAAGATCAAGGGCTTCGGCGGCTGGATCCACGAACTTTTCTCGGCACCGTTCGGCATCTGGATGGCGCCATTCAACCTGCTCCTGAATATCATCGAATACGCAGCAAAAATGGTGTCGCTCGGTATGCGACTGTTCGGCAACATGTTTGCCGGTGAGCTGCTGTTCCTCTTGATCGCTTTGCTGGGCTCGGCTGCGACTGTCTTCGGTTTTGTCGGCCACGTGATTGCCGGCTCGATCTGGGCGATCTTCCACATCCTGATCGTATTCCTGCAAGCATTCATCTTCATGATGCTGACGCTGGTCTACCTCGGTCAGGCCCACGAAGGCCACTGATCGGCGCAGAGAGCATCGAACAGAATCGTAGTAGTAACGAAGTAGTAGTTTTTAATCTAGTTTTTTTTAAATTTCACTTTTTGGAGTAATCATGACTGACCTTTCTTTTGTTGCACTGGCTTGCGGTTTGATCATCGGCCTGGGTGCTATCGGTGCTTGTATCGGTATCGCTATCATGGGCGGTAAATACCTCGAAGCTTCTGCACGTCAGCCAGAACTGATGAACACCCTGCAGACCAAGATGTTCCTGCTGGCCGGCCTGATCGATGCGGCATTCCTGATCGGCGTCGGTATCGCCATGCTGTTCGCTTTCGCGAACCCGTTCGTCCCAGTCTAAGACGACGCATCTCAGGTTTTGAAGGGCCGAACCATCGCGGTTCGGCATCCGTTTTTGTGAGAAGGAAAATACCGTGAACCTTAACGCAACTCTGTTTGCCCAGTTCGCTGTCTTCTTCATCCTCGCGATGTTCACGATGAAATTCGTGTGGCCTCCGCTGATGAAAGCGCTCGACGAGCGCGCCGAGAAGATCGCCAATGGGCTGGCCGCCGCCGACCGTGGCAAGGCCGACCTGGCTGCCGCCGAAAAGCGCGTGCAGGCCGAACTGGCCGGTGCTCGTGACGAAGGCCAGAAGCGCATTGTCGACGCCGAAAAGCGCGCCCAGATGATCATCGACGACGCCAAGAAGACCGCCGCCGACGAAGCCGCCCGTATCGTTGCCGCTGCCCGCGCCGACGCCGAGCAGCAAGTGACGCGCGTGCGCGAAGAACTGCGTGGCCAGGTCGCTGCCCTCGCAGTGCAAGGCGCCGAGCAGATCCTCAAGCGCGAAGTGAACGCAGAAGCGCACGCCGCCCTGCTGTCGCAACTGTCGACCGAGCTGTAATCATGGCCGAACTCGCAACCGTCGCCCGTCCCTACGCCGAAGCGCTGTTCCGTGTCGCCCAACAGGGCAACATGGCAGCCTGGTCCGAACTGGTGTCCGAACTGGCCCAGGTCGGCGCCAACACTGATGTGCAGGCGTTTGCCGCCAACCCGAACCTGGCCGTCCCCGACCTGGTCGCCGCCCTGGCCTCGCTGGTCAAGGCCCCGGTCACGCCGGAGGCAACGAACTTCCTGACGATGCTGGCTGAAAATGGCCGTATCACGCTGCTGCCGCAAATCGGCGCGCAGTTCCAGGTGCTCAAAAATGCCCAGCTCGGCGCCGCCAACGCGGAAATCGCCAGTGCCTTTGCGCTGAGCGATGCCCAGGTGGCCGAGCTGGTTGGCGCACTGGAAAAGAAATTTGGCCGCAAGCTGAACCCGACTGTCACCGTCGACCCGTTGCTGATCGGTGGCGTGCGCGTGCTGGTCGCTGATGAAGTGCTCGATACCTCGGTGCGCGCCAAGCTGCAGCAGATGCACGCTGCCCTGGTCGCGTAAGCGGAACTTCGCACAATCGCCGGCATCTCAGTCTTGCCCTACGCATCAAGAAACTATTAGGAGTTAGCACTCATGCAACTTAATTCATCTGAAATCAGCGAACTGATCAAGAGCCGGATCCAGGGCCTCGAAGCATCCGTTGATGTTCGCAATCAAGGCACGGTGATCTCCGTCGCCGACGGTATTTGCCGTATCCACGGTCTGTCGGACGTGATGCAGGGCGAGATGCTGGAATTCCCGGGCAACACCTTCGGCCTGGCCATGAACCTCGAGCGCGACTCGGTCGGTTCGGTCATCCTGGGTGCTTACGAGCACATCTCGGAAGGCGACATCGTCAAGACCACCGGCCGCATTCTGGAAGTGCCGATCGGTCCCGAGCTGCGTGGCCGTGTGGTCAACGCGCTGGGCCAGCCGATCGACGGCAAGGGTCCGATCGCCACCACCTTGACCGCCCCGATCGAAAAGATCGCGCCAGGCGTCATCGCCCGCGAATCGGTTTCCCAGCCTATGCAGACCGGCATCAAGTCGATCGACGCGATGGTGCCGATCGGCCGTGGCCAGCGCGAGCTGATCATTGGCGACCGCCAGACCGGTAAATCGGCTGTCGCGGTGGATGCGATCATCAACCAGCGCGGCCAGAACGTGACCTGCGTCTATGTTGCAATCGGCCAGAAGGCCTCGACGATTAAAAACATCGTGCGCTCGCTCGAGCAGCACGGCGCCATGGATTACACGATCGTTGTCGCCGCTTCCGCGTCGGAATCGGCCGCCATGCAATACATCTCGGCCTACTCCGGCTGCGCGATGGGCGAATACTTCCGCGACCGCGGTGAAGATGCGCTGATCGTGTACGACGATCTGTCGAAGCAGGCTGTTGCCTACCGCCAGATCTCGCTGCTGCTGCGCCGTCCACCGGGCCGCGAAGCCTACCCTGGCGACGTGTTCTACCTGCACAGCCGCCTGCTGGAACGTGCTGCGCGCGTCAACGCCGACTACGTGTCGAACTTCACCAACGGCGCCGTTACCGGCAAGACCGGTTCGCTGACCGCACTGCCGATCATCGAAACCCAAGCGGGCGACGTGTCCGCCTTCGTGCCGACCAACGTGATTTCGATTACCGACGGCCAGATCTTCCTGGAGACCTCGCTCTTCAACGCCGGTATCCGTCCTGCGATCAACGCCGGTATTTCGGTGTCGCGCGTCGGTGGCGCCGCCCAGACCAAGGTCATCAAAAACCTGTCGGGCGGTATCCGTACCGACCTGGCGCAGTACCGTGAACTGGCTGCGTTCGCGCAGTTCGCATCGGACCTGGACGAATCGACCCGCAAGCAGCTGGACCGTGGTGCGCGCGTGACCGAGCTGCTCAAGCAGCCACAGTACTCGCCGCTGCCGATCTCGCTGATGGCCGCATCGCTGTTCGCCGTCAACAAGGGCTACTTCGACAGTATCGAAGTCAAGCAAGTGCTGGCTTTCGAGAGCGGCCTGCACGGCTACCTGAAGACCAAGCAGGCTGCGCTCCTGTCGAAGATCGAAGAAACCAAGCAACTGGACAAGGACGCCGAAGCAGCACTCGCCGCCGCCATTGCTGATTTCAAAAAATCCGGCGCATTTTAAATAAAAATGGATAGTCCGGCACTGCATTTTTCGATGCAGTGCCGGGTACCGGAAGGAGTAAGGACTCATGGCAGTAGGCAAAGAGATTCGTGGCAAGATCAAGAGCGTAGAAAATACGAAGAAGATCACCAAGGCGATGGAAATGGTCGCCGCATCGAAAATGCGCAAGGCGCAGGACCGGATGCGCGCCGCCCGTCCCTACAGTGAAAAAATTCGGAACATCACCGCCAATCTGGCCGGCGCAAATCCGGAGTACACGCACGTCTTCATGGCGCAAGCCAAGCACGTGCAGGCAAAAGCTGTCGGCTTCATCGTCGTCACGACCGACAAGGGTCTGTGCGGCGGCATGAACACCAACATCCTGCGCCAGGTGACGCTCAAGGCGAAGGAATTCGATGCAGCAGGCAGCCGTATCGAGGCCGTTGCCATCGGCAACAAGGGCTTGGGCTTCCTGAACCGCGTCGGCGTGCCGATCGTGTCGCATGCGACGCAAATCGGCGACACCCCGCACTTGGACAAGCTGATCGGTCCGATCAAGGTCATGCTGGACGCATACCAGGATGGCAAGCTCGACGGCGTCTACCTGTGCTACACCAAGTTCATCAACACGATGAAGCAGGAGCCGGTGATCGAACAGCTGCTCCCGTTGCCGGCCAAGCACCTGGAAGCGGATACCGGTTCGATTTCGTGGGATTACATCTACGAACCGGAACCGCAAGTCGTGATCGACGAATTGCTGGTGCGTTATGTCGAGGCCCTGGTGTACCAGGCCGTCGCGGAAAACCTGGCGTCCGAGCAGTCGGCGCGCATGGTCGCGATGAAGGCGGCAAGCGACAACGCTGGCAGTGTCATCGGCGAGCTGAAGCTGATCTATAACAAGACCCGCCAGGCAGCGATTACCAAAGAACTCTCCGAGATCGTCGCCGGTGCGGCAGCGGTCTAAATAAGAATTTATTCATATCTGAAGGAACGAACATGGCTGATGGCAAAATCGTTCAGTGTATCGGCGCAGTGGTTGACGTGGAATTCCCGCGTAACGCCATGCCGAAAATTTTCGACGCACTGAAAATGGCAGGCTCCGAACTGACCCTGGAAGTACAACAGCAGCTTGGCGACGGCATCGTCCGTACCATTGCGCTGGGCAGCTCCGAAGGCCTGCGTCGCGGCATGATGATCCAGAATACCGGCGCCCCGATCATGGTGCCGGTCGGCGTCGCGACGCTCGGCCGCATCATGGACGTGCTGGGCAACCCGATCGACGAATGCGGCCCGGTCAGCCACGAGCGCATGGCATCGATCCACCGCACCGCGCCTGCCTACGATGAGCTGTCGCCATCGCAAGACCTGCTCGAAACCGGCATCAAGGTCATCGACCTGGTCTGCCCGTTCGCCAAAGGCGGTAAAGTCGGCCTGTTCGGCGGCGCCGGCGTCGGCAAGACCGTCAACATGATGGAACTGATCAACAACATCGCCAAAGCGCACTCGGGCCTGTCCGTGTTCGCCGGCGTCGGTGAGCGTACCCGCGAAGGTAACGACTTCTACCACGAGATGGCGGACGCCAAGGTCGTCGACCTGGAAACGCCTGAAAACTCGAAGGTCGCGATGGTCTACGGCCAGATGAACGAACCACCAGGCAACCGCCTGCGCGTGGCGCTGACCGGCCTGACGATGGCCGAAGCCTTCCGTGACGAAGGTAAAGACGTTCTGTTCTTCGTCGACAATATCTACCGCTTCACCCTGGCCGGTACCGAAGTCTCGGCACTGCTGGGCCGTATGCCGTCGGCGGTGGGTTATCAGCCTACCCTGGCCGAAGAGATGGGCCGCCTGCAAGAGCGCATCACCTCGACCAAGACCGGTTCGATCACCTCGATCCAGGCCGTCTACGTCCCTGCGGATGACTTGACCGACCCATCGCCAGCGACCACCTTCGCCCACCTCGATTCGACCGTCGTTCTGTCGCGTGACATCGCTTCGCTGGGTATCTACCCTGCGGTCGACCCGCTCGACTCGACCTCGCGCCAGCTGGACCCGCTCGTCGTCGGCCAGGAACACTACGACACCGCACGCGCTGTCCAGGGCACCCTGCAGCGCTACAAGGAACTGCGTGACATCATCGCGATTCTGGGCATGGACGAGCTGGCACCGGAAGACAAGCTGCTGGTCGCACGTGCTCGCAAGATGCAGCGTTTCCTGTCGCAGCCGTTCCACGTCGCTGAAGTGTTTACGGGCGCGCCAGGCAAGTACGTTTCGCTGAAAGACACGATCAAGGGCTTTAAAATGATCGCATCGGGCGAACTGGACCACCTGCCGGAGCAGGCGTTCTACATGGTCGGCACCATCGAAGAAGCGGTCGAAAAAGCCAAGAAACTGGCTGCCTGAGTCGGCACTTCAACCTGAAGGACACACATGGCAAACACAATTCACGTTGACGTGGTCTCGGCAGAAGCGCAAATCTTCTCCGGAGAAGCAACCTTCGTCGCGTTGCCGGGTGAAGCGGGCGAGCTGGGTATCTACCCGAAGCACACCCCGCTGATCACGCGCATCCGCCCGGGTGCGGTACGCATCGAGAAGGCTGACGGCGGCGAAGAGTTCGTCTTCGTTGCCGGCGGTATCCTCGAAGTGCAGCCGAACGGCGTGACGGTCCTGGCCGACACCGCGATCCGCGGTGGCGACCTCGACGAAGCAAAAGCGACCGCGGCCAAGCAGGCGGCCGAAGAGCTGATGCAATCGCAGGATGCCCAGGTCGACTACGCGAAAGCGCAAGCCGAACTGGCCTCGGCGATCGCCCAGCTGGCAGCAATTCAGCGTTTGCGTTCGCGCGGTCGGTAAGTTTTCAAGCGGTACCCAAAAAAGGCAGAGCTGCGGCTCTGCCTTTTTTATTTCACCGACCGTTCTAGCGGGATTACCGGGTGTTGAGGCGCAGCGCGACCTGCTCCTTGAAATACCCGCTCTGGACATACCGATATAAATTCGCCCCAGGGCACACGGTGTTGTCGGAATGGTCGCGGTGGCTGGCGATGTTCTCGACCGGCACCTTGTACTTCTTCGCCAGCATCGCCATTACGTCGACCACGGCATCGAGCTGGGCTTGGTTCGGTTCGACGTCCTCGAAATTGCCGACGACTTCAATCAAGGCATGCCCGCGCGGGTCGTATTCGGTATTCGTGTCGCCGGCATAGGCGATGTCGCGTCCGGCGTAAGTGCGGCCCGCGAGGTCGGTGATGTAATGGTAGGGAATATCGAGCCAGCCTTTCGTATTCCTCGACCAGGTCTGCAGGTTGCGCAGGTACTGGCGCGGATCGGTGCCAGGTTTAAACGGCTCGCCCTGGTGGTGCAGCGTGATGTGGGTAATCGCGTGGCGCCGCGCTTTGATCGGGTCGGCGGCGCTGCCGCCCCAGTCGGCGACCGGAACGACTGCGGGGTCGTGCGTGGCCGGTTTCAGGGCGCAGCCGGCAAAGGTCAGGGTCAGGAGGAGGACGGCCATGGTGGGCGCGCCTGGAATGATTTTCATGGATGAGTCCAAGCAGGAGAATGCGCCATCTTTTCACAGGTGTATGGGTTCGCGCAAACGCGCGGGGGACAAACTAAACCTGTTAAGCTAGCAAGGACCAGACACCTCCAAGCGACCATGAGAACGATTGCCCAAATCCTGCAAGACAGCAAGACCATCGCCGTTGTCGGCCTGTCCAACAAGCCGGAACGCGCCAGCTTTGGCGTGGCCGAATACCTGCAGGGGCAGGGTTACCGCATCCTGCCCGTGAACCCGGCCTATGCCGGCCAGGAAATCCTCGGCGAGCGCGTCCACGCCAGCCTGCAGGAAGCGGCCGACGCGATCGCGCCCAGCGGGCAGCGGATCGATATCGTCGATTGCTTTCGCAAGTCGGAACACATCCCGCCGCTGGCGCGCGATGCCATCGCGGTGCGCGCCGGCTGCCTGTGGATGCAGCTCGAGATAGAACACCAGCCCGCCGCCGACATGGCGCGCGCCGCCGGGCTCGATGTGGTGATGAACCACTGCCTGAAAATCGAACACCGCCAGCTCAACGCTTGAACCAACCCGGACCCATCATGCTGAAAACCGTTTTGACTCTATCCCTGCTGGCTGCTATCGCCTCGGCCCACGCCCAACCGACCGCCGTGGCGCCGCCGCGTCCGCTGGCGGTGGCCAGTGCGGCGCCCGCCGCCTGCCCGGTCCTGTTGAAACAGAGTTTTAAGCGCCTGCAAGACGAAGCGCCGCAGGACCTGTGCCAGTACGCCGGCAAGGTGGTGCTGGTCGTGAACACAGCCAGTTACTGCGGCTATACCAAACAGTACGAGGGCCTGGAAAAGCTGTATGCGAAATACAGCCCGCGCGGCCTGGTGATCCTCGGCTTCCCATCGAACGATTTTAAGCAGGAAGCGGCCAGCACCAAGGAAATTGCCGACCTCTGCTACAACACTTATGGCGTGAAATTCCCGATGTTCGCGCCGACGCCGGTGACCGGCGCCAACGCCAACCCGCTGCATGCGGCGCTGGCGAAAGAAACGGGTAAGGAGCCGAAGTGGAATTTCACCAAATACCTGATCGGGCGCGACGGTAAAGTGATCGAGCACTTCCCGAGCAAGGTGACGCCGCAGGATCCGCAGCTGGTGAGTAAAGTCGAAGGCGCACTGGGGCTGTAAGCCCTATTGCGGTAGGGCGGGTCAGGCGTGCCCGCCCTACAGGATCGCCAGCAGCGGCCCGCGCAGCGCATTGCACACCACGATCCCCTCGGCCTTCTCGAACAGCGCGCGCGTGATGACGCGCTCGCTGGCATCCCAGGCCGGCGCGGCCAGCATCACCGCACGCATCACGCCCGGCAGTAAACCGCAGGACAGCGGCGGCGTGTACCAGCGGCCCTCGATGCGCACGAACACATTGCTGCGTCCCCCTTCCGTCAATTCCCCGCGCTCGTTGAAGAACAGGGCGTCGAACGCGCCTTTCTCCTCGGCGGCGCGCCAGGCGGCGTCGTAGCGCGACCGGATTGACGTCTTATGGCGCAGGAAGGCATCGCCTGACTGCGTCGGCGCGTCTGCCAGCACGACGCGCACCGGCTCTTTCAAGGGCGCCAGGGGAGCGCAGGCGATAGTCAATGCTCCGTGTGGGGCGAGCGTCAGGCGCAGCCGGTGCACGCCTCCGGCAAGCGGCAGGGCGAGGCAGGTGTCGATGACCAGGTCACGCGCCGCTGCCGCATCGAACGGCAGGCCGAAATAGGCGGCCGACGCGCCGATCCTCGCCAGGTGCAGGTCGAGGTGGCGCGGGCCATCCTGCCACGAGGCCTTGATGGTCTCGAACAAGTCAAACTCGTTCGTTAGCCCGGTCAGGAAGCGCGCTTTTAACTGGCATTCGGCAAACTCGCTCACCGGGTCGCTGTCGTGGACGATGCCGGCGCCGACCCCGAGCTCGCCGCGGCGCAGTCCTTCTCCGGGGCCCAGGGCCAGCGTGCGGATCGGCACCGATAAACAGAAATCGCCGAACGCGCGCCCGTCTCCCGGCGGATCGAACCAGCCGATCGCGCCGGTGTAGATGCCGCGTGGGTCGGGTTCGAGTTCGTCGATGATTTCCATCGTTCTCCGCTTGGGCGCGCCGGTGATCGAGCCGCACGGGTACAGGGCCGCGAACACCTCGGCGAGCGTCGCATCCGTGCGCAATCTCGCCTGCACCGTGGAAGTCATCTGCAGCACGGCGCCGAAGCGCGTTACCTCGAACAGTTTGGGCACGGCGACGCTGCCGGTCTGCGCCACGCGTCCGAGGTCGTTGCGCAGCAGGTCGACGATCATGAGGTTTTCGGCGCGGTTTTTCGGGTCGAGCGCGAGCGCGGCGGCACGTGCCGCATCGGTTTCAGGGTCGTCGCTGGCCGGCGCCGTGCCCTTCATCGGCCGTGCCAGCAGGACGTCGCCCGTGTGGCGCACGAACAGCTCCGGCGAGAACGACAGCAGCGCGCCGCCATCGGGCAGGCTGATCAGCGCGCCATACGGCACCGGCTGGCGCGCGCGCAGGCGCTGGTACAGGGCCAAGATCGAGCCGAAGGCGTCGAAGCGCAGGCGGTAGGTGTAATTCACCTGGTAGGTGTCGCCGGCGGCGATGTAGTCGCGGATGCGGTTGATGGCATCGACGAAACGCGCTTCGTCGACATTCGCGCGGATGTCGGCCACGCCGGCCGGGGTGTCGGCTGCCGCGCGCGTCGTGATCCAGGCCAGGGCTTCGCTGGCGCTCAATACGTCGCAGCGTTCGAACAGCAGCACCTGCGCCAGCGGGCCTGGCAGCGCCTTAGCGGGGATGGCGAGCAGGTGCGCGCCCAGTTCGTAGGTCAGCAGGGGAACGGCGTACAGGCCGCGTGCGAGGGCTGCCTGCAGCGCGTGCAGGACGCCCTCCCAGCTGCCGGCATCGACACAGTGCAAGGTGCCGGCGTGACCCGTGTACAGGCGCGAGCGTGCCTGTGCGTGGCCCTCCGCGCTCGCATCGTCGAGCAGTGCAAAGACGGTGTGCATGGTAAACGTCAGGCGGCCAGCAGGAGCGACAATTGTACGCCCGTGGCGTCAAGCGGGACCTGGCGGAAGCCGCTCTTGGCGTAGCGGTGCCAGCGTCCGGTGACGTAGCTCACCAGCAGGCTGGCGCGCGCCGCGACATCGTCCTCGATGCCATGGCCCTGGCTGGCGGCCAGGCGCAGGGCGCCCTTGCAGGCCAGCTCGACGCGGTCATAAAAACTGTTCATGCGCAGTTGCAGGCGTTCGTCTTCGCCCACCAGCGCGTCGCCGATCAGGACGCGCGTCATGCCCGGATTGTTCGCGGCAAACGACAACAGCATCTGCAGGATCGCATGCAGCTGGTCGACGCCGCGCTCTTCCTTCTCGAGAATCTGGTTGATGACGCCGAATACGCTGGCCTCGATGAAATCAATGAGACCCTCGAACATCTGCGCCTTGCTGGCGAAGTGACGGTACAGCGCCGCTTCCGACACGGATAAACGCGCCGCCAGGGCGGCGGTGGTGATCTTTTCTCCCTTGGGCTGCTCGAGCATGGCCGCCAGGGCCTGGAGGATTTGCAACTTGCGCTGGCCTGGCTTGGTGCTTGCCATGGGATTCCGAAAGAAGAGTTAGTCGAGTAATCAGGTAGATGAGCAAAGCCGCTGCAGCCGCTTCGGCAACTGCCGCACGGATTTTACTTTGACATCGACGTACTGAGGAGAAATCAGCATCCGTGGCTTGGCCGTTGCCAGCGCGCTGTTCTCGCGCACGCGCAGGTATTGCGTCACCCACACCGTGCGCAGACCCAGTTGCTTGGCGCTTTTCAGGTTGGCCAGCGTGTCTTCGACCAGGATGCAGTCGCGCGCCGCCACCCCATGCCGCCGCAGCAGGCGAGCGAGCATCAGCTTCGACGGCTTTGGGCGCAGCTGGCCGTGCACGTGCATTTGCTCGATCGCGATGTGGTGCGCGAAATGGCGCCCCAGGTTCAAATGGCGCATCACGTGCTTCGAATAGTCGCGTGGCGCATTCGTCAGCAGGATTTTTCGGCCAGGGAGTTTTTGCAGCAAGCGCCCGAGGCCCGTCTCCGACCGCATCATCGCGCGCAGGTCGTGTAAATCGTGTGTCTCGCTTAGAAAATCGGCGGCGTCCACGTCGTGGTGGCGCATCATGCCGAGCAAGGTGGCGCCATATCTCGTCCAGTAGCCTAGGCGCGCGGCATCGACTTGCGCCTGGGTGACGGGCGTGACGCCATCGTCGAGCACGCGCGCGATATACGTGTTCATGTTGGCGCTAATGGCCGGAAAAATCGCGTGCGAGGCGTCGTGCAGGGTGTTATCCAGGTCGAATAGCCAGACGGGAGAGGCGGGGATATGATTTGGCACGCTTTTATAAATAACAGGAGAAATGGATGCGACGTCCGATTATAGTGGCCTTCTTCGGCTTCGTTCTCATGGCGTGCCAGGCACTGGCGGCCGAGCGCGGGGCGCTGTTTACGGTGACCAGCAAGGACCAGGGCAATACGCTGTACCTGTACGGGACCATCCACGCGGGCAAGCCCGCCTACTATCCGCTCGAGCCGCGCATCGGCAAGGCCATCGCGGGGGCGCCGACTCTGGCGCTGGAAATCGATATGGCGGCGGACCCGGCCGGCGTGCAGGCGGCGTTCAGCAAGCACGGCTTGTTCGCGCCCGGCAGCCCGGGGTATGCGGGCTTGGCCGCCGAACGCCGGCAGCGCCTGGAGAAAGCCTTGACGCAGCAGGGCGTCAATCTGGCCGCCGTGGCGCAATTGAAACCCTGGATGCTGGTGACCATCCTCGCGGTGCGGGACGTGGCGCGCCTGGGCTACGACCCGGCACTCGGCGTGGACGCGCACCTGGCAAGCCTGGCGCGCGGCAAGGCCCGCATCGCCGAGCTCGAGTCGGCGCAATACCAGGCGGCGCTGCTGGACCGGCTGCCGCTCGAGGCGCAGTGGAGCCTGCTGGAAGAAACCCTGGAGCACATGGCCTCGGGACGCCAGTTGCGCGAGGCGCGCGAACTGTTCGACGCCTACGAGCGCGCCGACCACAAGGCCCTCGATGCCATCGCCGAGCGCATCGACAACGACGACAGCGTCAGCGGCAAGTTCGTGCGCGACGTGGTACTGGATGAACGCAACGGGCCGATGGCGGACAAGCTTGCCGCTTTATTAGTCCGCGAAAACAATGCCGTGGCGGCGATCGGCTTGCTGCACTTGCTGGGGAAACGCGGCGTACCGGAACTGCTGCGCCAGCGCGGCTTGCAGGTGGAGCGGGTGTACTGAGAGGGGAAATGGTGCCCTTTACGTGGATTGAACACGTGGCCTCTCCCTTACCAAGGGAGTGCTCTACCACTGAGCTAAAAGGGCGGTACTGATATGGCGGCATGGACGCCACCACATTTGTTTAGTGCGACCGGATCATAGTGCCAAACGCCTGTTCGGTCAAGACTTCCAGCAACAAAGAGTGCTCGATGCGGCCGTCGATGATGTGCACGGTGTTCACGCCCGACTTGGCTGCGTCGAGTGCCGACGAGATCTTCGGCAGCATGCCGCCGGAAATCGTGCCGTCTTCGAACATCTCGTCAATTTCGCGCGCCGACAGGTCGGTCACCAAATTGCCTTGCTTGTCTTGCACGCCGGCGATGTTGGTCATCATGATCAGCTTTTCGGCTTTCAGGATTTCCGCGATCTTACCGGCCACGACGTCGGCATTGATGTTGTAGGCTTGCCCGTCCTGGCCGAAGCCGATCGGAGAAATAATCGGAATGAAGGCATCGTCCTGCAGCGCTTTCACGACCGCCGGATTGATGGCTTCGATTTCGCCGACAAAACCGATGTCGACAAATTCGCCCGGCTTTTCCTTGTCCGGCATGCTCATCTTGCGTGCACGGATCAGGCCGCCATCCTTGCCGGTCAGGCCGACTGCCTGGCCGCCGTAGTGGTTGATCAGCATGACGATGTCCTGCTGGACTTCGCCGCCCAGCACCCACTCGACCACTTCCATGGTCTCTTCGTCGGTGATGCGCATGCCTTGCACGAAGGTGCCTTGCTTGCCGATTTTTTTCAGGGCGTTGTCGATCTGGGGACCGCCGCCGTGCACCACGACCGGATTCATGCCCACCAGTTTCAGGAGGATGACGTCGCGCGCGAAGCCGTGCTTCAGGCGTTCGTCGGTCATGGCATTGCCGCCGTACTTGATGACAATCGTCTTGCCATGGAAGTTGCGGATATAAGGAAGCGCCTCGGCCAGGATCTGTGCCTTGATCTGCGGTGAAACCGCGGTCAGGTCACTCGATGGTTCCTCGGTTTTCAAGCTGGTCACGTGAGCGTTCATGGGGAGTCCGAAATGAATGTGGCGGAGATTTTACAGGCAACACGGGCGCCCTTGTGGGCATTCTATGGCGCACTTGTTGTATTTTATCGTGTGACCGTGTCAGGATCGCTGCCGATGAATGCTTCTACGATATTACACATGACGAATAATTCCTGTCGCAAGGCTGCGCCATGAGCCAATGTAGCCGCTGCGGCGCCGCATTTGGCTGTGCCATGGCCGATGGTGGAGAAGGACCGTGCTGGTGCACCGAACTGCCCCCGGTGGTGCCGCTGCCCGGCAGCGACGCCCGCTGCTGGTGCCCGGCCTGCCTGCGTGCGCACATTGCCGAAACCGCCGACGTAACTGTCGAGAAAAAGTTCCTGCGCGGGGATTGAGCGCCAGCAGTGGCCGGCGCACGGCACTCGCGCATCATCTCGCATGGAGCCGAGGCGGGGGACGCCGCCGCCGGGCCGCATGAAGCGGCCGGCCAATGCTGCCTGGTCGTCTCAACGATGCGTGCTGAAAAACCGCAGCATCTCGCGGCTGGCATCCGGTCCCTTGCCATCGGTATAACTGCCGCGGGCACTGCCGCCCGACCAGGCGTGGCCGGCGCCGTGGATGACCCAGTGCTCGCCTTGCAGCTTGCCGTCCGAGCGCTTGTGCGTGGTGCGGGTGTAGGCGTGGCCGTCCGGCACCCGGCCCGGTTCGACCGCCATGATCTCGGCCGCGTCACGGGCATGCACCATCAGCTCGTCGCCATTGGTCGGGTGCACGGTGTGGTCCTGGTCGCCGTGGAAGACGATGATCGGGATCGCCTTGCCCGGTTTGTTCTGGCGCTGGAGCTGGCCCTGCATGGCGGCCAGCGCCGACGGCAGGTCGTGGGCCGAGGCGTAGGGCAGGCCCGAGTGCACGCCGACGGCCGCATACAGGTCCGGGTACAGGGTACCCATGATGGTGGCCATCGCGCCGCCGGCGGACAGGCCGGCCACATACACCTGGGCCGGGTCGATGCTGTGCTTGCCCATGATCTCGCGGGTGATGCCGGCAATGATCGAGGGTTCGCCATGGTCGCGCTTCTGGTCGACGTCGCTGAACCAGTTCCAGCAACGCGAAGAATTGGCCTGGCGCGATTGCGCCGGATACACAACGAGGCAGCCGGATTCCTCGGCCAGCGCGTTCATCTGGGTGCCGGTAGCGAAGTCGTCCGGATCCTGGGTGCAGCCGTGCAGCATCACGACCAGCGCCGCCTGCTTGCCTTCCTGATACGTGCTCGGCACATACAGTTTATAGCTGCGGGTGCCGGCGCGATTGGTAAAGCTGCCGTCGCTGAAGGCGCCGGGTAGCAGCACGGCCGGTTCGTTGGCCGCGGCGCCGCCGTGGCCGAAGGTACGGCTCAGTTCGGCCAGCATGTCCGGCACGTCGGACGGCGTACGCAGGTGGGCCATGCCGTTGGCTTGCGACAGGCCGCTCATCTGCGCCTGCGCCGCCTGGGTCATGGCCGAGGCGTTCTTCAACGCATCCTGGATCACCTTGTTGGTATCGATCTGGGGCTTCTTGATCAGGCTACGGGTGGCTGCACGCATTTGCGCGAACAGCTTGTTATTCATATTCATGTTCAGTTTCATTTGACTTCCTTTTATGTGCGCTTATTTGATGCGCTCTGCCAATGCGGCCTTGATGGCGCTGCTTGCATGCAGCGCCCCCAGGACCGAAATCGATTCGATGGTGGCCAGGGCCAGTTCGACCGTGACGTTGCTGGCGATGCTGGCCATGCCGAGCACCTGGATTTGCAGCCGGATACCGGCTTGCTGCGCCGCTTCCAGGTCAGCCCGGGAATAGTGGTGCATCCCGAGCACCAGGCTGCGGCGGGCGACGGTTTGCCGGACCACGTCCGCGTGCGTGTTGAGCTGGTTGCGGATGGCTGTGCGGATCAGGTCGGTACGGTTGCTGTAAAACCCTTCGCTGACCAGGAGGTCGATCTGGCCCAGGTCGATCATGCCCAGGTTGATCGTGATTTTTTCCGTGTCAGCCAACTTCGGTCTTGCTTCGTTCGTTGTCATCATCTGGCTCCGCATTTCTTACACCATCCTTTCAGACCATCTGTATACCATCCACATGGATGGTTTTTAATGGTGCCAAGTCTACGCGCCTGAATTCCACGGTCAAGCGCGATTCGTTTGAATCGGGTAATCTATTTCTCCATGAGTCCAGAATGTCAACCCGGCCTGCGCTTCGCATGGCAGTACACGGTGCCCGCGCGCGCCACCGTCCCCCAGCTGTACCACGACACCCCGTTTTGCCTTGACATGCCGGAGGTGCTGGCCACCGGCTACCTGGTCGGCATGATGGAGCTGGCCTGCGTGCACGGGATGCTGCCTTTCCTCGACTGGCCCCGTGAACAGAGCCTGGGCACCATGGTCAGTTTTCAGCATTTGGCGCCGACGCCGCCCGGGATGACCCTGCGCATCGCGGGCGAAGTGACCGCCGTCGAGGGCCAGCGCGTGCGCTTTAAGGTAGAGGCCTGGGACCAGCAGGAACGGGTCTGCGCAGGCACCCATGAGCGTTGTGTGATCGACACGGAACGCTTCAATCAACGTGTTGCAAATAAGCGTCAAGCGCAGGCGGAGGCAGCCGCATGAGCCTGGCTTCTCCCGAATTGCAGGCCCCGGTTCCCTCGCCCTGCATCAGCCTGTGCGAGATGGACCAGCAAACCGGCCTGTGCCGCGGCTGCCTGCGCACGATCGACGAGATCGTCGCCTGGGGCAGCGCCAGCGACGAAGCGAAACGCGCGGTCTGGGTCGAGATCCGGCGGCGCGAAGCGGACCTGGATTTTGGCTGATATGGCGCCGCGCCTGCCCGCGACGATGCGCCTGTTCGAGCGCGGCTGGCTGTCGTCGAACAATGTCCTGTTTACGGGAAGCGAGACGGCGCTGGTCGACAGCGGTTATGTGACGCATGCGCCACAAACGCTGGCGCTGGTCGGCCACGCGCTGGGCAGCCAGCCGCTGGATCGCTTATTGAATACCCATCTGCATTCGGACCACTGCGGCGGGAATGCCGCGCTGCAGGCGGCGTATGCCTGTCACACCGCCATTCCGGCGGCGGAAAGTGAAAAAGTCGCCGCCTGGGATGAGGAAGCGCTCACTTTCCGCGCCACGGGCCAGCAATGCGCGCGTTTCACGTTCGATGCGCTGTTGCAGCCGCAGCAAAGGCTGGAACTGGGTGGCATGGCCTGGGACGTGCTGGGCGCCCCGGGCCACGATCCGCATGCTGTATTGCTGTTCTGTCCAGGCGAGGGCATCCTGATTTCGGGCGATGCGCTCTGGGAAAACGGTTTTGGTGTCATTTTTCCGGAACTCGATGGGGAGTCCGGTTTCCTTGAGGCGCGTGCGACGCTCGACCTGATTGCCTCGCTCGATGCGCGGGTCGTCATTCCCGGGCATGGGCGCATGTTCGCGGATGTGCCGGGGGCGTTAGGGCGCGCGTATTCGCGGCTCGATTATTTGTCGGCGGACCCGAAGCGCAATGCGGAAAATGCGGTGAAGGTGCTCGTAAAATTCTTGCTGCTCGAGCGGCAGCGGATCGTGTTGAACGAGGTGCCTGGCTTGTTGGCGGCGATTCCGGTGGTAGGCAGTGCCTTGCGGCAGATGGATGTTGCAGCGTTGGCGATTGATCCAGGGCTGGTTGGACGCGTGGGCAGCGAAGCTGCCCACGCTCGGTCGCGAGGGATGCCAGTGGATAATGTCGAGTCCACCGCAATTCGCGCGCCGATCCGGTGCGTGGGCGCGTCCCCCGCCCACGCGTTCAACGCACGTCCGCATGCCGCGACGGCACCCGGCATACCGAACGGTCCTGAAACGGCCTCCGACGCCTGCATCGCCCTCGCCAACTGGGCCATCGCCTCCCTGATCCGCGCCCAGGCCGCCCGCATCGACGGCGCCTACCTCGTCGACCAGTAAATTAGAGCCGCCGATCTAGCACGAGCGTGCTTTTTTGACCCTATAATCAGCGAGCCACGCACAATCACTCCACGCCGAAAGCTGCCCATGACGCTGCCAACCGTATTGCAAAACCTCTCCTTACCCGTCATCGCCTCGCCGATGTTCATCGCCAGCGGTCCGGCCCTCGTCGCGGCGCAGTGCAAGGCAGGGATCGTCGGTTCCTTCCCGGCCCTGAATGCCCGCCCGGCCGAGCTGCTCGACACTTGGCTGACCGATTTACAGAAAGAGCTGGCCGACTACGCCGCCGCCAACCCGGGCGCAAAAATCGGCCCGATCGCGGTCAACCAGATCGTGCACGCCTCGAACACGCGCCTCGAGCACGATGTGGAAGTGTGCGTGAAGCACCAGGTGCCGATCATCATCTCGTCCTTGCGCGCGCCGCCGAAAGAGATGCTCGACGCCGTGCACAGCTATGGCGGCATCGTGCTGCACGACGTGGTCTCGATCCGCCACGCACAGAAAGCACTGGAAGCCGGCGTCGACGGCCTGATCCTGGTCGCGGCCGGCGCCGGCGGCCATGCCGGCGCCTTGTCTCCGTTCGCGCTGGTGGGCGAAGTGCGTAAATTCTTCGACGGCCCGATTGCCCTGTCCGGTTCGATTGCCAGCGGCGACGCGATTCTGGCGGCGCAAGCGATGGGTGCCGATTTTGCCTATATCGGCTCGCGCTGGCTGGCCACGAAAGAGTCGAACGTCAGCGACGAATACCGCGATGCGATTGTCGAATCAAACGCGGCCGACGTGGTCTACACGAATTTGTTTACTGGCGTGCACGGCAACTACCTGAAAAAGTCGATCGTCAACGCCGGCCTGGATCCTGAAGCGCTGCCGGAATCGGACAAGAGCAAGATGAGCTTTGGCGACGGCGGCTCGAAAGCCAAGGCCTGGAGAGATATCTGGGGGGCGGGCCAGGGCGTGGGCCTGATGCACGACGTGCCGACCGTGGCCGAGATGGTCGAACGCCTGACGCGCGAATACGAGGCGGCGCGTGCGCGCCTGGCGCTGCGCTAAGCGGAGCCCACAATGCAAAAGGCCCCCGTTCACGAGGCCTTGGCGTTTATTCGAAGACGCCGGTTCCGGAGGCTTTTACATCCGGAATCGGATACTCGGTTGGCGGTTCCGCCGGTTTTAAATCTTCCTGGCGGATCTGCCACAGCCCCGGCAGGTTGCGCCAGTAGCCGTACACGTCCATGCCAAAACCCACCACGAAGGCATTCGGCAGCGTCACCCCGGTGATGTCGGCCACGATCGGCTTCTTTCTCCCGATGTTCTTGTCGGCGAACACGGCGATGATGACCTCGGCCGCGCCCATGTCGAGCAGTCTCTGTTTGACGTGGGCCAGGGTCTCGCCTTCGTCGAGGATATCGTCGAGCACGACGATCGTGCGGCCGGCCACGTTCTGGCGCGGAATGACTTTCCACACGACTTGCCCGCCGCGGTCGTCGTCGCCGTAGCGGCTGACGTGGATGTAGTCGAACTCGAGGGGGAAGTCGAGCTGGGGCAGCAGGGTGCCGGTGAAGACGACGGCGCCGCCCATCACGCCCAGCACCAGCGGATACGTGGTGTTATCGGGATGCCTGAAGCGCGCATTGAGCACGTCCGCCACCTGGCGCACGGCAGCTTGAACCTCGTCCGGGGTCACGATCTCTTGCGCATGTTCGAGCAGGGCCCGGGCGCGCACAACTTGAAAATCTTGCATGGCTCATTGACGGTAAGGTGAATGCGTTAATTATCGCGAATATTCACAATGTCGGGCGGACTATTGGCACGAGGCAGATTCCAGCTTTATTTTTCCCCTTTGCCCTGCATGACCATGATGGTTTGCTGCATCAGCGCGCACAGGTTTTCCTTGCCGTCCTTGATGGCAAATACTTCAGCCCTTGTGACGATCAGCGTGCGCCCACCGCGCACCACCATCCCGCGCGCGACCAGGCGCTCGCCAGCGGCCGGCGCCACCAGGTTCATCTTGTACTCGACGGTCAGCACCGAGGCCTGCGCAGGGGCCACGGTCATGGCCGCATAGCCGGCCGCCGAATCGGCGATCATGCCGACCACGCCGCCATGGACAAAACCATGCTGCTGCTCGACCCCGTCCCAGTGCGGCAAGTGAATTTCGGTGCGTCCCTGCGCAACCAGGCCCAGGCTGGCCTGGATCAGGCGCATCGCACTCTGGCGCGCGAAACTGGCGCGCACGCTTTGTTCAACCTGCGCATCGAACAGCGGCATCATTCCACTCTCCTTCAGCTGTAGTCGCGTGCGTCTTCAATCAGTTTGCCGTCATCCGGCAGCGTCCCCGGCGCGACGAACGCCACGTCGCCGCGCAGCTTGGTCACGTCGCGGATCGACGCCGCAATCGCCGCTTCCAGTGCGGGGGCGGGTACGCCAGACACTTCGCATTGCAAGGCCATGCTGTCGTTCGCCATCTGTCCTGAGACCACCAGCCGCGCTTTTACAATTTCCGGATGGCGGCGCACGATGTTCTGCACCTGCGAGGCGTGCACGAACATGGCGCGCACCTTGGTGGTCTGGTCGGCGCGGCCCATCCAGCCTTTGATACGGACATTCGTGCGCAGGTTCGGCACGCCACCGACCAGCAGCGCCGACAAGTCGCCGGTGGCGAAGCGGATCAGGGGGTAATCGGGATTGAACAGGGTGACCACCACTTCGCCGATGTCGCCCGGCGCCACCGGTTCTCCGCTGCCGGGCCGCACGATTTCCAATAACACCTCTTCATCGAGCACCATGCCCGGATCGAGCACGCCATCGGTGGCGGTCTCGTAGGCGATGCTGCCGATGTCGGCCGAGGCATAGGTCTGGAACACGTTTGGTACGCCGTGTTCGCGGAACCAGTTGCGCAGCGATTCCGGCAGCGCCTCGGCGCCGACCAGCGCGTGCTGGACGCTGCTGATATCGGCCCCGCTTTCGCGCGCCTTTTCGATGATGATGCGCAGGAAGGAGGGCGTGCCGACATAGGTGTCCGGCCGCAGCGCCGCCATCGCCTGTACCTGCATTTCGGTCTGGCCGGTGCCGGCCGGGATCACGCTGCAGCCGATGCGCGCGGCCCCGCTTTCGACCATGAAGGCGGCCGGCGTGAAGTGGTAACTGAAGCAGTTCTGCAGCAGGCCGCCGGCGCGTACGCCGGCCGCGAACATCGGACGCGCGAAGCGCCACCAGTCGGCGCCGCGGCCTTCGGGATCGAAAATCGGGCCGGGCGACATGAACACGTGCGCCAGGTCGCTGGTGGCCGTCGCCGCCAGGCCGCCGAAGGGCGGCGCTCCTTCCTGCAGCGTTTTTAAATCGGATTTACGGGTCACCGGCAAGGCGGCCAGCGCGTCGCGCGTGGTGACGCTGTCCGGGTCGACCCCGTCCAGGATCCGGGCCCAGCCCGGGGCTTGCTGCGCGCGCGCGATCAGTCCCGGTAAACGGGCGAGTAAATCGCGTTCGCGTTGTTCCGGGGCGCGCGTTTCCAGCGCATCGAGGGGGATGCTGTGCATGTGCTTCTCCGGTGGGGTAGTCCGTGTTCAGGCCAGCCAGCGCTTGCGGCGCCGATAAAACTTCATGTCTCTGAAACTCTTGCGGCCTGCGCCAGAGACGCCCAGATAAAACTCCTTGACGTCTTCGTTGTTGGCCAGGTCCCTGGCCGCGCCATCCATGACCACGCGGCCGTTCTCGAGGATGTAGCCAAAATCGGCGTAGCGCAGGGCGACATTCGTGTTCTGTTCCGCCAGCAGGAAGGACACGCCTTCCTTCTGGTTCAGGTCCTTGACGATGCCGAAGATCTCGTCGACGATCTGCGGCGCGATGCCCATCGACGGTTCGTCGAGCAGGATCATCGAGGGATTCGCCATCAGGGCCCGCCCGATCGCGCACATCTGCTGTTCGCCGCCCGAGGTGTAGCCGGCCTGGCTGGAGCGCCGCTCTTTTAAACGCGGGAAGTAGTGATATACCGACTCCAGCGCGGCACTCAGTTCGCCGCGATTGATGCGCCGCGTGTAGGCGCCGGTGAGCAGATTCTCTTCGATGGTCAAATGGCCGAAGCAGTGGCGTCCCTCCATCACCTGGGACAGCCCGCGCCGCACCAGTTCATTCGGCGTGAGCTGGTCGATGCGCTCGCCCTGGAAGCGCACTTCTCCCTTGGTCACGTCGCCGCGTTCGCCGCGCAGCAAGGTCGAGATGGTTTTGAGGGTCGTCGACTTGCCGGCGCCGTTCGCGCCCAGGAGGGCCACGATCTTCCCCTTCGGCACCTGCAGCGACACGCCCTTTAACACCAGGATCACGTGGTCGTAGATGACTTCGATGTTGTTTACCGCCAGGTAGGGCTGTTCGCTGGTGCTGGTCATGTCATGACTTCCAAAATGCCCCCGCGTCAAACAGCGGGGGCGGGTCCATCAACGTGAATTACTGCATGCAGGCCGGCGTGATGTTCTTTTCCTTGGCATAGGCCAGCGACGACTCTTCCAGCAGCCTGCGCGTCAGGGCCTTGTCGCCGACCACCCAGTTCGGGGTGATCGCGACCCACTTCTTGCCATCCCATTGCTGGACTTTCACCGCACCGGAACCCTCGTGGTCGTCGCAGCTGGTTTTGATGGTCGGGAACATGCCGAAGGCGCCGATCGCCTTCTGGCGCGCCGCATCGACGTTCAGGTTTTCCAAGCCCCAGCGCACCTGCTCGCCGGTCATGGTTTTACCTTTGCCGTATTTCTCCTGCGCGGTGCGGATCGCCTCGGTCCACAGGATGCCCAGGGTCACGCCGCGCATGTGGTAGACCGAACCGATGCGGCTCTGCTCGGCCAGGTTGCCCTTGCCGGTGGCGTAGACCTTCTTGCGCAGTTCGTCCAGCAGCGGGTAGTTGCCGGGCGTGTTGAAGGTCATCGAGGTATAGCCTTTGGCCGCTTCGCCCGACGGGATCGTGTCTTCTTCCGAACCGGCCCACCAGACGCCGAGGATTTTCTCGCGCGGGAAGCCGTTGCGCTGCGCGGTTTTAATTGCCACCGAGTTCATCACGCCCCAGCCCCACAGGATCACGTGGTCCGGCTTGGCCTGGCGGATTTGCAGCCATTGCGACTGCTGCTCGCTGCCCGGCGGCGCCACGGCGATCTTGATCAGTTCAAAACCATACTGCTTGGCTTGCGCATCCAGCACCGGCATGGCTTCCTTGCCGAAGGCCGAATCGTGGTACAGGTAGACGATCTTTTTACCTTTCAGCTTGGGATAGCCGCCGTTCTTGTCGCCCAGGTACTTGATCATGGCCGCGGCCTGGTTCCAGTAGCTCGTCACCAGCGGGAAGACATACGGGAACACTTTGCCGTTGGCGGCATCCGAGCGGCCGTAGCCGAGCATCGTCATCGGGATCTTGTCGACGGCGACGCGGTCGACGATGCCGTAGGCGATGCCGGTCGAGAGCGGATCGATCAGGGTGGCGCCGCCGTTCTTCGTTTTCAGGCGCTCGTAGCACTCGACGCCGCGCGAGGCGTTGTATTCGGTCTCGCACTCTTCCCAGGTCATCTTGACGCCGTTGATGCCGCCGTTCGCGTTGACCAGATTAAAATAATCGATCATGCCGCCATAGATGCCGGAACCGCCGGCGGCGTAGGGGCCGACGCGGTAGGACGGCAGGGCCACGAACTGGTCGGCGGCCAGCACCTGCCCGCAGGCGCCCGAGATGGCGGCGCCGAGCAGGATCGTTTGGATGAGTTTCATGGGGTGTCTCCTCTTTATTAACGACGTTGAATAGATTCTCAGTGCGGGAAAGGCCACAGACGTAATTTCTCTTTGCCGATCTGCCACAGGCGCGCCAGGCCATGCGGTTCGACGATCAGGAAGAAAATGATCAAGCCGCCGAACACCATCAGCTCCAGGTTCGAGGCGTAATTCGTGGCGATACCGAGCGCGTGCGCGATCATGTTCAGGAAGATCGGCAACAGCACGATGAAGGCCGCGCCCAGGAAGGAACCGAGAATCGAGCCGACCCCGCCGATGATCACCATGAACAGGATGCGGAACGACAGGTCGAGGCTGTAGGCTTCCGGCTCCACCGTGCCGAGGTAGGCAAAGGCGTACAGGGCGCCGGCCACGCCGCAATAGAACGAGCTCACCGCAAAGGCCAGCAGCTTGGTGCGCAGCGGCCGAAAGCCGATCACTTCGGCCGCCATGTCCATGTCGCGAATCGCCATCCACGAGCGTCCCACGTTCGAGCGGATCATGTTCTTCGCCAGCAGCGCCATGCCCGCGACTATCCCCAGCACCAGCAGGTATTTCGCTTCGGGCGTCATAAAACGGTAGCCGAAGATCTGCATCGTCTGCACCGTCACCACACCCGAGGCGCTGTAATTGGTCAGATACGGGATCTTGGTCAGGCACCAGATGACGAAGAACTGCGTCGCCAGCGTGGACGCGGCCAGATAAAAGCCGCGGATGCGCAGCGAGGGCAAGCCGAACGCGATGCCGACCATGGCCGCGCACAGGCCGCCCAGCACGAAGGCGAGCAGCAGAGGAATGCCCGGAATGCGCGCCACGAAATTGAACGAGGCGTAGGCGCCGACCGCCATGAAGGCGGCGGTGCCGAGCGAGAGCTGGCCGGCGTAGCCGGTCAGGATGTTCAGGCCCAGCGCGGCGAGAGCGAAGATCAGGAACGGGATCAGGATCGCCGACAGCAGGTAGGGAGAGGCAAACAGCGGCACCACGACCAGGGCGACGAGTAACAGCGTCGACAGGGCGATGCGGTCCTGGCGGATCGGCAGGATCTGGCCGTCCGACTGGTAGCTGGTCTTGAATTGTCCGGCTTCACGGTACAACATGGCTCAAATCCTCCGGATGATTTTTTCGCCGAACAGCCCTTCGGGCCGCACCAGCAGGAACAGCAAGGCCAGCACATACGGGAACCAGCCTTCGATGCCGCCTCCCACCATCGGTCCGATATACACCTCGGCCAGTTTCTCGCTGGCGCCGATGATCAGGCCGCCGACAATCGCGCCCGGCACCGAAGTAAACCCGCCCAGGATCAGCACCGGCAAGGCCTTTAACGCGATAAACGTCAGTGCGAACTGCACGCCATTGCGTGCGCCCCACAGCATGCCGGCGACCAGCGCGACCAAGCCCGCCACCGACCACACCACGACCCAGATCCGTTGCAGCGGAATGCCGACGGCGAGCGCGGCCTGGTGATCGTCGGCCACGGCGCGCAGCGCGCGTCCGACCTTGGTCTTCGAGAACAGCAGCGCCAGCGCGACCACGAGCACGGCGCAGACGATGGCCGCCGTCATGTCGAATTGCGAGACCAGGATGTTGTAGTTGTCCATCAGGTACTGGTTCGGCACGTCCTCGATCGGCAGGTCGAGCTTGCGGACCTGCGAGCCCCAGATCAGCTGCGCCAGGCCTTCGATGAAAAAGGCGAGGCCAATGGTCGCCATGAACAGCGTGATTTCCGGCTGGTTCACCAGTGGCCGCAAGACCACCCGTTCGATGGCCAGCGCCAGCGCCACCATTACCAGCATCGTGATCGGAATGGCCACCCACAGCGAGACGCCGAACTTGTCGATGATGCCGACGCAGGTGAGGGCGGCGAAGAACACCATCGCCCCCTGGGCGAAATTGAACACGCCCGACGCTTTGTAGATCAGGACGAAACCGATCGCCACCAGCGCGTACATCACGCCCGACAGCAAGCCGCCGAGCAGCACTTCGATGAAGAAACTCATACTGCATCCTCCTCGTGGGCCTGGCCCAGGTAGGCCCTGATGACGTTCTGGTTGCTGCGTACCTCGTCCGGGGTGCCGTCGCCGATCTTCTTGCCGTAGTCGAGCACGACGACCCGGTCCGAGATGTCCATCACCACGCCCATGTCGTGTTCGATCAGGACGATCGTCGTGCCGAACTGGTCGTTCACATCCAGGATGAAGCGGCACATGTCCTGCTTTTCTTCGACGTTCATGCCGGCCATCGGTTCGTCCAGCAGCAAAATTTCCGGTTCGGCCGCCAGAGCGCGGCCCAGTTCGACGCGCTTTTGCAGGCCGTAGGGCAGGCGCCCGACCGGCGTCTTGCGGATCGCCTGGATTTCCAGGAAGTCGATGATGGCCTCGGCCTTTTCGCGGTGCGCGATTTCCTCGCGCCGCGCCGCACCCAGGTAAAACGCCTGTTGCAGGAAATTCGTCTTCATCTTGAGGTTACGGCCGGTCATGATGTTGTCCAGTACCGTCATCCCCTTGAACAGGGCGATATTCTGAAAAGTGCGCGCAATGCCTGCTTTCGCCGCGCTGTAGCAGTCCATGTTGGTGCGCCGTGCGCCGCGCAGCACGATTTCTCCCTGCTGCGGGCGGTACACGCCGTTGATCACATTCAGCATCGAGCTTTTGCCGGCGCCGTTCGGCCCGATGATGGCGCGGATCTCGTGCTGGCGCACGTCGAACGAAATGTCGGTCAGGGCCTTCACGCCGCCGAAGGCCAGCGAGATGTTTTTCAGATCGAGGATCACCTCGCCGATGCGGCGTCCGCTGCCGGGCTGCGTCGGTGTGTGCATCATGTCCATCACGCTGCCTCCTTGAGGACCGGGTAGGTGGCGGCCTCATTGATGCGCAGGTCGGCGCTTACCAGCCCGCTGCGCCCGTCCTCGAATTTCACCTGGGTCGTGATGAATTGCGAGGCCTTGCCGCTGTACAGGGCGTCGATCAGCACCGCGTATTTTTCGGCCACGAATTTGCGCCGCACTTTACGGGTGCGGGTCAGCTCGTCGTCGTCCGGATCGAGCTCCTTGTGCAGCACCAGGAAGCGGTGGATCTGGGTCTGGCCCATCAAGGTCTCGGCGGCCAGGTCGGCATTCACCTTCTGCACGCAGTCGCGCATCAGCTCCTGCACCTGCGGGTGCGCCGCCAGGTCGACATAGCCGGAATAGGCCAGGTTGCGCCGCTCGGCCCAGTTGCCCACCGCTTCCATGTCGATGTTCAGGAAGGCGCAGACCTGGTCGCGGCCATTCCCGAAGGCGACCGCCTCCTTGATGAAGGGGAAAAATTTCAGCTTGTTTTCGATGTAGTTGGGCGCGAAGATGGCGCCGTTGTTCATGGTGCCGACGTCGGCAGCGCGGTCGATGATTTTGAGGTGCCCATCGCTGTCGAACATGCCGGCGTCGCCGGTATGGAAATAACCGTCGCTGTCGATCACCTCGGCCGTCGCATCCGGGCGTTTGAAGTAGCCGTCCATGTTCGACACGCCTTTGACTAATACTTCGCCATTCGCTGCCAGCTTGACTTCGACCCCGGGCGCCGGCACGCCGACGCTGTCGAACTTGATGTTCCCGTCCGGCTGCAGGCAGACTTAGGCGCAGGTCTCGGTGGATCCATATAACTGTTTTAAATTGACGCCGATCGAGCGGTAGAAGCGGAACAGGTCGGGGCCGATCGCCGCGCCGGCCGTATAGGCCACGCGCACGCGCGACAGGCCCAGCACGTTTTTCAGGGGTTCGTAGACGGCAATCCTGCCCAGCGCATATTTGAAACGCTCGCTG
>JANNNC010000201.1:0-12478 GCA_031398335.1 Massilia sp.
GGCTTTCGCGGCATAAACGGGGCGGCGGAGCCTCCCCATTTATTCCACGGTCCCCTTGACACCGACTTACACTTAAGAACCGTCAGAATTCACTGCCCATTATCAAATCACATTTCGAATTCTGAAAAAAACATTCTTTAATTCGTCTTTAATGCAAAGCCCGTAACACGATCAGAGCGTCTGGCTACCGCTTTTTGCATCGCGTTCGGACTACCGACAAGGATCACAGTATCGCGCGTTCGCGTAACTGCCGTGTAAAGCCACTCACGAGTAACGAGAGGAGAATCCTCGACATAAACGATCACATATTTTGCAGCGGATCCCTGCGCACGATGGCATGTAATAGCATAGGCCAGCTCAATGTCGTTATACAATTCACGCGGCAAACTCATCGGTGAGTCCGATCCGTCCCAAAGGATGACAACACCTTCGTCGGCATCCGCTTTAATTACAATCCCAAGAAGCCCGTTGAACAATCCCAGTTTGTAATGGTTGCGTGTGCAAACTACCGGGTCACGCTCGGCGACCGATGTTAGAGGGCCGAGTCTCAGAGCTTGCTGTTGCGTGTCAGAACCTCTGAGAATTCGGAGATGTTCTGAGGCTTTTTTATTGAACCTATCAACAGTATTCTTTTTGGCGGCCACTAACATGACATCCGATGACTTAGATAGAGCCTCTATGTACACATCGTAAAGCTTCGATTCGTCGTAGACAACGAAAATACCTGTTTCTTGAACGGACCATTGCGGTATCCTTGGCAAATTCCCGGCGCGGATCGCGGTCGCCGCTGCAGGGACGGGGCTGTCGTCTGATTGACGAAGCACCTTGCTTAGTGTCACCACTCTCGATCCATCTTCCACCAAGTCATGGAAAACTCGCCCCATCCCTACCGGAGGCAATTGGCCGCAGTCTCCTACAAGCAAAATCGCCGAGCCGAGAGGTAAGTGCTCCGACACCTTTTGCAGGCTGCCGGTATCGACCATTGACGCCTCGTCAATTATAAATAATGTTCGTTCACTGAGAACTATTTCGTCTCCTGAATGACCGCCGAAGAGATCCATGTTTTGTTGTTGCCCCCTGTTTTTTTCTAGCGTACGGAGGATTCGAGCAATCGTATAGGCTTGGCGTGGCTTGTCATTAGTTGATGTCCCGCGTGAAAGCTGCAGTGAAGCCTTGCCAGCCAAAGCGCCCATAAGAATTGTTCCACCCATAAGCTCCCACGCGCACACCAGAACTTTCATTACCGTTGTCTTGCCGACGCCAGCACCACCCTGCAATACACCTAGCCGCAGTGTTAGTAGGACCTGAACGGCGGCGCGCTGGTCGGCATGCAACGAAAGTCCGGTTAATATTTCGGCTTGACGAACAAGGCCGCAGATTTTTTCGATATCGACCACATTGCCCTTGGCATTCTCTAAAGCGCGCAGCCTTTCCGCCAGACTCTCTTCGATCCATGCCGCACCTGGGGCACGGTACAAGCCATCTGTGATAATAATGTGGCGCTTATCGATCGCGAGGGAGATTGACTGTTCGACGTCGACGCCTTTCCTCAGCAGAGTAGCTTGGAAGTTTGCAGGCGTTGCCGCAGTATGACCTTCAGCGATAAGGTCGCGCCAGGCGCTAATTACGGCGCCAAGTAGCCTAGCAGGATGATGTTCAAAGCGGGTATCTTCGGAGCATTGTAGTAAGAGTGCCTTGCCGAGATGGTCCGCCCGAGACCAACTCATAAGTGCGGAAGCGAGGTAAGGATTGCGCATTAAGCGTTCGATCGCATCGGCGCCTCCGACGAGGCGCCAAAGCGACCTGGCCGCCGCAGTATCAGTTACTCCCATATTCTCGAGCTTAGCAAAGAACCCGAACTCTTCCTCGGCCATGGGATTGAAAGCTTTTTTGGAGGCAAGATCAGCATAAATTTTTGCTGCTATTCGTTGAGCCAGCAGAGGCTTGGATGGATCCAGCGCGGCCGCCACTTTCGATAGATTACCTGGATCGTTGAGCACGTTGCCTAGATTGACTCCAAATGCGTCGATCAGCCGACGAGAGCGTATCTCCCCAAGGTGGGGGAGCCGTTGTAGCCACGGCCCAATTAGGGCACCTGACATGCCAACACGCCTCAGATCGTTCGTTGCGATTTGCCGCCATTTGATGCCCCGGCTATCCGTGTAGACTTCGTCGCTGCCGAGCACCCGGTACATCTCCCCTGGCGCCGGATCAATCAACTTGGTGGATCGAACACGTACGTGTTGCCCGTCTCCCGTACGAGCAGCGAAGACAACGTATTTTTCAGTGGATGTGTATGTCTTTTCGACAATAACATCTGTCCAAACGCTTGACATTAGTCAACTTTCACAAATATACCTGACTGCATCAACTCAATTTGCGCCCTGTATCGTTGCACTTCGGTACTGAGCTCCGCTATTTGTTTGTAGGCAATATCGAGCGATTCCATCAGTGACGCAACTTGGGCGCTGGCCATGGCCGCTGCTTGTGCATCTTCCTTGGCCATCTTGGCTTGCAGCCTCATTCTCGCTTTCAGTGCCTCGTCTGAATCTTCCTGAGTGGACAAACGTGCGCCGATCAAGGCCAGACCTTGCCCATCTGCCACCAAATCAATCAAGCTGCGTAATTCTACATGCTCATGCAGATACTTCCGCTGCGTATCCTTCAGCCCGATAGCACGACCTATTGCAGTGACGTTTGCTTTGTAATCATTCGTATGTGGAAGCGTTGGCATGCGGTCGCTTTCGGCCTGACAGTCGTAGGCAGCATCGACCTGTTCAAGATATTTTTCCAAACGCTCCTTGATGGCAGGGATTACAGATGGCCTTGGCATTCTATTTTTCCTCGCACGATTTTGTTACGATATTCAAAACTTTGTTCTTGCTGGCTTTTGAAAGCCGTTCCCGAAGCTTCGAATTTTCCTCGCGCAACTGCTTTAAAATGAGATCCTTCTCTTTGTGTTCCAACTCGTACACATGAATCTGAGTCGCCACTAGGCGATGTTGTTCCTTCCAATAAGCCACACGATCGGTGACTGCTTTGATAGCAGCTTTCTTCGTCACGGTTGACTTCGATTCAATCCAAGCGTCGACTTGTTTGCGGGTTGTTTCCTTATGCGCGGGACCTTGCAACGTCATGTGATGCACGCCGGCGCGGCGGCATAACTCGCGCTGATTTAGCTTCCCGCTGTTGTGAGGATAAATATTGTCATGGTCAGCCATTTCCGCATCGATGGTCGCCATCGCGGTCTTGATTGCCAAAACTATTCCGCCGCTCCTCGTCTGTCCGTACGCAGCAGCTGCCTCCCGCAGGCCGTCGTTTAGAGGTTTGTTAAGTTTCGACATCGGCAGCCTTTCCATTGTTCCTGTTGAGCGCGCTCTTTACAACCGGATGCTCCAGCCATTTGACGGACAGATCGTTGAATCTGCTGAGGTTTGTCACGAGTTGACCAGTCCACACCTCTGCAAGAATTTCGTCCTCATGCGCCCAAGCTCTTTGGATTTTCTGGACAATATCCGTGATCGCCTCATCAACTTGATGCCGGTTGTCTGCTTCCTCGAGCCTGAACGTGCAGTCACTTTGGCAGCGGGCAGGGTTAGGCTGACTGCGACCTTTTGCACATGGTCCCACCTGGTCGACCAACTTGGTGCAAATTACGCCTGGTCGTGGTTGAATCCAGTAAACGCCTTGCCCGGTCAACATCATGGCAAGGTCATCCTCATTTTCGACACCGTACTCACCGGAGGTTCGGAACCCGATTTGCTGTACCGCATTACTGATGTGAGGAGCTGCAGGGCCGCCATTCGACGCAGCATTCCGTATTGCTTTTTTCGCCATTATAAGGACGAGTTCTTTCCTAACGGCCCGCATTTCGGACAGTATGGACGCGTCGGCGAGAATATAATGCATTGTCATTTCGATAGATCTATGTCCAAAGATGTCCATCAAGATTTTTGGCGCATGTACCTGCGCCAGTGCCACCAGCCGAGCAATGGTTTTCCGGAAGCGGTGGTGGGATAACGCCTGGCTGTCGATGAGGTGCCCGAGTTTTAGTCTGCGCACATATAAACGCATTTGGGAATTGTAGTTGGCGCCAAGCGACGCTCCCGCACCTGAAGCATGGAACAAACGCCACAAAGGCACGTTGCCGGGTTCATATTGACTTTGGTATTGTCGCGATATGATCACGGAAAGCCTACTCTGGTATTGAAGCGCCTGAACAGCTAATTGCGGCATTGGCCAGTCACGGGTCACCCCCTCGAAAGCGTCAACAATCTTGTACGTTCTGCCATTTGCCAAGGCCACTCCATCTCTGCTTTCGGTTAAACAGTCAGTTGTGAAAGAAAGAATTTCACCAGCACGCGGACCCGCACTCAGTGCAACCACGAAGAAATTTGCCATCTGAGCCATCATGACGAATTGCTGAAACTCCTGTAAACCTAATGGCGGCCAAGTGCAAGGCCTGCTGCCGAAATTTACGTCCACCGAAAATGGAATCCCCACAAATGGATTGCCTGCTAAGTCGCGCCATTGATAGTTTAATAGGAAGTCGGCGGTCGGACGGCAGAATTCATTGTCCGTGCCCATTTTATCCCGCCGGTTTTCTATAACAGTGAGCACGGCCTCGTAACCTGTCAATAACATCGGCATGAACTCGTTAATAAGCCATGCGCTACAACGTCCCGCCTCGTGGACAAAGGCGTCCGGGAAGGGGAGGTAGGGATCTTTTGTTCTTCCTCCTTTGGAAGGGACACGCATTTCATCAAGGACATCTCGATTAGACGTTTCTGATAAACTTTCAATGCGCGGCGGTTCGATGGTGTCGGTCCATAACCCACGCGCATGTAAATTTCCAAAACGCTTGGCCTCTTCGTGTTCTCGTGATCGGTAGGCGTAGTTCTCGATCCGACCCAAGAGGCTGTTATTATCGTTGCTCGGTCGGCCAAGCGCGAATTTGATGAAGTTGATCCATGGTCCGACAAGCCGCGTAAGGATAGTAGTAGGGGCGAGATGTCTTGCGGCTTTCGTTCCGCACTGTGTAGGAACGCAAAACACGAGGAGTACCATTCGAACAGCAGTGATTACTCCTAACTCGAGTTCTAGTTTGGTTGAGGCAGCACTTCCCAACCGAGTGTAAAGGTTGACCGTGCCTTGTCCGTTTGGCTGCGAACCGGAAATCCACTCATCCGGAAAACGTATTTGTCCCCATTCTGTGCCGAGCCTAAAATGTCTCTGTAGTAAAAGCAGCTCGTCTTTTCCCATCCGCTGTATTTGCACAGGAGAAAGAGATTGCGGCAATGCGCGTGGAACTTCGAACGCCGTAGTTTTTTTGTCTACCGTTGGTTCAGTAGATGCCTTGTGCGCGAGATATGCGAGTAAGTTTGCTTCAGGCATATGCACCCTCCAGCCACAGTGCAGCGTGCTTTCCATTTTTCATTTCAGATTCCCAGTATGCGATTGACGACGCGACATTAGGTTCGTCGTACGTAGACAAAGCGACTTCGGTGTTTTGCAACTCTGCTGGGTAGTCGGATTCGAGCCAACTTGTACTCGAAATTGACGATTTAATTGACGCCAGTTCTACGCGGCGTTTGGCCAGGTGATGATAGCTCTCCGGCAGCAAAATCGCATGTTCGCAAAGAGTGCAGCGCTGGAAGCGACAGCCATCACCCATTCGATGATTTCGCGCGTATTGATCGGGCGGATTATAGAAGTCTGCACATCCTGTACCGACATACGTTTGATCCTTGCTACTGAGCCATCGAACAAGTTGTTTGTCGCTGGCTCCCGCGACTTTTGCGGCTACAACGGTACTTAAGCTGCTTGAGGCGCCAACTCCACCGAGGCACGTTATCGTGTCCCAAAGCGCATCCCCGACCTTCAAGAAGTCACGTCGTGACGCGGCCTTGTGCTGCTTCTTGTTAAGGTATCGCTGGAGCGTCTCCAAATTCTTATGGCCGGCAGCAAGCATGGCGTCCAGCCACGAGTAGCCACTGCGCTCCCATCTCCACGAGACGTACGCGTCCCGCAAGTCAGTCAGCTTGATGTCCTCGGCGACTGGCCGCTCTCCAGGACGCAGGTTGTCGTTAATCTGCCTTGCCCAGACAACTAACGGACTACGCAGTTTATTCCTACCAGCGTGCATTGTATATTTGTGAAGAACGGCAATATCCGCCACTGGGAGGTGCTGACGCCCCCCTTCAGGGACGTTGCTTCTCGCGTACAACCAAGGCGACTTGATTTGCCGCGCGACTGCAGCAATCAAGATCCTTCTGTTGTTGATTTCAAGAATGCTTTTCCCGCCCTGGCGTTCCCAACGGTTAAGTTGCCACTTCAGGATGTTCAAATATCGGGTAAGGCGGGCGCGCAATGGTTGCGTTTGCTGATACAGCGCGATGACGATATTTGATGGTGAAATCTGTGATTTCTTTCTGCTTAGAGCATACTGGACAGAGCCACCGGCCCGCGCCTTTTTTGATCGTACGTAGCAAAATTCCTCATTTTGAGGGTGCGGAATAATGCACTTTAAGCTGCCGTGCCCGTCCTGCACAGAGACGTCAATATCTAAAGCCGTGGCGGCGTTCCAACCTGTAGCCAGAACAAACAACGTGAAAAGGCGCAGTATGTCAATGCCAGTCGGTGTGTCATTTGGCGATTGTTCAAACCGATGAAGCGCATCAAACGCAGGGCGCTTGACGTAATGGTAAATGCGCTTTACATCGTGATACGGAATAAGATCGACGGTCTTCTCTGGAGGAGCGATTGATGTCCAGTACAGCGGGGCGAGGTTCCTGGACTCGCGCGCTCGCTTCACCAACTGGAAAAATTTTTGAGCGACAGAGTCGGGCGATGGAGCGGCCCGATAGGTTGCGTAATGAATATCGTTGAGATCGCGAACTGAGGTTACAGGCGCGACATCTGCGCACCGATCAAGCAGCCGCCACCACCAGCGCAACGTTCCCATTAATGCTTCAACCGTCGTATGCGGAGATACGGAGTAGAAATGTCTGATTTCGGGTGCTAGTTCTCGGATGAGCGACGGGCGCCCCGAAAACGGAATGAATGTTTTTCTATGTCCCGTTGGGCAGTCTTCGATTGTCGCGCCGGTTGCGAAGATGCTGAGATCTACGTGACCTGGTTTGATCGGGTGTAACGTCATGAAATAAAGGCTATCCTGTGCCTCGATTGATATGACTTCGGCCGGCGGGGAAATTCCGTGTCCCTTGCGCACCTTACGGCTTGGTTCAGTCATGCGTTTTCCTCCTCGAGCCAGTGCGAATAGTCAGTCGGCCCGCTACTTTTTGGGCCCGCATGCGCTCGCGCCATTTCGCGGACCCACACTAGATATGCTTGTGTTGTTTTTTCGTCGACGTGTCCGAGCTGCGGCTTAATTAGCATAAGGAGATCGCTGGAAGCGCTGGCACTTACCCAGTCACTTGTGGCGACAACTCCATCGGCCAACATTAATTCCCTCTCGACGAAGCCATTCCAGAGGGTCGAGCAAGCCCAGTAATGTCGTCCTAAGTGGGGGGACCACTCGGGATAGGGTTTGTATTCCGCTGGCACGTCCGCCCAAGCCTTGTATAGGGTGTGGGCCGTGATTGGCCGCCCGTCATACTCGGACACGAAGAGCCGGTCCTCACGCTCGAGTTGGCGTTTTCGGCGTTCAGAGGCGCTTGCAGCTCCGTTTACATACTTCATTCGGGACTTGGTTCGTGGCGCCCCGGCATATCGCGCTAACTTCTCAGCAATGCTGATAGGAATGCTAATACGTCGGGATGGCCCAACCAACTCACCTCGTCCATTCCTTTGCTTTGGCCCCTTTGCCCCGTACTCAATTTGAACGGATAAAAATCCGTTCTTAATATTCCATTCGTTGCGGTCGCTTGGCAGCGTGAATGTACGCCATTGTGCGCATTCCTGTTCTCGAATCCCAGTGGAAACAATCAGTTCACACATTAGCGATTTAGTTGGTCCCTTTCGCAAGCTGACGTAGTTAAGCCACTTCTGTAGTTCCAGCGTTGTTGGAATGCGAAGGTCAATCGGGGCTGGGCGGGCCTTGCCTGTCCGGCTTGTAACAACGACGGATTTCCCTGTCGCAGATGCACCGCCAGTCATACGGGAAGTTCGGAAGCCGCTCACGTGGAACGAAGGGCGCAGCTCTTTGCGCGCCGCCCAGCTAAGGAAGTGTACAGCTTCATCTACGCGCAAGTTCACCGTCCTCGGCTTCAAGCCGACCCTTGCGGCGGACCAAGACCCTGCAAGCATATGATCCTGGTAGCGGTCGACTAAATCGCTTTTGTACTCGATCTTCCTCCAGTCGCGCTTAACCCAATCACACCACTCGAGAAAATCCGTCAACGCGCGCGCGTATGTTTCCATGGAATCACGAGTGGGAAAACGTCGGACGTCCCTGTGAGGTTCAAATGCTTGACCTTTGGACCGGTCGCGCAAATACCATGAAACTTCGGCCTGATACCTCCATTTCCCGTCGAATATGGCGGGAACGTTGGCAATTCCAGAGAACCCGGATCGCGCCATTAATTCTTCGTCTGGCCAAAGCAGGACATAGGTCATATAACTGTTTTGTAGGTATAGAGTAATATGATCAGGCTAACTGGCGCATTACGACATGTCAAGCTCATATTACAAAAACATGGTTGACGAGTAAGGCTTCGATTACGAAGCCTGGCTGCTGGGGCAGGGCATCCGCGCCACCGGCTACGTGCGCGCAGCGCCGCGCAATGCGCGACTTGACGATTTCGTCCTGACGCCCGGCCACCTGGTCGAACGCAGCCGCGACATCCTGCGCACGCGCATCATGGAAGCACTGGCAGGCAAGCCGTATGCCGGCGTGATCGTGGCGCTGGTGGTCGGCGACCAGCGCGGCATCGAGCAGCCGGACTGGGATGTGTTCAATCGCACCGGCGTCAGTCACCTGGTCGCCATCTCGGGCTTGCACATCACGATGATCGCGGGCCTGGCGGCGCTGGCGATGTCCAGCCTGTGGCGCCGCTCCTTCTTCACCAAGGCCCGGCTGCCCTTGATCCTGCCGGCGCAAAAGGTGGCTGCGCTCAGCGGCGCGGTCGCGGCACTGTTGTACGTGCTGCTGGCCGGCTTCGGCGTGCCGGCCCAGCGCACGCTCTACATGCTGGCGGTGGTCGCATGCGCCCTCTGGATGGGACGCGCAACCAACGTGTCGCACATCCTGTGCCTGGCGCTCGCGCTGGTGGTGCTGCTCGATCCCTGGGCCGTGCTGTGGCCCGGCTTCTGGCTGTCGTTCGGGGCGGTGGGCGTGATCCTGTATGCGGGGCTTGGCCGGGTTGGCCGCGCGGCGCCTGGCTGGCGCGGCACGCTGCGGCTGGCCGCGCGCACGCAGTACGCGGTCACGCTCGGGCTGGTGCCACTGACGCTGCTGCTGTTCTCCCAGGTGTCGCTGGTCGGTCCGCTCGCCAATGCGGTCGCGATTCCCGTGGTGAGTTTCGTCGTCACGCCGCTGGCGTTGGCGGGCAGCCTGTTGCCGGCGCCGCTGGCCGCACCGGTGCTGTGGAGCGCGCATTTCGCGCTCGCGTGGCTGGCGCAGGCATTGGGCTGGCTGGCGACGCTGCCCGTGGCCGTCTGGAGCGCGCCGGCGCCGCCGCCCGCGCTGTTCGCGCTGGCGTTGGCGGGCACTGCATGGATGCTGGCGCCGCGCGGCTGGCCGCATCGCTGGACCGGCGCGGCGGCCTGGCTGCCGCTGTTCCTGCTGCAGCCGGCCTACCCCACACCGGGCAGCTTCACCGTCACCGCCTTCGACGTCGGGCAGGGCATGGCGCTGCTGGTCGAGACCGGCGCTCACCGCCTGCTGTACGACACCGGCCCGCAGTATGCGCCTGGCCAGGATGCGGGCAGCCGCGTGATCCTGCCCTACCTGCGCGCGCGCGGCATCCGGCGCCTCGACACAGTCGTCGTCTCGCACAGCGACCTCGATCACGTCGGCGGCGCGCTGACGCTGCTCGAAGCGCTGCGCGTCGGGCACGTGCGCAGTTCGCTGGGCGAGGGGCACCGGGTCGTGCGCGCCGCCAGAGGGCACACGCGTTGTACCAGCGGGCAGCGCTGGGAATGGGACGGGGTGGTGTTCGAGATGCTGCAGCCGTCACCGGCCAGCTACGACGACGCGACCCTGAAGGCGAACGCGCGCAGCTGCACCTTGCGCATTTCAAGCCGGGGCCGGGCGATCCTGCTGGCGGCCGACATCGAAGCGGCGCAGGAGGCCGCACTGATCGCGCATGCGCCCGACAAGCTGCGCGCCGATGTCCTGCTGGCGCCGCACCACGGCAGCGGCACCTCGTCCACGCCGGCTTTCCTGGCGGCGGTGAAACCGTCGATCGGCGTGTTCCAGGTAGGACATCGGAATCGTTACAAGCACCCAAAAAAAGAAATATTCGAGCGCTATGGCGAACTCGATATCCAGCGCGTGCGTACCGACGAAACGGGCGCGGTCACTTTCGAGTTCGGCTCAGGGATCAGTACCCGGGAACACCGGCGCGACCACGCCCGCTACTGGCACGAGCGTTAACGCGCCAGCGGCAGCACGATCGCCACCTGCAGCCAGCCACCCTCGCGGTTCATCGCACGGATCGTGCCGCCATGCGCTTGCACCACGCGTTCGGCGATCGCCAGGCCCAGGCCGTGGCTGTCGACGTTGTTCTTCGACGGCTGCGAGCGGACGAAGGGCTGGAAGATCGTCGGCAGGTCGTCGGGCGCAATGCCTGGGCCGCGGTCGAGCACGTCGACATGGACCCACTCGCCATCGGCGCGCAGCGTCAGCTCGGAGGCGATGCCGTCGACCAGCTCCTGCATGTCTACCAGTTCGGTCCTCGGCAAGTCCGGGCTCGCTTCCAGGCGCGACAGCGTCAGCAGCACGCCGACCAGCTTGTCCATGCGCACGCTCGCGCGCTCGATGCGTTCGAGCGAGGTGGCGAACTTGTCGGGCGGCTGGTGCAGCAGGCGGCGCTGGCCATCCATCAGGGCGCGCAGGTGGCGGCTCATGCGGTCGAAATCGCGCCCGAGGTCGTTCAGTTCGTCCCCGCCGCTGCTTTTGCCATCGGCGAAGCGCGGCGCCAGGTCACCGGCGGCGGCGGCCTCGAAGGCGTTGCGCAGCGCGCGGATCGGGCGCGAAAAATACCAGGCGAGCAGCAGGGCGAAGAGCAGGCTGACGATGACGCTTGCCATCAGCGGGATCGGTTTGCTCCAGTGCCAGCCGGGGCCGAGGGGGCTGCGCGGGCCGGGACCGCCGCCATCCGGCCTTGAACCCGGCCGCATCTTGCCGGCGGACGCGCCGGCGTGCAGGTGGCGCGGCACGAACGCGAGCAGCCGTTGGCCGCCCGGCGCGGCAAGCTCGCGGCGCGCCTGCGCCAGCACCGCGGGCGTGACCTCGCGCCCAAGCAATTCGCGTCCCATGGGGTCGATGGCGTACACCGTGTACCGGGTCATCTGCCCGACGATTTCGCGCAGCGCCGGCAAGCCGCCATACTTCAGCGCCACCGTGGCCGAATCGAGCATGAAGCCGGCTGGCGGCCCGGCCTCGATGCTGGTGACGGCGTGCGACAGGCGCGCCTGTCTCGCGCAGCCAGAAGTAGCCGGGCGCCCGGCATGGCGCGCCAGCACTTCGAGCAGGTTGAATTCGGTGCTGGTCAGCGCGAGGTGGGTGCCGTCCCAGGTAGCGCGGCGCTGCTCGGGCAGCATGGTCAGTTTGCCGACGCTGAGCAAGGCCGTGCTTACCTGGTTTTACGTCCGGTTTACGGCGATTTACAGGCCGCGACTTGAGAATGGCGTCTTTCGAGAACCTGCCAGGCGCCAGAATGAATCCGTTTCCCATCGCCGCCGCCTGCGCCGCCGCGCGCACCACGTCCATAACCCCGGAGCGAGCATGAGCACAACACACCATCACGGCGGCCTGCAGGCCGACCTCGCCAAACTGCCGAACGCCGCCGCCAGCCGGCGCCGCAGCCTGCGCTGGCTTTCCCCGGCGCGGCCGCGGTGCCGCTCTACGGCGGCCCCCGCCATGGCCGCCAGCAGCGCCGCCTGTCCGGTCATCCCCGAGGAAACCGGCGGCCCGTACCCGGGCGACGGCACCAACGCGAACCACGGCAAGGTCGCCAAGGCCCTGGCCCTGTCGGGCATCGTCAGGCCGGACATCCGCTGGAGCGTGGCCGGCGCTTCAGGCGTGGCGCTGGGCGTGCCCTTGACGATCGAACTGAAGATCGTGAACGTGGCGGCCGCTTGCGCGAGCGCCGCCGGCGCCACGGCCTACCTCTGGCACTGCGACCCCGACGGCAACTACGCGATGTATTCGAGTGCCATCAGCGCGGAAAACTACCTGCGCGGCATGCAGGTGGCCGATGCCGACGGCGTCGTCACCTTCACCGCCATCTTCCCCGGCTGCTACGACGGGCGCATGCCGCACGTGCACTTCGAGGTCTACCCGACGCTGGCC
>JANNNC010000088.1:0-10666 GCA_031398335.1 Massilia sp.
GAAATCGGCCATCTCGCGGAACTGCAGCTGCACGCCGAACTGGCCGCCCTCTTCCGACAGGTGGTTCTCGACGCGGAACTGCACGCTCGGCGCGACGCCCCCCAGCACTTCGTCGAAGTTGCCGGCGTCGACGCTGACGAACTTGCGGTCCTTCAGGCGTTTTTTTTCCGCATTCGGGTCCGCGCCGAAGTCGCCGATCACGCCGACCACGAAGGGCAGCTCCTTGTTTTCGATGGCGTCGCCGATCTCGACGTCGTAGGTCATCTGCACACGCGGCGCGCGCACCTTCTGCAAGCGCTTTTGGACGCTTTCACTCTTGGCCATGTCAGCTCCTGGGGTAAATCAGGCCGGCGGACGCCGGCACGTGATCGCTGGGGGGGTGTTCGCTTGTCTACCTGATTACTTGAGCGCGCTGAACGGGTCGTTCGACGCGGCGGCCGACGCCTTGGCGGCGGCTTGCGACGCGGTGGTGGTGGGGCGCGGCCTGGCTGCCGACTTCGGCTTGGGCACGAGGACCTCCTCGCCCAGGCTCGCGCGCAACAGCTTGGCCAGTTCCTGGGCTTCGGACTTGACGTCGCCGGCCAGCTTGTTCTTGCGCGCCAGGTCGCCGAGCGCCTTGCTCGACACGCGCAGACCGCTGACCGCCGCCAGGCTGTTCGCCAGCGTATTGTCGGGATCGCGTTCGAGCGCTTCCAGCGCATGGACGATCGCCTCGCCATAGTGATTGCTGTCGAAGCGCATCTGGGCCATGCGCACCCATGGGGTCTTGTCGGTCGGGTAGGCTTGGCTCGCGCCCTTGAGCAGCGCGTACGCCTTGTCGGGCTGCCCGCCCGCGACGGCCGCGTCGGCGGCGGCGATCGACGCTTCCATCGTCGCCACCTTGGCGCTGGCGCCGGTCCCTTGGCCACTGCTCGCGCAGGCACTCAACAAGGCGATACAGGCCATGGCAGGCATCAGTCGTTTGAACATCATCTCGTTCTCCAGTACGTTGAACCAGTCGCCATTATTCGGTAACCACCAAGCGATCAATTGCGAAGAGTCAACAACCCGGCAGGTGGTTGCCACAGCGCATAACGCGTACTTGGCTTGCGCCGCCTCAGTCGCCAGCCGTGGCGTTCCTGTTAAATGAGCGCTGGCGAATTTACGAGAGGCAAGAATCAAATGAAGAGAATCCCGGTCTGCCTGCTCCTGCTCGCCTGTCTCCCCGCCTGGGCCGGGGATGGCTTGAGCGACCGCGTACTCGAGGCGCTCGGCCTGCGCAAGGGCGCCGAGGTGCAGAAGTCGCCGCGCCAGGTCACGCTGCGCCTGCACGCGTCGGCCAAGCTCAACAGCGATGCCCAAGGCCGGCCGCTGCCGCTGGTGGCGCGTATCTACGCGCTGCGCCACAGCGCAGCCTTCGAAGCGGCGCCCTACGCCACCTTCCTCGCCGACGGCGCCGACCGTGAGGTCTTCGGCGCTGACCTGGTCGCGGTCAGGGAGCAGATCTTGCTGCCGGGCCAGCGCTACGACGCGATCGAACATGTGCCGCAGGAAGCGGCCTATGTCGCCGTCGTTGCCTTGTTCCACTCGCCCGCGCCGCAACGCTGGCGCCTGGCGTTCTCCAGCCTCGAGGCCGAAAAGTCCGGGCTGACGGTGGGCCTGCAGTCCTGCGCGCTGTCGGCCGGGGCCGGCGCCCAGCCGCTCGGGGCCGCGGCGAAGACGCAAGGGCCTGCGCGCTGTCAATAAGCATGCGTCGCGTTCGCGCAATCTCACTATTTTCTGCAAACTATTTCTTCTCGAGGTGCCATGAACATGCCATCGAAATTGCTGTGGGGCGAAGGGCTGTTTTTGCGACCCCAACATTTCCAGCAACAGGACCGCTACCACGAGGCGCGCCTGAACCAGACGGCGCGCGCCCTGCACCCGTATGCCTGGGGCGTACGGCGCCTGGCCATCGACCATGAAGCGCTGAAAAACGACTTGCTGCGCATCGACGCGCTCTCGCTGGTGTTCGCCGACGGCGAAATCATCCGCGCGCCCGAGAACGATGCGCTGCCGCTGCAGGCCAAGCTCGGCGCGCTGCCACCGGCCACCCAGTCGATCACCTTCCATGCCGCGCTGCCGGCCATCAAAACGCATGGCGAAAACTGCGCCGACATGGATGCCGAGCGCGACGACGCCCGTTTCGTGCAGCACGAGCGCGACACCCAGGACCTGTTCACGCACGCCGCCGACGCCGGCATCACCTATTTGAAGAAGACGGTGCGCCTGGTGTCCGACATCGACGCCCTCGCCGCTTACGAAAGCTTTCCGCTGGTGCGCCTGCGCCGCGTCGCCACCGGCGGCTTCGAGGTCGATCCCTCCTTCATCGCACCGAGCGTCTCGATCGAGGGCGCGCCCGGCCTGCACAATGCCGTCGCGCGCCTGATGGAAAAGCTGCTGGCCAAGGTGAATGCGCTGTACGGCCACATGCGCGAGCCGAGCCGCAACGTGGTCGAGATCCGCGGTGGCGACATGTCCTCGTTCTGGCTGCTGCATACCGCCAGCAGCGGCTATGCGGCGCTGTCGCACTACCTGCATCATCCCGAGCTGCACCCGGAGCGCCTGTTCTCCGACATGCTGGTACTTAGCGGCGGCCTGATGGCCTATTCGCGCAGCTACAAGCTGGAAGACTTGCCGGCCTATTCGCATCTCGATCCCGGCCCTGCCTTTGCGCGCCTGGACGCGATCCTGCGCGACCTGCTCGATACCGTCGTCTCGAGCCGCTACTTTTCGATCGCGCTGTCGAACGACCGGCCTTCCTACCACCTCGGCGCCCTCGACTCGGGCAAGATCACTGCGCAGACCCAGCTGTATCTCGCGGTGTCGGCCGACATGCCGGCGCTGCAGCTGATCGACGCGGTGCCGCTGCGCTTCAAGCTCGGCGCGCCGCAGGACGTCGACAAGTTCGTGCTCTCCGCCCTCCCGGGCGTGAAGCTGATCCACGCGCCGCAAGTGCCGGCGGCGCTCCCGGTGCGGCCGAGCACCCATTATTTCGCGCTCGAGAACAAGGGCGTGCTGTACGAGAGCATGCTCAAGGCCCAGGCGATCTCGATCTATGTGCCGAACGGGATTCGCGACCTGCAGCTCGACCTGATCGGGGTGGCGGCATGAGCGCCCACGTCGAACGCCGCACGCCCCCAACGCCGGCACGCGGCGCCGCCGGCGGCGCGCCGCACACCCTCGTCGACCTGCTGTACGAAGGTTTCTACGCGCTGTTCCTGCTGAAGAACGGCTGCGGCCCGCACGACAAGGCCGCATTTGCCGATCACATGACGGCCTTCCTCGGCGACGTCGACCGCAACGCGAAAGCCATCGGCGTGGCGGCCGAAGACGTCACCGCCGCCAAATATGCGTTCTGCTCAGCGGTCGACGAAATCATCCTGCGCTCGAACTATGAAATCCGCGACGCCTGGGAGACCCGCCCGCTGCAGTTGCGCGTGTTCGGCGACCAGCTCGCGGGCGAACACTTCTTCCACCGGCTCGAGGACCTGCGCGCGAAAGGCAGCGTGCACATGCAGGCGCTGGAAGTGTTCCATATGTGCCTGCTGCTCGGCTTCGAAGGCCGCTACGCGCTCGACGGCCACGACAAGCTGAGCTACCTGACGGCGCGGCTGGGCGACGAGATCGCGCGCATGCGCGGCAAGAACCGCGGCTTCGCGCCGCATGCCGAACGCCCCGACCAGATCACCAACACGCTGCGCAGCGACCTGTCGCTGTGGGTGCTCACCTCGGTGTTCGCGCTCGCCGCCCTGGGCGCCTACGCCGGCTTTCGCGCCAAGCTCTCGCACGACACCGAAACAGCGCTGGCCAGCTACAACGACCTGGTCAAACTGCCGCCGCGTGCGGCGAATGTGACGATCACCCTGCCTTGACCCGTGAACCAAAAAAGCCGCCGGTAGCGCTACCGGCGGCTTTTTACTTTTCGCTGCGACTTTGAACCTATCCCAGCAGGGAGGAGGAAATTGAGGGCGATGCATGGCAAGCGCGGGCAAGGCGCGAGGAGGCCGCATGGCTAGCCATGCAACGACGAGCAATGCGGCCCGCGCTTGTCAGGCGCGTCAGCAACGACTCATCCCTACTGGGATAGGTTCTTACTGCACGACCTTGAACTCGATGCGACGATTGCGTGCGCGGCCGTCGATTGTACGATTATCCGCAACCGGCCGGTCCGGTCCCTCGCCCGACACGCTGATCGAGTCGGCATGGATGCCGCGCGTGGCGACATAGGTTTTCACGGCTTCGGCGCGCGCCTGGCTGAGCGACAGGTTGCCGGCGCGCGAGCCGGCGTTGTCGGTGTGGCCGATCACCTCGACCTTGATCCCATTGAGCTTCTTCAAGGCCTCGCTCATCTGGTCGAGGATCGCCATGCCCGCCGGTGTCAACGCGGCCTTGCCCGACTCGAATTCGATCAGGCGGTTGGCCAGCGCCGCATCGAGCACGCCCTGCTCGGAGGCGGCCACGCGCAGGCCGTTGTTGACGGTATAGGTCGGATTCAGGCTGGCGGCGATGTCGCCGGCGATCTGCTGGCGCTGGCCTTCGTTGGAGACGTCGCCGCGCAGGCTGACCGTGTTGCCGTCGACTTTCAGCTGGCCGCGGCTGATCATTTTCAGATTCGGCCCGATCAGGCGCCCGACGTACTCGTTCCAGTTGGCCGGCGTCGACACGGTGCCGACCGCAAGCTGGTCGACGACGCGCTCATGGCCGTACACCGCGCGCAGGCGTGCCAGCAGCGCCGCCTTGCCTGCTTCGTCGGCCACGGTGCCGGCAACGACGATCGGTGCGGCGCCGGTGGCTGGCGCGGGCACGGCCGGCGCCGCGCCAGGAACCGGCGCCTGCGCATGCGCCGCGCCCGCTGCTACAAGGAAGGCGGCCAGGAAAATCGACTTGGTCACGTTGCGTCTCCGATAAAGGTCTTCAGGAACAGTTCGCGCGCCATCTTCAGGGGCAGCTGCGGCTGGTCGAGGTAGCTGGCCAGGGCGCGCACGTCGACGTCCAGGCCGAGCTGCTCGTCGATCCAGCCGGTGTCGCTCAGGCGCACCTGCAATTCCTGCCCGACGAGCGGATCGATGATGCCGCGCAGCGCTTGCGCCGCGGCGCCGCAAAAGCCGATGACCAGCACCGGCTGCTCGTCCTGCGAAGTGAGGAACAGGGCCAGGTCGAACGCGGCGCGGCGCACGAAGGGCGCCACCAGTTCGAGCCAGAACGCGGCTACCGGTGCGCGCAAGGCCTCGTATTCCGGCAGCGGCAGCACCAGGCTCTTGTCGAGCTGCGTCGGTTTGCTGTGCATGACCGGCTGCAGCAAGAGGCCCAGCGCGAGGATCACGCGGCTGGCGTCTTTGCCGCCGAGCAGGTTTGATAACGAGCCGACCGTGCCGGTGGCGAGGAATGCCGCCAGTGCGTCCTCGCTTTCGCCCAGCGTGATCGCCGCATCGCTGATGCCCTGCAGGTGCAGGGTCGGGTCGCAGGCATCGACGACCTGGGGCGCGGCCGCCTCGAGGAAGGACCAGAGCGGCGCGAAGGCCAGCGGGCAGCGCGACACGAAAGCGGTCGGATCCAGCACGCCGAGGGTGCGCATCATGAGGAAAGGGAAGCGCCGGCCGGGGCCGTCGCGGCTGGCGACCAGGTGCCCGGCAACCGCATGACGGCGTGCCGAGCCGACGAAGGCGAAGCTGACCGGCGCCATGGCGTCGTAGTTGATCTTCCAGCGCGCATCCGACGGCAGACGGTGCATCACGGCCGCCAGCCAGTCGTCGAGCATGCCCATGGCCGGAGCGTCGTGCGCGAGCTTGACGAAGTCGCTGCGCGCCGGGATCTTGCCGAAATAACCGATACGGTCGAGGGCCGGGGCGCGCATCACTGGGCTCCCGCGGCAAGGCTGACGATCGCAGGCTCGGCGACCGGACGGCCGACGATCGTGGGCGGCAGGCGCAAGCCCTGGAAGCCTTTGCCGCCGCTGCTCGCTGCTGCCGCGTTGCTGACCACGCGCAGGTCGACCACGATGGCAATGTTACCGCTCACCCAGCGCAGCTCGTTGACGCCGCTGCTCTTTTTCTGCTGGGTCGAGGCCTGGATCATTTTGCGCATGCCGAACTGGCCCGGCTCGTTGAACAGTTCCACCGTGCGTCCGTCGAAGGTGACGGCGCTGATGCGCGCGCCGGCGGTACCGGGACCCGGATACACCATATTGGTCCATGCCGGCGGCGTGTTCCGGTAGCGCAGCTGCTGGCCGTCGATTTCGACCGTGTATTCGGTGGCGCCGGGCGCCGGATGCGCCTGCAGCTGGAATACCGTTTGCGGCGCGCCGCCATTCGCAGACGCCACGCCATTGCTGGACAAGGGCGCGACCCATCCCGGGAAGCCCGACACCGCCTGCGGCGCGAGCGTGATGCCGATATCGGCCCAGGTGCGCGCGGTGAGCATGCTGCCGCGGTTGATCACGAGCGGTCCCATCGACGTATTGATGAATTTCGCCACCACGCCCTCGGGGCCGAACACCTGCCCGATTTCGGCGCTGGTCGCCTCCATCTTGCTGCCCGGTGAGAACGGGTACTTGTCGGCCAGCGCTTTCTCGAACGGCTCGACCACCTGCGCCTGCCAGGTCTTGTTGATCTCGGATTCGGACGGCAGCACGATCATGGCGAAGGTCTGCACCAGCGGACGCACCAGCAACGGCCGCAGTGCCGCCTTCTGGGCGTCGCTCATCCCGGTCAGCATCTGCTCGTCGACGTATTTCAGGGCGTCGGCCAGCTCGGAGCCGCTGCCCTCGAGCGTCTGCTGCATGAACTGCTTGGCGCCGGGTCCCGGGTCGCCCTGGTTCTTCAGCTGGTTCAGGCGCGAACGCAGGCGCGACAGGCAGTCCAGGTAGCCGGTCATCAGCGATGCTTCCTTTTCTCGCGTGCCGACCAGGCGGGCGACGCCGGCGAACTCGCGTCCGATCGGTCCCATGGTGCCGGCCGCGCCGGTGGCCAGCGGGCCGACCGCATCGGCCAGGGTGCGCGCGTCCGCCGGTGCGCGGCGCAGCACGACTTCCTTGAACCAGGCCGCCATCGTCGGTTCGGTCTTGCCGAGGTTGGCGCGCGCGGAGACGGGATTATCCCAGGAGGTTTCGTCGTAAATGGCTTTCAGGAGGCGCGCGATGGGCGAGGTCTGCGGGTCGCCCAGCCGGTTCATCGCCATCACGCTGCCCTCGAAGCCCTTCAGGTCCGTCACCGTCACGCCCTGCAAGAATTTGCCCCACTCCTTTGCATACTCGGCCTTGTACATGTCGGCCAGCGTCTTCTGGATTTGCTCGGGGCTGCCTTCGAGCGTGAGGTCGTCCTTGGCCACGGTTTTCAGCACCCAGTCGGTGCTTTGCAGTTCGCGGTTCGATGCGTCGCGAATCGCACCGAGCACGTATTTTTCCCAGGCCGCGCGGGTAAAGGCGCCGCTGACGGCATGGCTGCCGGCTACCAGGCCCGCGTCGCCGTCGCCGACAATGCGCGCCACCGTCACCGCCGGGAAGCGCGTGGCGGCGCGTGTCTTGATGTCGGCGTAGACGCGCTCGCGCGCCGGGGTGCCGCGCACCACGCGGCGCAGGTTTTCACGGGCCGAGTCGAGCAGGCCCAGTTTCAGCGTCACCTGCGGCCAGGCCTGGTCGTGGACCTGCGACAGATGGAAAGTCAGCAGGCGCTCGGCGCTGCGGATCATCTGCTCGTGCGGCATCGCGCCGCGGTTGGCGACCAGCCAGGTGCGCCAGTAGCGCGTCAACTGGTCGTTCAGGTGGCCCGGCTCGGCGTGGCTTTTATCGCCCAGCATCAGGTAGGTTTTGAGGGCGTTATAGGCGTCGGCGACGTTGGTCGGCGAGACTTCCTGGTAGGGCTGGCCCGGTTTGCTGCTTGGGGCCGCGTGCGCATTCGGGTCGAGCGCATCGGCACGGGCGTTCACCTCGGCCAGCATGGTCTCAAGCGCGCCGGCCACCGGTTCGACCATCACCGCGCGCACGCCGGCGAAATACTCGTCGCGCAGCTTGCGTTCCAGCTTGCCGCCCTGGTACAGGCCGAACGACAGCGCCCACGGCTGGTCCTGGCGGAATTTATCCAGTTGCTCGATGCGGTCCTGCAGGATGTCGAGCGCCTCCAGGCGCGACTGCAGGTCGATGCGCTTTTCCTGCAGCCGCATCACCTTGTCGAGATCGGCCTGCACGTTCGCCACCAGCTGCACGTTGCCCATGTAGGCCCAGCTCCAGCCACCCAGCGCCGTGCCCAGCAACACGGTGGCGGCGAAGAAGGCCGCGTACTTGATGCGCGCGCTGCCGGGATTCGTGTAGCGCCGGACCAGGTCGCGGTCGGCGAAGATCACCTTGCGGAACAGGTCGAGCAGGAAGTAACCCTCGTCGGCGTTCGATTCTTCAGCCGCGTTCGTCGTTCGGTCGTTCAGTTCGAGGTCGAAGCGGCTGGCCACGCGTTTCGACGACAGGTCCTGGACCTGCCCTTCCTGCAGCGCGCTGGTGAAATAAAAGCCGCGGAACACGGGCTTGAACTGATAGGTATTTTCCTCGAACAGCGTGGACAGGAAAGCGCGCAGCGGGCTGCGGATCGCGGCGAATTCGAGCGGGAAGGTAAACACGCCGGGACGCATGCGGGCGCTGCGGTTGCCGGCCATGTTCGCCAGGCTCATTTCTTTCAGACCGTCGTGCAGTTCGTCGAAGTGCGCATCGAAAAACGCCAGCACGTCCTGCGGCGTACTGCGCCGGTTGTAGCGCAGCGTCGCGCCCCACACGCGATCGCGCTCGGTGCGTTCGGCGTCGTGGAAGAAATCGGAAAAGCCGGCGATCAGGTCGGCCTTGGTAAAGACCACATACACCGGCGCGTACACGCCGAGGTGTTCGGTCAGTTCCTGCACCCGCGTGCGCAGGCTCTTTGCCAGCTCCATCGACGCGCTGGCGGGACCGGCGGTCAGTTCGGCCACGCTGACCGCGATCAGGATGCCGTTGATCGGCGCGCGCCGCCGGTGTTTTTTCAGCAGCTCGAGAAAGCTGAAACACTCGGCGCGGTCGCCCTCCTGGACCGAATAGCGCCCGGCCGTATCGAGCAGGATGCCGTCGGTGGTGAAGAACCAGTCGCAGTTGCGGGTGCCGCCTACGCCGCGCACCGCTTTGCTGCCGGGGATCGGGAAGGTCAGGCCGGAGTGGGTGATGGCGCTGCTCTTGCCCGCCGCCGGGTTACCGATGACCATGTACCAGGGCAGCTCGTAGAGCGCCGCCGCACCGCGCGTCAGGCCCAGCTTGGAGGTCTTGATCGTTGCGATCGCTTCCAGCATGTTCTTGCGCAGCACCGCCACTTCGCTCCTGGCGTTCTCGCCGGCGCACGTGTCGCTGGCGGCGGCCAGGCTGTCGGTCAGGCGCGCGGCCGAGCGCCGGCGCAGGAGCTGGCGCAAACCCCAGTAGCTACCCCACAGCGCCAGCAAACCCAGCGTCGTGATGAGGGTCCAGATGAGACCGAGTTCAAAAGTTTCCGCGGTGAGGAACAGGATACCGAGGCAGGCGGTGATGCCGATCACGACGAGCACGCGGCTGTCGATGAGGAACTTCCAGAGACGGGCCATAGGGTGAGCGTGTGAAGTTGGGAGAGAGTCCGACAGGCAATGCTCGCATCTATTGCCTATCGAAAATTTGACTTTCCTCAACCTCGGGCGGAGCGCTCACCGCCGCATCACACCCCGCAAGCGCAGCTCGGTGTGGCCCAGGTCCATCATCTTCCAGCGCCCGCCCCAGGTCAGGCCGAGCTGTTCGGCGACTTCGCCGTAGAGCTGGTAGCCGCGCATTGCCCAAGGATCTTTTTCCGAGATCACAAGCTTGCCGTTGCGCCAGAAGGCGCAGTCGGCTGCCAGGCCGTACTGGTGCCAGCTCTGGAAGGCGCGCGCATTCGTCACCACGCCTCCCATCTGCGCCAGTTCATCCTGGCGCGCCGGGCTGCGGTAGCCCTCGAGCAAGGCCATGTCGTAGCCATGCTTTTCTTTCATGATCTTGAATGCAAGCAGCAGGCGCTGGTTGAAAACCGGGTGCATCAGGCCCCAGTTGCGGCTCGCATTGACCAGCATCGGTCGCACCTGCAGCACTTCCTGGGTCGAAAAGGCCAGCGGCGGCGGCTCGCTTGGCGGCACCAGCTGCTCGCCCCGCAGCAGCGCCGCGATCTGGGCGTCGGGCAGCGCCGCGACCGGCTCGTAGCTGGGCAGCATGTCTGGCGTACGCAGCGCCAGCGCCAGCAAGGAGGGAATCGCCACCGCCGGCACCACGATCGCCAGCGCGATCCAGTGGCGGCGCATCTGCTTGAGGACCGATCGCGACACGTCCCGCAGGTCGCGCCGCGACGGCGGCACCCTGGCCGCCTGGCCAGTACGCCAGAGCGCCACGCGCCCGAACCGGCTGCGCAAGCCGAACATCCATTGGTTGATCAATGTCCGTCCACTCGGGAAACATGCCAGCCAGATCAGACTACAGGCTAGGCAAAAATACAAAAGTACGACAAAGATCAGCATCGTTTTCCCCAGATTGTTTCTAATCAGAGCAAGAACGACCATCTTAGGAGTTACGCCGTGCGCCCTACAGACGAAAATCAAGCAGGCTCGACAAGACCGAACCTGATGTCATCGCGTCGTGGCGCTGGCG
>JANNNC010000091.1:0-15390 GCA_031398335.1 Massilia sp.
AAACGCTTCTCCGCGATGCGGTCCTGGGCGATCGACACGCAGGATGCGCTTGGGGCGACGAAGCTGCGTTCGCCCAGCCAGGCCATGCTGCCGGCCGGGACGTTCTCGAATTCGGTGGTGATGGCCACGCACTGCGCGGCCAGTTCAGCCAGCGCGCTTTGGTCAGTGTAGGCGCCGGGGATCAGGCGTTCGGCGACCTGCCCCGCCGGGCAATCCTGGCCCGGTTCGAGCACGGCAACCTTGAAACCCATCGCCTGGGCAGCGTGGGCGAACATGCGGCCAAGCTGGCCGCCGCCCATTACGCCGAGCCAGGCCGACGGTTGGGCAGTTGGTAAGAACGAGTCGCTCATACGGCAATCAAACGGGAAGGATCATGGCCTGGGCGGCCGCGGTCTGCTCGAGGCGGAAGGCCAGCAGGGCCTGGGCCAGCGCGTCGTCGTGCGCGGCCAGCATCGCCACCGCGGTCAGGGCCGCATTCGCGGCGCCGGCTTCGCCGATGGCGAAGGTCGCCACCGGCACGCCTTTCGGCATCTGCACGATCGACAGCAGCGAATCTTCGCCGCGCAGGTATTTCGACGGCACCGGCACGCCGAGCACCGGCACGATGGTCTTGGCGGCCACCATGCCCGGCAGGTGGGCGGCGCCCCCTGCCCCGGCGATGATCGCGCGCAGGCCGCGCTCGCGCGCCGTTTCTGCATACCTGAACATCTCGTCCGGCATGCGGTGCGCCGAGATCACCTGCGCCTCGAACGGCACGCCGAATTTTTTCAGCATCTCCACCGCGTGCTGCATCACGTCCCAGTCGGAGGACGACCCCATCACGACGCCCACGAGTGGTTTGACTTCGTTACTCATCTCAGGCCTTCAGCTTTTCGCCGGTCAGGCGTTCGATGGCTTCGAAGTACTTGGCCTGGGTTTTATCGATCACGTCTTGCGGCAGTCCTGGCGCCGGCGCGGTCTTGTTCCAGTCGGTCAGCGTTTCGAGGTAGTCGCGCACGAACTGCTTGTCGAAACTCGGCGGCGACATGCCTGGCGAATACGAATCGGCCGGCCAGAAACGCGAGGAGTCGGCGGTCAGGACTTCGTCCATCAGGTGCAGCACGCCGTCGTCATCGAGGCCGAATTCGAACTTGGTGTCGGCGATGATGATGCCTTTCGTTGCCGCGTAATCGGAAGCGGCGACATACAGCGCGATCGAGATGTCGCGCATCCTGGCGGCGAGCTCGGGGCCGATGCGCGACTCCATGTCGGCGAACGAGATGTTCTCGTCGTGTTCGCCCAGGTCGGCTTTCGCGGCCGGCGTGAAAATCGGCTGCGGCAGCTTTTCGGCCTGGCGCAGGCCCGGCGCCAATGTAATGCCGCAGATGGCGCCGCTTTGCTGATAATCCTTCCAGCCGGAACCGATGATGTAGCCGCGCACGACCGCTTCGACCATGATCGGCTTCAGACGCTTGGCAACGACCGCACGGCCGCGCACCTGCTCGACTTCATCAGGGGCCACGACGCTTTCCGGCGCCACGCCGGTCAGGTGGTTCGGCACGATATGGCCGAGCTTCTCGAACCAGAAATCGCTCATCTGGTTCAGCACCATGCCCTTGCCCGGAATCGGTTCGTTCATGACGACGTCGAAGGCGGACAGGCGGTCGGTGGTGACGATCAGGATCTTGTCGTCGCCGACGGCGTAGTTGTCGCGCACTTTGCCGTGGCCGAGCAGTGGCAGGGACTGGATCGTGGTTTGATAGAGGCTGTTCATAGGGAGGAGTATCAGGAAAACAGTGTCGACGGAACGGGTCCGCCGATAAGAAACACGGGCTGCCGCAGCAGCCCGTTCCAAACGCATCGATTACTTGACGACCTGGGCCAGCTCGCCGGCCTTGTAACGCCCGGCCATTTTTTCCAGCGGGATCGGCTTGATCTTCGCGGCCATGCCTTCGCAGCCGAAGGAAATATAACGCGCCTTGCAGATCTCGGTCGCCGCTTCGCGCGCAGGCTTCAGGTAATCGCGCGGATCGAATTTACCTGGATTCTGGAACAGGTACTTGCGGATCGCCGCCGTCATCGCCAGGCGGATGTCGGTGTCGATGTTGATCTTGCGAACGCCATGCTTGATGCCTTCCTGGATTTCTTCGACCGGCACGCCATAGGTTTCCTTCATGTCGCCGCCGAATTCGCGGATCATCGCCAGCAGTTCCTGCGGCACCGACGACGAACCGTGCATCACCAGGTGGGTGTTCGGGATGCGCGCGTGGATTTCCTTGATGCGGTCGATCGCCAGGATGTCGCCGGTAGGCTTGCGCGTAAATTTATACGCGCCGTGCGAGGTGCCGATGGCGATCGCCAGGGCGTCGCACTGGGTGCGGGCGACGAAGTCGGCGGCTTGCGCGACGTCGGTCAGCAGCTGCTCGCGGGTCATGGCGCCGTCGGCGCCGTGGCCGTCTTCCTTGTCGCCCATCATCGTCTCGAGCGAACCGAGCACGCCCAGTTCGGCTTCGACGGTCACGCCGATCGAGTGCGCGAATTTCACGACTTCTTTCGACACGTCGACGTTGTATTCGTAGCTGGCAACGCTCTTGCCGTCGGCCTCCAAGGAGCCGTCCATCATCACCGAGGTGAAGCCCGAACGGATCGCGCCCATGCAGATGGCAGGCGACTGGCCGTGATCCTGGTGCATGACGACCGGGATGTGCGGATAGGCTTCGACGGCGGCGTCGATCAGGTGGCGCAGGAAGGCTTCGCCGGCGTACTTGCGCGCGCCTGCCGAGGCTTGCATGATGACCGGCGAACCGGTGGCATCGGCCGCGGCCATGATGGCTTGCACCTGCTCGAGGTTGTTGACGTTGAAGGCTGGCAAGCCATAGCCGTTTTCAGCAGCATGGTCCAGCAATTGACGCAGTGATACGAGTGCCATGGTAGTACTCCAAGATAAAAAAACTGTTCAAGGACTTCGACAACGCGAAGCCGCCTTTTATTCTTTATAGGTCTCGCCGACACGCACGATCTTGAGCGCATTCGTGCCGCCGGCCTCGCCCATTGGCGAGCCCCAGGTCACGACGATGGTGTCGCCCGGGCTGACCATGCCCTCCTTGATCAGCAGCTCTTCGGCCTTGCGCAGCACCGCGTGGCTGCCGCCTTCCTGCAGCAGGGGGAATGCTCGCACGTTGCGGTACAAGGAGGCCTTGCGCTGCGTCGTGCGTGACGGGGTCAGCGCAAAAATCGGCGTGTCGATGCTGTGACGGCTCATCCACAGTGCCGTCGAGCCCGACTCGGTCAGCGCGACAATGGCTTTCACCTTCAGGTGGTGCGCGGTGAACAGGGTGCCGTAGGCAATCGACTGGTCGATGCGGGTGAACTGCACGTTCAGGAAGTCGGTATCGAGCTTGTTGTAGTATTCGGATTGTTCCGCTTCCAGGCAGACCGCGGCCATCATCTCGACCGTTTCGATCGGGTACTTGCCCGATGCCGTTTCGGCCGAGGTCATCACGGCGTCGGTGCCGTCCAGCACGGCGTTCGCCACGTCCGACACTTCGGCGCGGGTCGGCACGGCATTAACAATCATCGACTCCATCATCTGGGTCGCGGTAATCGCCAGTTTGTTCGAAGCACGTGCCATGCGGATCATGCGCTTTTGCAGGGCCGGCACGGCGGCATTGCCCACCTCGACCGCCAGGTCGCCACGCGCGACCATGATGCCATCCGACGCGTCGAGGATTTCCTGCAGCACGGGAATCGCTTCGGCACGCTCGATCTTGGCGATCATCAGCGGCTTGTGGTGATAGGGCTCGCCGGCGATGTTGGCCAGCTGGCGCGCCATTTCCATGTCGGTCGCGCTTTTCGGGAACGAGATGGCGAGGTAGTCGGCCTGGAAGCTCATCGCGGTCTTGATGTCTTCCATGTCCTTGGCGGTCAGCGCCGGCGCGGTCAAGCCGCCACCCTGGCGGTTGATGCCCTTGTTGTTGGACAGCTCGCCGCCGACTTTGACCGTGGTGCAGATCTCGTGGCCGGCGACCTTGTCGACGATCAGCACGATCAGGCCATCGTTCAAGAGCAGCTTGTCGCCCGGACGCACGTCGCGCGGCAGCGCCTTGTAGTCGAGGCCGACGCGTTCCTGGTTGCCCAGTTCACCGTTATCTCCCCACTTGGCGTCGAGGATGAAGCGGTCGCCATTGTTCAGGAAGATCTTGCCATCTTCAAATTTGCCGACGCGGATCTTCGGACCCTGCATGTCGGCCATGATCGCCACTTCGACGCCGCAGGCTTCGGCGGCGCGGCGCACCAGGGCGGCGCGCTCGATGTGGTCCTGGGCTTTACCGTGCGAGAAGTTCAGGCGCACGACGTCGACGCCGGCGCGGATCATCTTGACGAGGATATCGAAGTCGGTCGAGGCAGGGCCGATGGTGGCAACGATCTTGGTGGCGCAATACATGGGGTTCCTTGATCTTCAAATGAGAAGCGCAGCCTCGAAGCTGCGCTGGGACTGACTTGGCTTATTTTGCGTTGCGCTGGAGCAGGATCTCGACTGCCGGCAGGGTTTTGCCTTCGAGGAACTCGAGGAAGGCGCCGCCGCCGGTGGAGATATAGCCGATCTTCTCGCCAATTTCGTATTTCGCAATCGCCGCCAGGGTATCGCCGCCGCCGGCAATCGAGAAGCCGTTCGAGCCGGCAATCGCCAGCGCGAGGGTTTTGGTGCCTTCGGCGAACTGGTCGAATTCGAACACGCCGACCGGGCCGTTCCAGACGATGGTGCCGGCCGTGGCCACCTGCTCGGCCAGCATGGCGGCCGTCTTCGGGCCGATGTCGAGGATCATGTCGTCGTCGGCAACGTCCGCCACATCCTTGACGGTGGCAGCGGCCGTTGGCGAAAACTCTTTCGCGCAGACGACGTCCACGGGAATCGGCACCGAGGCGCCGCGCGCGCTCATCATGTCGATGATCTGTTTTGCTTCGGCGACCAGGTCGTTTTCGACCAGCGACTTGCCGATGTTCAGGCCGACGGCCTTCATGAAGGTATTCGCGATGCCGCCGCCGACGATCAGGTTATCGACTTTACCGGCCAGGCTTTGCAGGATCGAGAGCTTGCTCGACACTTTCGAGCCGGCGACGATGGCCAGCAGCGGGCGTGCAGGCTGGCCCAGGGCCTTACCCAGCGCGTCGAGTTCGGCGGCCAGCAGCGGACCTGCCGCGACGACTGGTGCAAATTTTGCGATACCGTGGGTAGTCGCTTCGGCACGGTGCGCGGTGCCGAAGGCGTCGTTCACGTACACGTCGCACAGCCTGGCCATCTTCTGCGCCAGTTCGTCGGCGTTTTTCTTTTCACCCTTGTTGACGCGGCAGTTTTCCAGCAGCACCACTTGTCCTGGAGCGACGTCGACGCCATCGACCCAGTTTTGTTTCAGTTCCACCGGCTGGCCGAGCAGCTCCGACAGGCGCGCGGCGACCGGCGCCAGCGAGTCTTGCGGCTTGAATTCGCCCTCGGTCGGACGGCCCAGGTGCGAGGTCACCATGACGGCGGCGCCGGCTTTCAGCGCGGCCTGGATGGCCGGGATCGAGGCGCGGATGCGCGTGTCTTCGGTGATGTTGCCGTTGTCATCCTGCGGCACATTCAGGTCGGCGCGGATGAAGACGCGCTTGTCTTTCAAGGCATCGCGATCGATCAGGTCTTGCAAGCGGGTGAAACTGAGAACGGCGTCCATGTCGGCTCAACAGTGATGAGTGAAAAAACGATATTCTACCGCACGCCTCTTATTGAGCAGCACCAAAGACGTGCATGACACGCAACAGTGTGAAGACCAGCATGCCGAACACGATGGTCTGCAGCATGTTCTTGCGCCACACGTAGAAACCGAGCGCGGCAAGTCCGGCCAGCAGTTTCGGATTGGCCAGTTCCAGGTGGATGGCGCCCTTGGCATCGAGCAGCAAGTCGGGACCGATGATGGCCGCCAGCGCACAGGCCGGCGCATAGCGCAGCATGCCCTGGATGCGCGGCGGAATCGCCACCTTGTGCCCAATCAGCCAGAAGCCGCTGCGCGTGATCGCCGTCGACAAGGACAGCGCCACGATGACCGCCCAGATTTCCCAATCAGCCATGGCGCACCTTCCGTTTCTCTAACATCGCTTCGGTCGCCAGCGCCGCCAGCATGCCGGCGAATACCGCCGCCAGCAGGCCCAGTTTGTACGGAAAACCGTAGGCCAGCACCGACACCGCGCCGGCCACCAGCACGCCGCACAGCGCGGCGCTGTTGACCACCAGCGGCACCGTGATGCACAGGATCGCCAACGTGCCGGCAAAGCCCAGGCCCCACTCGGCCGGAATCGCACTGCCGACAAAAATCCCGGTCAGCGAACCGACTTGCCAGGCCGTCCAGTTCGGCAGCACCAGCCCTTTCAGGTAGGACAGCTTGCCCGACACCGGGGCCGCGGTCGGGAAGCGCTGCAGGAACATGGCCACTGTCATGTCGCCGGAGATATAGCCGTACATCAGGCGCTGGCGCCAGGGCAGGTGCGAAAAGTGAGGGGCGAGCAAGGCAGAGAAGATCACGAAGCGCAGGTTCACCACCATGGCCGTGGCAAAAATCACCCAGATCGGCGCATGTGCCAGGATCAGCGGCAACGAGGCCAGTTGCGCGGAACCGGCGAAGACGAGCAGTGTCATACCGCAGGCCTGTAGCGGGCTCAAGCCGGTCTTGACCATGGCGATGCCGACCACCAGCCCCCAGGCCGCAATCCCGAACAGGCTCGGCAAGCCCGTGCGCAAGCCTTCTTGCCAGAGGGCGGCATCGTGGCGTTCAATAAGGTGCTGGGTGTGCTGGACAGGATCGGGGGCGTTCATGTCGCCTTCCTGCAACAGAGAACTACGTGAGTAAAGCGGGGACAGAAAGACATGAAACGCGGGAATTGGTTTTGGTAGGGTGTGTGGCACTCGGTGCCCACGCGATACGTGCTCAACCGAAGACCGTCAGCACCGATTCATCGCTCACACATTGACCGATAGTTGGGCCAACCCGGCCGTGAACAATTCGCCATTCTACCGATCATTCCGAACGCCCGCTCTTATCCGTTAAAATCCTGTCTTTGCCCAACTTTGCGTGACGGAGAATTTGAATGACTGACAAGACGATGCCTGTGGTGGAACTCGAGGCCAAGGATCTGCCGGCCCACTGCCCGAACCCGGCGATGCCGCTGTGGTCGTCGCACCCACGCGTCTTCTTGGATTTCGACCATGACGGCGAAGCCAAGTGCCCGTACTGCGGCACCCGCTACCGCCTCGCTCCCGGCGTGGCCTTCAAGCACCATTAATTCGAAGGCGGCTCGTAACCGCTTGCCATGACTTACCGCGCCCCACCGTGGCTGCCCGGCGGCCACCTGCAAACGATCTACCCCGCCACGCTGGTCGCCAAACCCGCGCTCGCCTACCGGCGCGAGCGCTGGGCCGTGCATCATCCAACCCTGGGCGAGGATTTCGTCGACGTCGATTTCGTCGACGGCCAGCCCGGCAAACCGCTGGTGGTGCTGTTCCACGGGCTGGAAGGCTCGTCGAACAGCCATTACGCGCGCGGCCTGATGGCGGCCCTGGCGGCGCGCGGCTGGTCGGGCGCGGTGCCGCATTTTCGCGGCTGCTCGGGCGAACCGAACCGCACGGCGCGTTTCTATCACTCGGGCGACGCCGCTGAAATCGACTGGATCATGGCGCGCCTGCGCGCCCGCAGCAACGGCCCGCTCTACGCGGCCGGTGTTTCGCTCGGCGGCAACGCCCTGCTGCGCTGGCTCGGGGAATCCGGCGGCCAGGCCGGTTTTGTGACGGCCGCCGCCGCCATTTCCGCCCCGCTCGACCTGGCGCGCGGCGGCGAAGCCCTGTCCTCCGGTTTCAACATGCTCTACACGCGCATGTTTCTGCAGACCCTGAAACCGAAGTGCCTGGCCAAGCTCGAACAATTTCCCGGCCTGTTCGACCGCCGCGCCCTGCTCGCCGCACGCGACCTCTACGCCTTCGACAACGTCGTCACCGCCCCGCTGCACGGCTACCGCGATACCGACGACTATTGGCACCGCGCCAGCGCGCGCCACGTGCTGCACGACATCACGGTGCCGACCCTGGTCCTGAACGCGCGCAACGATCCCTTCCTGCCGGGCCAGCACCTGCCGACCAGCGCCTCGACCGCGGTAACGCTCGAGTATCCGGAGGGCGGCGGCCACGTCGGTTTTCCCGCCGGCCCCTTCCCGGGGCGGATCGACTGGCTGCCGGGGCGCATACTCGCCTTCTTCGACGAGGTGACCCGCGCGCCTGGGATGCCCGAACTATGCGAAGCTGGCGTATATGGATGACATCGTAAAACAGGCAATGGCCAAGTGGCCGAACGTACCGCACTGCTACGGCTGGCTGGCGCTGGACGCGCGCGGCAACTGGCGCATGCGCGACGAGGCAGCGCAGCAGGCGGATGCGCCCGGCGACAAGCTGAACAATGCAACACTGATCGGCTTTATCAACCGCAACTACGGGCACGATGACGCCGGCCGCTGGTATTTCCAGAACGGCCCGCAGCGCGTGTACGTGAATCTGGAAGCGACGCCGTATATCGCGCGCACCGATCCGGCTTTGGGACTGGTGCTGCAAACCGGCGCGGCCCTGGAGCACATCGAACGCCTGTACCTCACCGAAGTGGGCGTACTCATCGTGCAGGCCGGCGACGTCGTCGCCCAGGTCGATGACCGCGACGTTGCGCCATTGTTCGAGGCACTGGAACTGGACGGCAAGCCGGCCGGCGACGAGGCGCTGATGCGCTGGCTCGACGGCGGGACGGGCGCGCTGGCGCTGCGTTGGCGCGGCAACCCCATTCCCGCCGAACGGGTCGTGCGCGAAGCACTGCCGCAGCGCTTCGGTTTCGTGCGCACGCCGGCCGCGCCGGCCTGAGCCTTGCGCGATGGCTGAGCACCGGTTCGATGTCTTCGGCACCCTGGTCGCCATCAACGGCGCACCGGGTGCATGGCAGGCGTTCTATCCCGGCGCCGACGGCAAGCGCCGCGCTGCGGATTTTATTGTGCCGGCCGACATCGCCGAGCACGAACTGGCCGGCTACCTGGCCGACCTCTTCCACGAAAACGCGACGCCGAAGCACGCCAGTGTAGAACCGCTGGGATAGGTTCCTACTTGCCCTTCTCGGCTTCTTTTTCTTCCTTCTGCCGCGCCGTCAGTTCGCGCTCGCGCGCGTCGATCACGGATTGTTCGTAGAACGAGACATCATTCGCCTTGCGTGCCATGTCGAGCTGGGCGACCGCCGCCGGCAGCGCCCCGGCCAGCACATACGATTCGGCCAGCGCCATGTGCTGCAGCGCGATCTTGCCCTGGTTCGAATAGGCCTTGGCCAGCAGGTCGTACAGCTTCGCGTCCTCGCGGTAGAGCTGTACCTGGTCGCGCAGGTAGCGCGTCGCATCGTCAGGCTTGCCGGCACTGATCATCGCATCGGCGTACTGGCGCGCCAGCGCGCGCGACAGCGGATAGCGGCCAGTCGCCTCCGCCGCATCCTTTAAAGCCTGCTGGGCGACTTCTTTCGGCTGGCCGGGAGCGAGCTTGATTTCCAGGTCGAGCACGGCGAACATGGCGCCGCCGTCGCTGGCGGGCGTGCTTGAAAACACGCCCTCCTTCGGCTTCATCGCGGCGCGCGCCTTGTCGAACCAGCTGCGCGCGCCGGCCAGGTCGCCTTCCTTCAGCGCCAGGAACGACAAGCCATATTGCGCCGCCACTTGCTGCTGGCGCTGCTGCTGGGCCAGCTGGGACTGGAGCGTGGTGCGGGTCGCGCGGCGCCCTGCCGTGCCCATGTCCTGCAGCACCCGTGCGCGCGCCTTGGCCAGGTGGAATTCGATCGTGTCGGGACGCAGCCGGTAGGGCGTTTCGCGGATGCGCGCCTGGATGTCGACGATCCGCTCGCTGGTGAGCGGGTGGCTGCTGAGAAAGGCCGGGATTTCTCCGTACGCCTTGTTCGCGCTTTGCAGGCGTTTAAAAAAGGCCACCATGCCCGAGGTATCGTAGCCGCCGGCGCCCATGATCTGGAAGCCGACCCGGTCGGCCTCGCGCTCGGCATCGCGGCTGAAATTGAGTTGGCGCTGCACGGCCAGCCCCTGCCCGCCCATCAGCACGCCCATCGCCGCATCCGGGCTGGCCTTGGCCGCCAGGGCGGCGAGGATCATCGCGGCCAGCGGCAGCAGCACGTCCTGGCGCTGCTGGCCGAGCATGCGCGCGATGTGGCGCTGCGAGACGTGGCCGATCTCGTGCGAGACGACCGAGGCCAGTTCGGATTCGGTCTGGGCCGCCAGCAGCAGGCCCGAATGAATGCCGATGAAGCCGCCCGGCAGCGCAAAGGCGTTGATGGCGGCGTCGCGCAGGGGGAAGAAGGTGAAATCGGCATTCGTCTCGCCGCGCGTGCCCGGCACGGCGTCGACCAGGGCGCCGCCGAAATTGTTCAGGTATTCGCCAATCGCGTCGTCATCGAGGAAATCGCGGTCGCGCCGGATCTCGCGCATGATTTCCTCGCCCAGCTTGCGCTCGACCACGGGCGACAGGTCTTCGCGCGACGCGTCGCCCAGCGTCGGCAGGCGCGCGCTATTCGACAGGCTGTTGAAGGGCTGGGCATATGTTGCAACCGGGACGCAAGCAGTCGCGGCCGACACGAACAGGGCGGCCAGCGAACGGCGCCAGCGGGCGGAAACAGGCGGCAGCACGGGATGGGTAGTCATGTTCACGATGCTATGATAACCCCATACGCCGGCACCCTGCCGCACCCCGAAACACTTTCTTACCCAGGCATCCCGACACCACCATGACCCACTCCGCTCCGACGCCAGGCACCGACCAGCTGACCCATTTCGACGCCACCGGCCAGGCCCACATGGTCGACGTCGGCGCCAAGAACGAGACCCACCGCGTAGCGGTGGCCGCCGGCACCATCCGCATGCAGCCGGAAACCCTGCAGCTGATCCAGTCAGGCAACGCCAAAAAAGGCGACGTGCTCGGCATCGCCCGCATCGCCGCCATCATGGCCGCCAAGCGCACCAGCGACCTGATTCCCCTGTGCCACCCGCTGGCCCTCACCCGCGTGGCCGTCGATTTCGAGGTCGATGCGGCAGCCAACAGCGTCCACTGCCGCGCCCAGGTCGAGCTGCACGGCAAGACCGGGGTCGAGATGGAAGCGCTGACCGCGGTGCAGATCGGGCTGCTGACGATTTACGACATGTGCAAGGCGGTTGACCGCGGGATGGTGATGACGAATGTGCGGGTGCTGGAGAAGCACGGGGGCAAGAGCGGGGACTGGACGGCGGCAGCCTAGCCGCCGCGAACTCGGGCGGCCGCTTTTACAGCAGGTATATGGCCGGCTCCTTTGCGCATTCCCGGCAGGAACGCCATCCCAATCACAAAGCACAGCACCGCGGTTGCTATCTCGAACAGCGAAAGCTGGCTGCGTGTTGTCGGTGTCAGCAGCAGTAGGGCGGCCAAGGCTGCCCCGCGCAGGAGGAAGACACAGGCCGCAGCGCCGAGCACGAAGCGTGTGAACGGCGGGCGGCGCGATGTGCCCGCAGCCGACCATGCAACCAGGCCGAGCAAGGCCAGCGCCATGGCAATGCCCAGGATGACCAGCGGCGCCAGCAGGGTCCCCTGCCGCGCCGATTCGACAATGTTGGCCGGCGAGCCCAAGGAGGCGATCATCGCCGGTCCGGCCAGCAGCGCCACCACATGCAGTGCAGACGCCGCAAACATCGCCAGCGCCGCCAGCCTCAGGGAAAGCTTGTTTACCGTGTGCATACGTGTTCTCCGGAAGAGTTGGGCCGCTGTTCGACAGACCACAGGCCAGTAGTGGCGATGGTAACGAACAGACAAGTCATCCGTTGCTGCTTGCGACGGACTGCATTTTCCGGTGTCCAGTGTGCACATGGACCAGGCGCGCCTGGTCTCCCCGCCTTATTTCGCCGGTTGCACACTCCGTATCCAGGCCTGCGCAAACGCCGCGCTCATGATCCCCGCTGCCTTTCCGTTTGCATCGATGTAGCGCCCCAGCGATTGCTGTTGCACGGACACGGCGTTCTTCGCCAGGGCGTCGGCACAGGCCTGTGCGGCGGACACGAAGGCGCGCAGCGTATGTTCCTGGATGATGCGTGCCGAGCTCAGCATCATTTGTTGGGTGCTGGCTTGCGTGGCGTCACTGTACACGCCGGCAAGCTTGGACCAGGTATCGAACAACGGGGCCGCTGTTGCGGTAGCGGATGGCAGGCTCGGGGTAACGGTCGGTATCGAGGTCATGTTGTTCTCCTGGTGAATGATCGGGGGTCAGGCGGGAGCGTCCGATGGTGCAGCGCACCATCGACTCTACTCCTCAACCGGGTCAGTTGTCATCTGCTGATGCAAGCGGCATAGCCAGACCCGGTCCAAACCCGTTCGCGCGCCCCGCCGTGGCGGAACAAACGAGCGCCCCATGCCGTGTTAAATTGCTGGATTGCACGGCACGACCGGGCACACACACAACATTCGAGACACGCCTCAAGAGGACCCAATGAAATTACGTTTGCTGATGCTGGGCGCGGCCATGGCCGCCTCCAGCGCCGTCGCCGCGCCGCGCGGTTTTACGGTGGAAGACCTGGTCAACCTGGAACGCGTCGGCAGCCCGGCCGTGGCGCCGGACGCCAGCCGCGTGGTGTATACCGTGCGCCGGACCGATCTCGGCAAGAACCGGGGCCATACGAGCCTGTGGATCGCCGACCTGAAAGGCGGCGCGGCGCCGCAGGTCTTGAGCACGCACGACAGCAGCAGTACCGATCCGGAATGGTCGCCGCCTGGTGACGCCGTGTATTTCTTGTCGAACCGCTCGGGCAGTTCCCAGGTCTGGCGCCAGGGCGCCGCCGGCGGCGCGCCGCTGCAGGTGACCAACTTACCGCTCGACGTCGACAATTTCCGCGTTTCTCCGACGGGCGAGCGCATCGCCTTCAGCGTGGCCGTGTTCCGCGACTGCCCCGACCTCGCCTGTACCAAGGACCGGATGGACGCGCAAGCGAAGAACAAGGCAAGCGGACGCGTCTACGACCGCCTGTTCGTGCGCCACTGGGATACCTGGGCCGATGGCCGCAATGCGGTGCTGTTCTCGGCGCCGCTCGATGCGAATGGGCGTGTAGGCGCAGCACCAGTCAGCCTGTCGGGTTCGCTCGACGGCGACGTGCCCTCGAAGCCGTTCGGTGACCGCGAGGAATACCGCTTCAGCCCGGACGGCAAGACCGTCGTCTTCTCGGCACGCATCGCCGGCAAGACCGAGGCCTGGTCGACCAATTTCGATCTGTACAGTGTCCCGGCGGCCGGCGGCGCCGCGCCGCGCAACCTGACGCCCGACAATCCGGCCTGGGATGCCAGGGGCGTGTTCTCGCCGGATGGGCGCACCCTCGCCTACCTGGCGATGGCCCGGCCCGGTTTCGAAGCCGATCGATTCCAGATCATGCTGATGGATGTCGCCAGCGGCAAGAAACGCAAGCTGGCAGAAAACTGGGACCGCTCCGCCGGCGCCCTGCAGTGGAGCGCGGACGGCAAGGCGCTCGTCGTCGATGCCGAGGATGTCGGCCAGCATCGCCTGTTTACGATCGATGCCGCCAGCGGCAAGGTCGCGGCACTGACCGACAAAGGTTCCATCGGCGCCTTCGACATGCGGCGCGACACCATCGCCTATACCCACGCGAGCCTGAATTCGCCGGCCCAGCTCTACACGACGGCGCTGCAGGGCGCCACGCCGCAGCAGCTGACGAACAACAACGCCGACAAGCTGGCCGACGTGCGCTTCGGCCAGTTCGAGCAGTTCTCGTTCAAGGGCGCCAAGGGCGACACGGTGTACGGTTACGTCATGCAGCCGTGGAATGCGGCGCCGGGCGCCAAATATCCGATCGCCTTCCTGGTCCATGGCGGCCCGCAAGGCAGTTTCGGCAATGCCTGGAGCTACCGCTGGAATCCGCAGGTGTACGCCGGCGCCGGCTATGCAACCGTTTTCATCGATTTCCACGGTTCGACCGGTTATGGCCAGAAGTTTACCGATTCCATCAGCGGCGACTGGGGCGGCGCCCCGCTGGTCGACCTGCAAAAGGGGCTCGAGGCGGCAGTGAAAAAATTCCCGTGGCTGGACCGCGGGCGCAGCTGCGCGCTGGGCGCCTCTTACGGCGGCTACATGATGAACTGGATCGAGGGTAACTGGTCGGACGGCTTCAAATGCATCGTCAACCACGACGGCGTGTTCGACACGCGCGGCATGGCCTATTCGACCGAGGAACAGTGGTTCACCGACTGGGAAAACGGCGGCCCCTACTTTGCCGTGCCCCAGCAGCACGAGCGCTTCAACCCGGTGCACCACGTGAACAAGTGGAAGACGCCGATGCTCGTGATCCAGGGCGACCTCGACTTCCGCATCCCGACGGCGCAGGCGCTGTCGACCTTCACTGCACTGCAGCGGCGCGGCATCGACAGCAAGCTGCTGGTCTTCCCGGACGAGAACCACTGGGTACTGAAACCGGCCAACTCGTTGTTGTGGCACCACACGGTAATCGGCTGGCTCGACCAGCATTTGAAGCGCTGATTCAACGATATCCTCCTTGCATGGAACAAAGCCCGCCTTGATGCGGGCTTTTTGTCGGATTTGTCGAATAAGTTGCTTTTTTATAAACTAAACCCAATGGCCTCAGGTGACCCTTGCGGGATCGCCGGTCCCCTGCGACTCATCAAGGTTGGTAGGTCAATACATTCTGTCTACGTTACGCGGCTGCCAACGAAAAACCGCCGGACGGGACAAGGGTCTTTGCTTAACTGACCGGCATGACCGCTGCGAGCGGGGTTTTTCATTGCACGCCTGCCCGTCAGGCGGCCTTGCCCTTGCAGACACCCTCGGGTCCGATCAGCTTCTGGGGGACGGTGGCGGCGCTGCAGCTCCAGGCGCCGGTGGCGTTGTCGCGCGTGAGGGTAATCGTCTGGCCTTTGACGCTGGCCGGACCGGCCACGATCTCGCAGGTCAGGGTGGTGGCATCCGGACCGGCGGTCGCGCCGAACTTGCAGTTGGCGGTCGGCTTGCCGGTCGCGGCCAGGCCGATCTCTTCCGGCCGGGTGACGGTCTCGCCATCGATCAGCCTGGTGTCGATGCCGACCTTACCGGCTGCCACCTCGGTCAGGGCCACGCCGAACTTCGATTTCGCCATGTAATCCTGATACAACGGAAGTGCGACCGTTGCCAGGATGCCGATGATGGCGACCACGATCATCAGTTCGACGAGGGTAAAACCAGCTTGCGTGCTCTTGAAACATTTCCTGCATAACATAGTAATCCTCCGGTGAGATTGAGCAGACCGGAACGATAACCGTGGGCTTCAAAGCGCGATTGCGCCACCTCA
>JANNNC010000142.1:0-54591 GCA_031398335.1 Massilia sp.
GCCATGCCATGGCGCTGAGACAGGGCCCGATAGCCACCGCCACCAGACAAGTATTGCTGAACCACCGTGTGTTTGAACTGCTCTGAGTACTTCGACATACTTCTCCCAAAAGTTGTGTCCAACTTTTGGGGGTCAGTTCAGAGAGCCCACGCTACACACCGGTAAACGAATAAAGGACGCCGAAGCGTCCTTTTTCTCCCTACAACATCTGCACCGCACGCCCGATGTACAGGATCGGCCCGGTCGGCCGCCCGATCGGCGAGCCGGTCTTCGGTTCCAGCGTGATCTCGAACAGCTGGTTCGGTTGCAGCGGCGGCAGTTTCGCCAGCGAGACGTCGACCGCCTTGCCCGGCTCGACCAGGCCGAGCGAAACCGGGCCTTTCCAGGTGTCGGCCTTGGTCCACAGCTGCAGCGATTTTTCCGGCGGGACGCTGGTCGTCCCCAGCGGCACCAGCTTGAGCGCGCCGGCCTCGTTCACCTGCACGATCCAGCCCGGCGCCATGCTGTCCGGTGCGGCCAGCACCACCATGTAGCGCGCCGCAGCTTCGGGCGCCTGCAGGCGCGGCACGACGGCCATGATCGCCGCCGCGGCAAAGCCGGTCGCGGCCAGCGCGCGCCAGACAGTGAGTTTCTCCCACCACTTCACGCTGGCAGCAAGCGGTGCGGTCTTGCGTGCGGCCGCCAGCGAGGCTTCGACCCGCGCCCACAGCCGCGGCGACGGTTCGGCCGGTTCGGCCATGGCAGCCAGGGGCAGCAGCCGTGCTTCCCATGCCGCCACGGCCGCGCGCAGGGCAGGCTCGTGCGGCAGGGCGAGTTCGACACGCCTGCGTTCACCGGCACTCAAAGTCCCGAGCACGTATTCGCCCGCCAGTTCCTCGGTATCGTCGTCGACGGGGCTGTTCATCCCATGCACTCCTTCAGGGCAGTCAGGCCACGCTTGATCCAGGCCTTGATCGTGCCCAGCGGCGACTGCATGCGGGCGGCGATTTCGGCGTGCGAACAACCGTCGACATAGGCGTAGAGGATGCTGCTGCGCTTGGCGTCGTCGAGTCCGACGAGGCAATCGTGCAGGCGGCCCATGTCCTGGCGCCGCTCGAAGGCATCGACCAGGCCGGCGCCGTCGTCAAGAGAAGCGCCGAGCGTGTCCAGGGCCTCCTCGTCGGCCTGCACTTCATACCCGCTGCCGCGCGCCACGTCCAGCGCCTGGTGGCGCACGATGCTGTAGATCCAGCCGCGGCCGGCGCCGCGTCCCGGGTCGAAACTGCGCGACCGGGTCCAGATGGAGAGGAAAGCGTCGTGCAGCACGTCTTCGGCCACCTGGCGCCGGCGCACGATGCGCAGCGCCACGCCGAGCAGCTTGCGGCCGTCTCGGTCGTAGATGCTGCGCAGCGCACCCTGGTCGCCCCGCGAACAGGCAGCCAGTGCGGCGTCGTAATCGAATTCACCCGGGGCAGTAGTCAAGCGGCGCCTCCCTCGTCAAACTGCGTGGGCCGCCGTGGCGGCTGCCCTGGTGCGGATGCGCCGGCCCTCTGCAAGCAGCCGGCGCGTCCACGCGTCTACATCTTTAACGCCTTCGTCAGGAAGCCCCAACGATCCGCCACTTCCTCGATCTGCTTGGCGGTTGGCTTGCCCGCGCCATGGCCGGCCTTGGTGTCGATGCGGATCAGGACCGGGTTGCAGCCTGCCTGCGCGGCCTGGGCGGTCGCGGCGAACTTGAAGCTGTGCGCCGGCACCACGCGGTCGTCGTGGTCGGCGGTGGTGACCATGGTCGCCGGGTAGGCGGTGCCGGGCTTCAGGTTATGCAGCGGCGAATACTTGACCAGCGCCTTGAATTCGTCGGCGTTGTCGGCAGAACCGTAGTCCGAGGTCCAGGCCCAGCCGATCGTGAACTTGTGGAAGCGCAGCATGTCCATTACGCCCACCATCGGGATCGCCGCGCCGAACAAATCGGGACGCTGGGTCATCGCCGCGCCCACCAGCAGGCCGCCATTGCTGCCGCCGCCAATCGCCAGTTTCGACGGCGAAGTCACCTTGTTCGCCACCAGCCACTCGGCCGCGCCGATGAAGTCGTCGAACACGTTCTGCTTTTGAAGCTTGGTGCCGGCCTGGTGCCAGGCTTCGCCGTACTCGCCGCCGCCGCGCAGGTTGGCCACGACGTAGACGCCGCCCATTTCCATCCATGCCAGGTTGGCCGGCGAGAAGCCCGGGGTCATCGAGATATTGAAGCCGCCGTAGCCGTACAGGTAGGTCGGGTTGTTGCCATCAAGCTTCAGGCCCTTCTTCGAAACGATGAACATCGGCAGCTTGGTACCGTCGCGGCTGGTGACGAACTGCTGGCGCGTTTCATACGCGTTCGGGTCGAAGTCGACCGTCGGCTGGCGGAAGACGCTGGTCTTGCCGCTCTTCATGTCCATGCGGTAGATCGTGGTCGGGGTGGTGAAACCGGTAAAGGAGAAGAAGGTCTCCGTATCGCCGCGTTTACCGGTGAAGCCCGATACCGAACCGATGCCCGGCAGCGCGATTTCGCGCACCAGTTTGCCGTTCAGATCACTCACACGCACGACGCTGCGCGCATCCTTCAGGTATTCGGTGACCAGGCGGTTCCCGATGATGTGGGCGTTCGACAGCGTCTCCTTCGATTCGGCAACGATCTGCTTCCAGTTTTTTTCATCCGGCTTGTTCACGTCGATGGCGACGATGCGCTGGCGCGGCGCCTTGCGGTCGGTGCTGAAATAGAAGGTCGAGCCGACGTTGTCGATGAAATCGTAGGCGGCCTCAAAGTTGTCGACCAGGGGCACGACTTTGGAATCGGGTTTGGAGAGGTCCTTGATGAAGACGCGGTATTTGTGGGCCGTGCCCTTGGTCGCGGTGATCAAAAGGTAGTTGCCGTCGTCGGTGGTCTGGGCGCGGAAGCCCCATTCCTTTTCGTCCGGACGGTCGTAGACCAGCACGTCGGCGCTTTGCGGGGTGCCGATTTTGTGGAAGTAGAGCTTCTGGAAGTAGTTGATGCCGGCCAGCTTGGCCGACTCGTCAGGCGCGTCGTAGCGGCTGTAGAAGAAGCCCTTGCCATCCTTGGTCCAGGCGGTCTGCGAGAACTTGACCCACTTGAGGTGGTCTTCGAGGTCCTTGCCGGTCTCGATGTCGCGCACTTTCCACTCGTTCCAGTCGGAACCCGAAGCGGCGGTGCCGTAGGCCATCAGTTTACCGTCCGGGCTGATTTCGACGCCCGCCAGCGCGACGGTACCGTCGGTGGCCAACGTGTTCGGATCGAGCAGCATGCGCGGCTCGTCGTTCAGGTTTTTCATCGTGTACAGCACCGACTGGTTCTGCAGGCCGTCGTTGCGGCTGTAGAAGTAGCGGCCGCCTTCCTTCGAGGGCACCGAGTAGCGCTCGTAGTTCCAGAGCTTGGTCAGGCGCTGGCGAATCGCTTCGCGCTGCGGGATCTGGCCGAGATAGCCTTGCGTGACGGCATTCTGCGCGTCGACCCAGGTCTTGGTCTGGGCGCTATTCGCGTCTTCCAGCCAGCGATAGGGATCGGCGATCGTCGTGCCGTGGTAGTTGTCTGTGTGCGCGACCTTGGCGGTGACCGGATAGGTCAGCGCGGAGCCCGCCGCGCAGCTTGCCGGGTCGGCAGCGTGCGTGGCGCCAAAAGCCGTCATCAGGGCGACGGCAAGCGTTGCATGTCTCATTTGCATATTCTTCTCGGAACGGTGGAAGGCGAAATGTGCCGAGGGGAATCATAGCGCGAAACCCGGCAGGAAGCGATATGGAAGACGCAGCCGCATCGAGCGCAAGGTGGTCGGCTCCACCCGAACGCGAGCGCCGACGCGCTGTGGGCGCCACCCACGCATTCAAGCGGCTTCAGAGACCTCGCGGCTTCTCAAGAAGACTGCGTTGCGCCTGCTCGCACCTGCGTTGAACGCGTGGGCGGCACTGACGCCGCGTCTGCGCGCGTTTTCGGGTGGTAGTACTCGCCCAGAAATAAATGTGTTTTTGGCTGCCAGAACCGGCGCGTTGCTGCGTTGGCTCCGCTGCGCTTGCGGGGCTTGCAGTGCTCGCATTGCGGCGCACTCGCCGCCTGGCACCGCATCCGGTTCTGTTTGCCAAAATTCACATTGATTTCCGGTCAAATACTTAGCCGACCACCCTAGGTCGCGCGGCGGGCGAGGACTTCGCGATGGTTCATCTGCCACTTATGCGATTCGTCGAGCGCCCAGCCGATTTCTGAGGGGCTCAGGCGGCGCGCGACGATTGCCTTGTTGACGTTGGCAGCGCTGTCGCCGCCTTCGGCCGCCAGCAGCAGCCACATATAGGCGCGCACCGGATCGCGCGCCACGCCCAGGCCGCTGCCGTACATGCCGCCCAGGTTGTACTGGGCCAGCGCGTGGCCCTGCTCGGCGGCCTGTTCGTACCAATGGACGGCGAGCGTGTCGTCCTGGCCCACGCCCTGGCCGCTGGCGTACATCACGCCCAGGTTGTTCTGGGCGCTGGCGTCGCCCTGCTCGGCGGCCAGGCGATACCAGTAGGCGGCGCGGCTGTCGTCCTTGTCGACGCCCTGGCCGTTGGCGTAGATGAGGCCGAGGTTGAACTGGGCGTTCGGCGCGCCCTGCTCGGCCGCCCTGCGGTACCACGCGAAAGCACGGGCCGGGTCGCGCGCGGTGCCGCGCCCGTGCGCGACCATGTTGGCCAGGTTGTACTGGGCCGCCATGTGGCCGCCCCCCGCCGCGCGCGTGTACCATTCGAGGGCGCGCGCCTCGTCGCGCTCGACCCCGCGCCCGTTGACGCACATCGTGGCGAAGCGGAACTGAGCCTCGCGGTCGCCATGCTCGGCCGCCCGCTGCAGCCAGGCGCAGGCGCGCCGCGCATCGAGCCGCACGCCCTTGCCCTCGGCGTAGGCGATGCCGAGCTCGCGCTGGGCGCCGCGTTCGCCGGCGGCGGCGGCCTTGCGAAACCAGTACATCGCCTGGCTGGCGCTGGCGTCCACGCCCTGCCCCCGCTGGTACATCAGGCCCAGGTTCAGCTGGGCCGCGGCTTCTCCCTGCAAGGCCGCCTTGCGGAACCAGGCCATGGCGAGCGGATAATTGATGGGGGCGCCGATGCCCTCGAGATAGCATTCGCCGAGCTGGTTCTGGGCGCCGGCCATGTCCTGCTCGGCCGCGCGGTAATACCAGGACAGCGCGCGTTCGGGGTCGATCGCCATGCCGCGCCCCTGGCGGCACATGTGGCCGAGGTTCTGCTGGGCCGAGGCGTCGCCCTGCTCGGCGGCGCGGCGGAACCAGCGCGCCGCCTCGTGGTCGCAGCGCTCGACGCCACGCCCGTGGTAGTACATGGCACCGAGGTGGTTCTGGGCGAACGCCAGCCCCTGCGCGGCCGCCAGGCGCAGCCAGCGCGCGGCCAGGGCGTCGTCGCGCTCGACGCCATTGCCTTTCTTGTACATCAGGCCGAGGTTGAACTGGGCGTAGGCATTGCCGCGCTCGGCGGCGTCATGGAACCACAAATAGGTCTGGTGGCTCTCGTTCAGGAGCTTCTGGTGGTTCATGCTGATCCCCGGTCTGGTAAAACCCAAGATAACGCGATCGAACGCGTCCGGTTGGCGCCCGCTCACGTCAGGCGGCCCCATAAGTATTAACAAAATTTTAACGAGAGCGACCCGCTCCGGGTTTGACCGTGCACAATCGTGCCGGCCCGCGCCCAAGAAAAAACCCGCCGGGCGCGGGCGCGGCGGGCTTCAAATGAGCGCGTTTTATCTAAGACAGCATCGACCGGTTCGGGCCCAGCGCATAGACCAGCATCGCCAGCAGCGCCAGGCACCAGACGATCAGCGCGCCCGACGGCAGGTCGACCAGCACCGACAGCACCAGCCCGGCCGCATAGCCGCCGATGCCGACCAGGTAGGCAAACGTCAGCTTGCGCCCGTCCGGATAATGGCGCACCGCCAGGCTCGGCACGATCAGGGTCGCGAACACCAGGTAGACGCCGACCAGCTGCACCGAGGCGGTGACGGCAAGCGCGAACACGAGGTAAAAGCCGAGCCGCCCGAGCCGGTTGCGAAACACCGCCAGCAAGGCCAGGATCAGCACCGCGCCGATCGCCGGCATGATGAGCTGGTCGTAGCTGACCCAGAGGATCTGGCCGGCAAGCAGGTCCTGCAAATGCTCGCCGCCGTGCGGATTGTGCGCCAGCAGCAACAGGCCGGCCGTGGCCGCCAGTACGAACAGCACGCCGATCTGGGCTTCCTGCACGTCGGGCCAGCGCTTTTCGGTCCAGGTCAGCAGCAAGGCGCCGAGCACCGCCGCCACGCCGGCCGCCACCTGTACGGTCCAGCCGTGCGGGTCGAAGTCGAGCGAACTGGCGACGATCACGCCTAGGGCGGCGATCTGGGCAATGGCGAGATCGATGAAGACGATCCCGCGCCGCAGCACCTGGGCGCCGAGCGGAATATGCGTGGCCAACACCAGCAGCCCGGCGACAAAGGCCGGGAACACGATCATCAGGTCGATGCCGTCCACGCTCACTTGAGCGCTTCCGTCAAGCGCTGCACGGTCGTATCGAACAGGGCAAACAGGTTGCCGCTCTGGGCGTCGGCGCCGACCGTATAGGGAATCACGACCGCGGGAATCCTTGCGCGCTGCGACAGCCATTGCGAGGCGCGCTCGTCCTGGTAGGCCGCGCGCAGCACCAGTCTGGCCGGCTGGCGCTGCAATTGCGCCAGCAGCTGGCCGAGCTGGGCCGCGCTCGGCTCGACGCCGGGCTTGGGTTCCAGCGTGCCGACCTGGCGCATGCCGAGCCAGGCGAGCAGGTATTCCATGTTGCGGTGGTGCTCGACCACCGCCGCGCCCCGCAGCGGCGCCGCCTGCGCTTCCCACTTGCGCATCGCCTGCGACCAGCGCCCTGCAAACTCGGTTTGGCGCGTAGCGTAGAAAGCGGCATTCGCCGGATCGATCGCCGCCAGCCGCCTGGCCAGCTGGGCGCTGACCAGGGCGATGTTATGCGGATTCAGGTGCACGTGCGGGTTGCCGTAGGCATGCACGTCGCCGTCGGCGCGATCGAGCTTGGTCGGGATGTCGAGGCGCGGCACGAAGCTGCCGGCTTCGAAAAAGCCCGGCTGCCCGCGTGCGATTTTTGCGTTGCCCGACTGCTGGACCAGCAGCGGCAGCCAACCCGCTTCCAGGTCCAGGCCGGTGCATACCAGCAGGTCGGCGTTGCGCGTGCGGGCGATCAGACTCGGCCGTGCTTCGACCCGGTGCGGGTCCTGCAAGGCGGTCGTCGCGCTCGAGACGCTGGCCTTGTCGCCGGCGATTTCCTGGGCCAGTGCCGCCCATTCGGGTTCGCAGGCGAGCACGTTGATCGCGGCCTGGGCGGGCGCGGTCGCCGCCGCCAGGGCCAGCGCGCAGCCAGCCAGGAATTTCGTGTGAAGGGATGTCATGGCGATCCTCAGAAAGTGTGGCCAGCGTGCGCGCCCAGGCTCATGATGTATTGCAGGAACACCTGGTTGTCCGGTTCGCCCGGACGCGCTTCGTCGCGCGCGAACTGCAGGCGCAGGCGCGAGAATTCGGACGGGCTCCAGTCGAGCATCACGCTGGAGCGTTGCGGCTTGTACCGAAGAAGCGCCGGGAAGGCGTCCATGCCGAGCGCGCCGCTGTCGACCAGGCCGATGAAGGGGCTGTTCGAGGCCATGCGGTCGTGGCGCAGGCCGGCGCGCCAGTTCGGCATGAACTGGTACACGCCCTGCAGGTACCAGCCGGACTGGGTGCCGGCGTAGGCATCCACCAGGTCGCCGGAGGCGAGCGTGCCGCTTTCCTTGCGCCGCATGTATTCGCCCTGCAGCTTGAAATTGGTCTGGGTCGGGTTGCCGTTCGGCGCCCATTTGTACACGGCGTCCGCCATCCAGATCGTGCTGCGGCCGCCGAAGACGTTCGGCACGCCGCCGTCTTCGTATTCGCGCCCCGCGGAACGGGTGCGCAGGTACGACACTCCGGCGCGCCAGCTGCCGGAGTCGCCGATGTCGTCGCCCGCGTGCGCGAACACGCTGCTGGCGTTGAAGCCGTTCTTGTTACGGTCGTTACCCGGGAAGCTGCGCCCGCTGCCCAGCTCCGCGCCCACTTCGAGGAAGGTGTCGAGGGGCGCCAGCCAGCGCGCCTGCACGCCGTCCGGCTTGTACTGGCCGCCGAAGAAGGCCTGGTAGGCCAGCGGCGCGTCGACGAAGTCCCAGGTGTGGCCGTGCTGGCCGTTCAGGTAGCCGACGCTTGACAGGAAGCGGCCGGCTTTCAGGTTCATGCCGGCGCCCAGCGCGCGGGTGCGGACGAAGGCTTCCTCGACTTCGGCTTCGTTCTCGCTGGTGAGTGCGAAGGTCAGCTGGCCCGCGAACATCGGATCGATATTGGCCGCCATCGTCAGTTCCGATTCGCCCAGGTTGAAGCTGCGGCTGCCGGGACCGATCTCGCCGTCGGGCGGCATGAAACCGCCGAAGCGGTAAGTAGCGGGATCGCGCTGCAGGTTGGCGAAGGTCCCGCCCAGCACCAGCGAGACGCTCGGGTTGAAGCTGTTGTCGACCTGGGCGACGCGGGCGCCAGGCGCCGCGGCCGGAGCCGCTGGCGCAACGGGCGCCGCACCGGCAGCTTGCCCGGCGCTGGCTGCCTGCTGGGCGCTGACGGCCGCATTCTGGGCCTGGGCCACGGCCGCCTGCGCATCCTGCAGGCGCTGCTCAAGCGCCTGCAGGCGCGCTTCGTAGGATTGCTTCATGTCGGCGATCTGGGCACGGATCGCGGCCAGTTCAGGGGTGTCGGCGGCCGAAGCGGACAGGGGCAATGCGAATGCGGCGGCGATCGCCAGCGAGAGGACGGACTGTTTGTACATGGTGTTCTTTCAATCGAATAGAAAATGACGGGCAGCTTCCGGCAGGGCGCAGGAAGGCCATGGGAGACATCACAGTTCTAGTCGAAGAAAGGCGGAGCGCGCGAATGGAAGACGCAGACCGTGCGCGGCGCGGCGGCGGTACTGGCCAGGGCGTTGACGCGTTCGGCCTGCAGGTCGAGCGGGGCGAACTGTCGTGGCGTACCGCCGATGGCCGAGGCCATCTGGGCAAAGGCCAGGCACTGGCTGCAGCTCTGGTCTTGCGCGACCGAGCTGGAAAGGTCGTAGCCCGCGTCATAGCCCGACTTGGGCTGGGCCAGTGCTGCCGCCGGATGCGCGGCCCCCAGCTTGCCAGTCCAGTGCGACATCGCATGCGCGAACGCCATCTGCTGGGACACCAGCAGGACAAACGACAGCAGGACGTGGACGAGACAACGACGCATCATGATGGCCGCATTGTAATGCGATCAGGGCAATTATGTTGCGTTTTTTTCCGCAGCGTATTTACCCAGCCAGGTCGGCACCTTGGCCGCCGCCAGCTTGTTGATCGACACCAGCAGCTCCGGTCCCACCACGGGCAGCCCGTACGAGGTGCCGATGTGGCGCCCGATGTGGATCAGGACTTCGGCGGCCACCTCGGCGTCGGCCTCGGCCCGGTGGGCCGCGCTGCGAAACGCGATGCCGAGCTGGCGCGACAGCGTGCCCAGCTTGTAGCTCGGCATGCCCGGGAACATGCGGCGCGAGAGTTTCAGCGAGCAGACCAGCCCGACGTGGCCGCAGGCGCGCCCTAAGCGTTCGCTTTCGGCAGCCAAAAACTTCTCGTCGAAGCTGGCGTTGTGGGCCGACAGGGTGTCGCTGCCGATGAAGTCGAGCAGTTCCGGCACGACTTTCCTCGCGGACGGGGCCGAATCGACCATCTCCTGGGTGATGCCGGTCAGCTGCGTGATGAAACCGGGAATGCGCGCGCCGCAGTTCACCAGCGAGACATAGCGTTCGGTGACCTGCCCGCCCACGATGCGCAGGGCGGCCACCTCGGTGATGCGGTCGCCCATGGCGGGCGAGAGTCCCGTGGTCTCGAAGTCGAGCATCACGATGGGGCGTTCAAAAATAGACATGCGGTCCTTTTAGCCGAATTTGCGCAGCGCGTCCAGTGCTAGGCCGGCACCGATGCTGCCGAAGAGGTCGCCCTCGACCTTGCGCGCATCCGGCACCAGGGCGCCAATGCGTGCCCGCAGCAGGCCGACGCCGCTCGAGCCGCCGGTGAAAAATACCGTATCGACCTCGCCCGGCTTGACCCCGGCGTCAAGCAGCAGGCGCAGCACGGTATTGTCGATGGCGTCGAGCAGCGAGCCGATCGCGGCCTCGAACGTGGCGCGTTCGACCAGCACCGTCTCCGGCGGCGCCAGGCGCGCGAGTTCGAGCTGTACCTGTGCCTCGCTTGATAACGCAATCTTGGCGCCCTCGACCTGCATAGCCAGCCAGTGGCCGGCGCGCTCCTCGATCAAGTCCTGCAGGCGTACCAGCCTGGCCGGCTCGCGCGCGTCGCGCACCAGGTCGTCGAGCTGGGCGATGCTTTTCCTGGTGTAGGCCTGATTGATCGTGTGCCAGGTCGCCAGGTTGAAATAATAGCTCGACGGGATCTCGGCGCCGGAACGCAGCACGCTTCGATAGCCCAGCAGCGGCATCACCGACGCCAGGCTCAGGTATTTGTCGAAATCGGTACCGCCGATGTGCACGCCGCCGGTGGCGAGGATGTCGTCGCGCCGTTCAGGCTTGCCGGCGCGGTCCGGCCCCAGGCGCACCAGCGAAAAGTCGGAGGTGCCGCCGCCGATGTCGGCGATCAGGACCAGTTCCTCGCGGTCGATCTGGGATTCGTAGTCGAACGCGGCGGCAATCGGCTCGTACTGGAAGGCGATTTCCCGAAAACCCACGCTGCGCGCTACCTCGGCCAGGGTATCCTCGGCCAGTTTGTCAGCGCCTGGGTTGTCGTCGATGAAGAACACCGGGCGGCCGAACACGGCGCGTTCGAACGGACGCCCGGCCTGGGTCTCGGCGCGGCGCTTGACCTCGCCGATGAACTGGGCCAGCAGCAGCCGGAACGGCAATGCGCGCCCGCCGACCTCGGTCTGGCCATCCATCAGGCTCGTCCCCAGCAGGCTTTTGAGCGAACGCATCAGGCGCCCTTCGTAGCCGGCCAGGTAGTCGGCCAGCGCGGCGCGCCCGTAGCGCACCTCGTCGTCGTCGGCGTTGAAAAATACCACCGACGGCAGCGTGGCCTTGCCATCCTCGAGCGCCAGCAGGGCGTGCGCGCCCCCTGGCAAGCGGCCTGGCCCTGGCTTGATCCAGCCAACCGTGGAGTTCGACGTACCGAAGTCGACGCCGCAAGCGTTCGTCATGTCTGCCTTTGTCGAAGGACGCGTTTTGAAGGGGCGAAATCTTAACAGAAAACAGCTTCCTTGGCGAAGCGCAGGCAGCGGCCGTTGCGCGCCGGTCACGTGCGAGCTGAGGTGCCATGCGGGCGGCATGGGATGCGGCGCCCTCCTATAATGCGTTATGGCCCACACCTGGATCCTGAAGCGCAACTGTTCGCTGACGCCGCGCCAGTCCGCGGCCGCCTATGTGCTGATGTGCACCGGGTCCTTCAGCATCGCCCTGGCATTCCTGCTCCAGGGCATCTGGATCGTGCTCGCCTTCGCCATCGTCGAAATGGCGGCGGTCGGCTGGGCCCTGCTGCATTACGCGCGCCATGCACTCGACGTCGAACGGATCGCCCTCACCGAGCGCGCGCTGGTGGTCGAGCGCATCGACGCCGGGCGCCGCAGCCGCTTCCTGCTCGACCCGGCCCGCACCCGCATCGCCCCGCCCCAGCCGCGCGTACGCAAACTGATCCGTCTCGAGTCTCCCGCCACCTGCCTCGAGGTCGGCAGCTATGTTTCGGAACCCATCCGCCAGCAAGTAGCACTCGAGCTGGCGCGTGCCATCCGCACCCATCCACGCCGCCTGCGGTAAAAAGTTGCTTTCCTTGTAAGTTTCTTCTTACATCCACACGGCGGCGCTACCGATAGGTAATTTCTATCCCTTTTTGCATAATCCTCCGTTATATATGCCACGCGTCACAAGCGCAAAGGCAACAACAAAGAGGGTGACAGCATGCGCAGCAAGGAATACGGATTCGCCATCGTCGTCCATGGCGGCGCCCGCGAGCCGCTCGGCTTCACGGATGGCTGCGAGCAGGCGGCGCAGGCCGGCCACAGGAAAATCTCCGGGACCGGCGACGCGCTCGATACCGCTGTCGCCGCCGTGCTGGTGATCGAGGAAGACAAGCGCTTCAAGGCCGGCACCGGCCCGGTGCTCTGCCTGGACAGCGCCACCACCGACACGGACGCCTCGATCATGGACACGCGCGGCCGCCTGGGCGCCCTCGCCCGCGTGCGCGACGTTCGCAACCCGATCCTGCTGGCGCGCGCAATTGCCGACACGCCGCACGTGCTGCTGGCCGGCGGAGGTGCCGAACGCCTGGCCCGTGCAACAAGGACGCCGACACCGGCCTGATCGCCGGCACCAAAACCGAGGCTGCTTCCTGCAGTAACATGCATATGCCAACTGGAACCATCGTCGAACAACATGAAAACCGAACCGCACCGGACCGCAAAGCACGGCCACCTCGTCATCATCGGCGGCCATGAAGACCGCCAGCATGGCAAGGAAATCCTGACCCGTTTCGTCGAACTGTCGGGCGGCGCGAATGCGCGCATCGTCGTCATCACCGCCGCCAGCAAGGTCGCCGACGAGATGTGGAGCATCTACGAACAAGCCTTCGCCGACCTCGGCGTCACCCAGCACGCCCACCTGGTGCTGGAGAGCCGCCAGGATGCCAATGACGAAGACAAGGTGCGCATGGTGGCCGAGGCCGACGGCATCTTCATGACCGGCGGCGACCAGAAGCGGCTGCTCGCCATCATCGGCGGCACCGCCCTCGACGCCGAAATGCACACCGCCCTGAAAGTGCGCGGCGCCTGCATCGCCGGCACCAGCGCCGGCGCTTCGGCCATGTCGGGCCACATGCTGGCCCAGGGCCGTACCGACCTGCTGCCGGAAAAAGGCGCTGTCAGCCTGGCCGCCGGCCTCGGTTTCGTGCACCGCGTCGTCATCGACCAGCACTTCTCGGAGCGGCAGCGCCTCTCGCGCCTGTTATCGGTGGTGGCGCAGAACCCGTATTTGCAGGGCATCGGCATCGACGAGGACACGGCGCTCGTCATCGAGCGCGGACGCGGTATCGAAGTGCTGGGCGAGGGCTCGGTCACCGTCGTCGACGGCCGCACGATGGACACCAACATGGCCGACATCGCGGAGCGCGCCACGCCGGAACTGATCGACGTGCGCCTGCACCTGCTGCCGGCCGGCAGCCGCTACTACCTGCCCGAAGACGGCGAGCCGTCCAGGCCGATGTCGCCCTCGCTGCGGGATTTTCTAGAAAACATAACGAAACGGAATCCGCTCTCATGAGAATCATCGACCAACGCTTCCTGCGTGGCCCCAACCTGTATGCTTCCACGCCCTGCCTGATGGCCGTCGTCGACGCCGCCGGCATGGAACCTGCGCCCGGATTCGGCGCGCGCGTGCTGGCCCTGCTGCCGGAGCTGTCGCCCGAAGTGTCGGCGCGTCTGGCCGGCCTGGTCTGCGTGGCCGATGCGGTCGAGCCGGTCGTGATGGAACTGCAGCGCCTGGCCGGCGCACCGGCCGGGTTCAGCCAGACCCTGGCCGTGGCGCGCAAGCCCGCCGCCCGCCGCGCCGTCTGCGGCTACCGCACCGAGCAGGTCGCGCGCCAGGCCTTCGAGGTCGCGCGCGACATGATCCGTGCACTGGCACGGGGCGAACCCTATGAACTCGACGCGGCGCTGAAGGAATTGCACGAGACGGCCGACGATTATGCGATCGGCACCAGCACCGGCGCCGTGGTCAACGCGGCGCACAAACGCGGCATCCCGAGACTGCGCATCACCGATGAAGCGAACCTGTTCCAGCTGGGTTGGGGCGCGAAGCAGAAACGCCTGCAGGCGACCATCACGGGCGCGACCAATTCTATCGCGGTGGGCATTGCGAGCGACAAGCAGCTGACCAAGACCTTGCTCGAACAGGCCGGCGTGCCGGTCCCGGGCGGCGCCACCGTCACCACGCTGGCGGAGGCCCAGCGCGTCGCGCGCCGCCTGGGCGGAACTGCCACCATCAAGCCGCTTGACGCCAACCAGGGCAAGGGCGTGACCACGACCTGTACCACGCCTGAAGAGGTCCAGCGCGCCTTCGAACACACGCGCCGCCATGGCCGCCACGTCATCGTCGAACAATTCCTGGCCGGGCGCGATTACCGCGTACTCGTCACCGGTGGCAAGATCGCCGCCGCTTCCTGGCGCCGTCCGCCTTGCGTCACGGGCGACGGCAAGTCGACCGTGCGCGAACTGGTGGACATCGAAAACCGCAATCCGGCACGTGGCGAAGGCCACACGAACATCCTCACCAACATCGCGCTGGACGAGCTGGCCGCCAGCACGCTGGCGAAACAGGGCTATGGCGTCGATTCGATCGTCCCTGCCGGGATCAGCGTCGACCTGCGCGGCAACGCCAACCTGTCGACCGGGGGCACCGCCGAAGACGTGACCGATTTGCTGCCGGAGGAAACGCGCGAGATCTGCATCCGCGCCGCGCGCACCATCGGCCTGGACGTGGCCGGCATCGACGTGATCTGCCAGGACATCGCGCAGCCTCTGCGCGAACAAGGTGGCGGCATCATCGAAGTCAATGCCGCGCCCGGCATCCGCATGCACCAGTACCCAAGCCGCGGCACGCCGCGCGACGCCGGCGATGCGATCGTCGAGGCGCTGTTCGGGCAGGACGACGGCCGCATCCCGGTCGTCGCCGTCACCGGCACCAACGGCAAGACGACGACCTCCCTGCTGATGGCCCACACGGCGCGCCTGGCGGGCCTGTGCACGGGCGTGACCACCACCGAAGGCGTGTACATCGACGGCCAGCGATTGAAGCAAGGCGACTGCACCGGCTACCGTTCGGCGCGCTCAATTCTCACGTCCCCGGAAGTCGACTTCGCGGTGCTGGAAACGGCGCGCGGCGGCATCCTGAAACGCGGCCTGGCGTATGACCGCTGCGACGTCGCTGTGGTGCTCAACGTCTCGAGCGACCACCTGGGCCTGGACGGCGTCGAGACCATCGAGGAACTGGCGCGCGTAAAAGCCGTCGTCGCCCGGCGCGCCTCGCGCGCCGTGGTGCTGAACGCCGAAGACGATTACTGCGTCGGCATGGCCAGGGCGCTGGCGGAAAACGTCGAGGTGCTCTACTTCGCGCTGGACGCCGACAACCCGGTCCTGTTGCGCCACCTCGAGCGCGGCGGGCGCGGCGTCTACCTCGAAGACAATACCGTGGTGCTGGCCACCGGCGCGCGCCACGAAGCCCTGGTCGACGTGCGCCAGATGCCGGTGTCCCTGAACGGCTGCGCGCGCTACAACATCGCCAACGCCCTGGCCGCCACCGCCGCGCTGGCCGCGACCGGCTTCGGTAATGCCGAAATTGTCGCCGGCATGCGTTCGTTCGTCTCCGACAGCAAACACAACCCGCTGCGCTCCAACCTGTTCGACGTCGACGGCGTGACCGTCATCGTCGACTACGCCCACAACTGCGCGGCCTATGCTGCGCTGTCGGAAACGGCGCGCGCCATGACCCCGGGCCGCGTGGTCGGCGTGGTCGCGTCCCCGGGCGACCGCCGCGACGCCGACCTGGTCGACATCGGGCGCACCTGCGCCGCCGGCTTCGACGAGCTGGTGGTGTACGAAAGCGAAAACCGCGGCCGCGCCGACGGCGAGACCGCCGCCCTGCTGGTGCAGGGCGCGCGCCTGGGACGGATCGCCGAAGACAAGCTCTCGCTGGAACTGAACGTGCACCGCGCGATCCGCAGGGGGCTGGCGCTGTGCGAAGCGGGCGACCTGCTGGTATTCGGCTGCGGCTCGTCGATTTCCGATCTGACCGAGGCGCTGCGGCCGACCAGGCCGGAGATTGCGCAGCGGATCGAGGCGGAAGCGGTGTGATCCACGTGGGATGGGCACTCCGTGCCCATCCCACGTCATGCAAATGTTCGTCACTACAATCACGCTACGGCATAGCGAAAACCCCCGCACGCGGCGGGGCTTCTCGAATCAACGCACAACCATCACATCGTCTGCGCCTCGATCTTGTCCGCACTCTCCGGATCGTCCACCCGCAAGGCGTCGATGAAGGTCTTTAACGACGACCCACAGGCAAACACCAGCACGTCGCCCGCGCGGCACAGCGACAGGCCGAGGCGGATCGCCTTCTCCACCTCGATCTCGCGATGCGTCGTGTCCGACGGCCCCACCACCTTGTCGATGCCCTCGATAATCAGGTCGACCGCGCCGCCGACCGGACGCCCGCGGCTTTGCGATTCGTAGACCACCAGTTCGTCGAAACGCTCGCCGCAGACTTCCCCGATCTGCACCAGGTCGCTGTCGCAGCGGTCGCCCGGGGCGGTGACGATGCCCACCAGCTGGCCCGGCAGCAGGGCGCGCGCCATTTCGGCCAGCGCCGCGTAGGCGGCCGGGTTATGCGCGTAGTCGACGATCACGGTCACGCCGCGCACGTCGAAGACGTTGGTGCGCAGCGGATTGGTCTTGCTGTCCGAGACGAAGGTCGAGAGGCCGTCGGCGATCTGCAGGTTCGAAAAACCCGAGGCCATCAGCGCGCTTGCCGCGGCCAGCGCGTTGGCGATGTTGTAGCGCGCCCGCCCGCCGATCGAGGACGGCATCGCTTCGACACGCATCAGTTCCTGGTGCAGCGTGCCGTCGGCGATCACGATCGCATTGTCCTGCAGGTAGGCGCTGCGGCCGCCGTCTTCCAGGTGCTGCAGGAAGACCGGGTGTTCGGCGTCCATCGAGAAATAGATCACTTCCACATCCGGCCGCGCGCGGCGCGTCATGGCCACGCACAGCGCATCTTCGGCGTTCAGCACCAGCGCTTTCGCGGCCGACGAAGCCACCACGGCCTTTACCTGCGCCAGGTCCTCGATCGTGTCGACGCCGTCGAGCCCGAGGTGGTCGGCCGCCACGTTCAGCACGACGCCGACGTCGCACTGGTCGAACGCCAGGCCCCGTTTCAGGATGCCGCCGCGTGCCGTTTCCAGCACCGCGAAATCGACGTCCGGCGCCGAGAGGATGGTGCGCGCCGACCAGTAGCCGGTGCAGTCGCCCTTGACCAGGCGCTTGCCGTTGACAAATACCCCCTCGGTGGTGGTCACGCCGGTGCCCAGGCCCGCCACCCGCGCCGCGTGCGCGATCATCAGCGTGGTCGTGGTCTTGCCGTTGGTGCCGGTCACGGCGACCACCGGAATGCGCCCGTTCGAGGGTCCCATCAGGCCCTCGACGATGGCGTCGCCGGCGTCGCGCGGCTGGCCGGCGCTCGGATGCTGGTGCATGCGGATGCCCGGCGCGGCGTTGACTTCGATAACGGCCCCACCCTGCTCGTCCAGCGGAATCGCAATGTCCTGGCAGACGATGTCGATGCCGGCCACGTCCAGGCCGATCTTGCAGGCGGCGCGCACGCACAGGGCGCGCGTGACCTCCGGCAGCAAATCGGTGCAGTCTTCGGCGGTGCCGCCGGTCGACAGGTTGGCGTTGCTGCGCAATTCGACGCAGATGCCGCGGCTCGGCACCGAGTCGGGCGCGTAGCCCTGGCGCCGCAGCATGTCTTCGGCGTGGGCGTCGAGCGCCAGGCGCGTGAGCACGTTGCTGTGGCCTGCGCCGCGCGCCGGGTTCTGGTTTTCCATCTCGACCAGTTCGGTGATCGTCGAGACGCCGTCGCCGACCACATGGGCCGGACGCCGGAAGGAGGCGGCGGCAATCCGGCCGCCGGCCACCAGCACGCGGTAGTCGCGCCCTTCGACGAAACGCTCGACGATGACGCGGCGCCCGTACAGGCGCGCGAAGTTGAAGGCCCTCTCCACTTCCTCGGGAGTCGAACACCTGGTGGTCACGCCCTTGCCCTGGTTGCCGTCGAGGGGTTTCAGGGTGACTGGCACGCGCAGGCGGCGCGCGATGCGCTGGGCTTCCTCGACGCTGGTGACGGTGCTGCCTTCCGGGACCGGCACGCCGGCCTCCATCAGCAGCGCCTTGGTCAGCTGTTTGTCGCTGGCGATTTTCACGGCCACGTAGCTGGTGTCGCCGGTGGTCGTGGCCTGCAGGCGCTTTTGTTTCGAGCCCCAGCCGAGCTGGAACAGGTTCGCTTCGTCGGTGATGCGCTGGGTCGGGATGCCGCGCTCGTGGGCGGCGGCCAGCACGGCCGCGGTGCTGGTGCCGATCGCGTAGCGCGAACCGAGCGCACGGAGTTCCTCGATGCGCGGCGCGATCTCGAAGGCGTCGCCCTTGGCCAGCACCGTGACCAGGTCGACGGCCAGCTGGAAGCTCGGCTCGGCCAGCTTTTCGATCGCGTACTGGACCACGACGCGGTACTGGCCCGGGCGGCCGGCGGCCGGACGCGTGCGTCCGTAGCCGACCGTCGGCCCTGCCATCGATTCCAGCGTCAGCGTCACGTGCTCCACTACGCGCGCAAGGTAGGTGCCGGCGCGCAGGCGCTGGGCAAAGCCGCCGGGCTGCCCCAGCGGCACCAACTGGTCCTGTAGCGCGGGCAGGGTTGCCAGCAGCGCTTCGTTGAAGCCGGGGATGTCTTTCGAGGAGATGCCGTACAGGTCTTCCAGATCGATCACGCTGAGCATGCAGGGGGTATCCGCATGGACGTTGGGGCCGCGCAGGAATCGTTGTTCGAGGATGTACACGTGAAAAGTCCCTATTCTTTATCTATTCTTTATGTGCGCCCGGCCGGCCTGCCCAGGGGCTGACCGGCCGGGATAAAACGGTGCGGCGCGCCTCAGGTGTCGAGCAGCTGGGTGTACATGCGCGTGGCCATCAGGCCGGCCGCGCTGTGGTGCTGGTGGGGGGCCATCAGGTCGAGCAGCAGCGCCATCGCCTCGGCCTTGCCGGCCGCTCCCGCGACGCGCTGTTCGAGCAGCGCCAGCTCGTTCTCGCTGCCGGCATCGCGCGCCGCGCGGCGTCGGATCAGGCCGCGCTCGGGGAAGTTGGTGCTGCGGTCAGCATGCTGACCAAGGTTGTCGAGCGTGCGCTGGCGCGCGCGGTGGCTCAGCACGCGCTCCGGCTTCACCTGGCTGCCCGGCGCGCTGACGATCCAGTCGCGCAGCACCTGCTGCTCGTAGGCGGAAAACACGCCGAACATCTCGGCGCGCTCGCCCTCGACCAGGCGCCAGAAGCGGCTGTTCTCGACTTCTTCGCCGCGCTTGATCCAGCCGGCCGCTTCCATCGCAGACAGGAAGCCCGGGATCGAGCCCGGCTCGGCCAGCCATTCGTTGACCGAGCGCCCGGCGACGCGGCAGTAATCCGAGTGCATGTTCTTGCCGACGACGCTCTTGTGCGCCAGGATGGCGACCAGTTCGTCCTGCAGGTCGAAGTCCGCGATCACCGAATTCGTGCTCGCACCCAGTTCGTTCAGGCGGTAGCCGTCCATCACGCGCTTGTAGAAGGCAGCGCGGTCGCCCACGCGCGGCATCAGGTCGACCAGGGCTTGCACTGCCTTCTGGGCGTGGCCGGTGGCGGCGTTGTCGACCGTGACGTGGAGCGTGAAGTAATACGGGTCGATGCCGAATTCGTTCAGCTCGTACGAAGTGATCAGCAGGTGCAGCGGCAGCTGTTCGTAGCCGAGGTTAAAACCGATCACTTCGGGCAGGAAGCGCTCGGCATTCCGGCCCAGCGCCAGCTGGATTGCGCCCTGCACGAAATGGTCTTCCGAGAGCTGTTCCCAGTTGTCGATGCCGTGCGTGGCCAGCAGCTTGCGGTAGATGGTGACGTGGTTCTTGCTCGGCGCGCCCTCGCCCAGCTCTTCCAGGTAGGTCTTGATCAGCGGATGGAAGTCCGGGCTTTCCCAATTCTTCAGCATGCCGTACAGCCAGGAGCCGTCGACCAGCTTGGTGGGCGCGGCCGCCTTGATGAAGTTCAGCGCATGCGCCTTGTTGCTGAAGTACCGGCGTGGGGCGCCGCCCTTGCGCGCCGCCAGGTATTCGCGGTACTGGATGCCGACGGCTTCACTGCGCGCCTCGACCCAGCCCGCGAGTTGGGCCAGGGTCGGCGGCAGGTCGGCCGGGATGTTCTGCACGGCGGCGATCTGCTCGTGAAGGTAAGCCTCGCCCGCGCGTGCGTTGTGCAGCGGATCGTCGTACAGGGCGAAGTACAGGTCCCTGGCCGGCGTGCGCGAGGCGCGCGCCGCTTGCTGGACCTGGATCGGTTCGGAAATATCGGTAACGAGCGATGGCATCATGGACGTGTGTTCACAATCTTGTTAATTGACCACCGAATTATCCGGGCGGGGCTATGCACCGGACATCGGCATGCGCGCCCCATGACTGTAAGACAAGCCTTACAAAATTATAAGATTGACGATTTTTGGTGCGTCAAATCGACATTTCAACGTCACTCGCCGAGACACATGCCCAATTCTCGTGCAGCCGCCACGGTATCGCTGTCGACCGGCACCGTCCGGGTGCGCCCCGCGACCATGTCGAGCGGCACCAGGTCGATCGCCTGTGGACCGAGTGCGACCATGACGCCGGCCTGCCCGCCTGCCAGCGCACGCACGGCGGCGGCGCCGAAGCGCGCCGCGATCACCCGGTCGAAGGCCGACGGACTGCCGCCGCGCAACAGGTGGCCCAGCGCCACGCTGCGGCACTCCTTGCCCGTCAATGCCGTCAGCTCCTCCTCGATGCGCGCTCCGATGCCGCCCAGGCGCTCCACCTTGCCGACCTCGGCCGGCGCATCGACGACGCGCGCGCCGCCCACGGCCTGCGCGCCTTCGGCCACGACGACGATCGCGTGGTGATGGCCGGCGGCCTCGCGGCGTGCGATGCTCGCCGCCACCGCGTCGATCCGGTACGGGATTTCCGGGATCAATACCGCATGCGCTCCGCTGGCAATCCCCGCATGCAGCGCGATCCAGCCGGCGTAGCGGCCCATCACCTCGACCACCATCACCCGGTGCTGGCTATGCGCGGTCGTGTGCAGGCGGTCGATGCATTCGGTGGCGAAGCCCACCGCGGTATCGAAGCCGAAGGTGAAGAATGTGCGGTCGAGGTCGTTGTCGATGGTTTTCGGCACGCCCACCACGCGCAATCCCCGGGCATGCAGCGCCTGCGCGATGCCCATCGACCCGTCGCCGCCGACGATGATCAGTGCGTCGAGGCCGCGCGCCCGGCATAGCGCAATGACCTCGGGCGTGCGGTCGGTCTCGGCCAGGCTGCCGTCCGGCGTGCGGGTCGGATAGCGCAAGGGATTGCCGCGGTTGGTGCTGCCGAGTATGGTGCCGCCGAGGTGGCCGATTGCGCTCACGTGGGCGCTCGTCAGGCGCTGGACCGGCTCGCCGATGCAGGTTTCGGGCGCGAGCAGGCCGTTGAAGCCGTCGCGGATGCCGTGGCATTCCCAGTCCAGGCGCCCTGCCGCCAGCACGACGGCGCGGATCACGCCGTTCAGGCCGGGCGCATCGCCGCCGCCGGTGAGTACGCCGATGCGCCGGATCGGCGCCGTCGCCTGCTGAACTGTCACGAATCCTCCTGCGCGCAATCGCTTCCCCGTCGTGCGTCCATTGTGCAGGCGCGGCCGGCGCCGCGGCGCACGCGTGCGGGCACAATCCAACGCTATCGAGGCAAACCGGCCTGCCAGCCTGCGCTACGCGAAGCACGCCTGCACCGATCGCCGGGCAGGCGTAGGATGGCTGGACGAGCTGCCACGGAGGTGCGCGATGAAAGAGTCCAGCGTATTGATCGTCGGCGCCGGCCCCAGCGGGCTGGTGCTGGCCCTGTGGCTGAAGGCCCAGGGCGTGGACGTGCGCATCGTCGACGCCTCCAGCGGCCCCGGCACCACCTCGCGCGCGCTGGCCGTGCAGGCGCGCACGCTCGAGCTGTACCGCCAGCTCGACCTGGCCCAGCCGGTGCTCGAGGCCGGCTACCCGATCGACTACTTCAATATCTGGGGCGAAGGCAGGCACCGCGCGCGCATCCCGCTGGGCGCGATCGGCGCCGGCCTGACGCCCTACCCTTTCCTCCATATCTACCCGCAGGACAAGCACGAGCGGCTGCTGGTCGAGCGCCTCGCCGATGCCGGCCTGCAGGTCGAACGCAAGGTCACTCTGGCCAGCTTCGACGAGCACGCCGATCATGTGGTCGCGCGCCTGCACGACGCCAACGACGTCGAGGAACGCTGCGCCGCGCGCTGGCTGATCGGCTGCGACGGGGCGCGTTCGAGCGTGCGGAATGCCATCGGCGTCGGTTTCCCCGGCGGCACCTACCGCCAGGTGTTCTACGTGGCCGACATCGAGGGCGACAGCCCGGCCCTGAACGGCGAACTCAACATCGACCTGGACGAATCCGACATCCTGGTCGTGTTCGCGATGGCGCCGCGCGGCAAGGGCCGCCTGGTGGGCACGGTGCGCGACGAGCGGGCCGAACGCGTTGAATCGCTCCAGTTCTCCGACGTCAGCGGGCGCGCCATCGACAACCTGATGATCAACGTCACCAAGGTGAACTGGTTCTCGACCTACCGCGTGCACCACCGGATCGCCCAACACTTCCGGCGCGGGCGCGCTTTCCTGGTCGGCGACGCCGGCCACATCCACAGCCCGGCCGGCGGCCAGGGCATGAACACCGGCATCGGCGACGCCATCAACCTGGCCTGGAAGCTGGCCGCCGTGGTGCAGGAGCGCGCACCCGAGAGCCTGCTCGACAGCTATGAAGCCGAGCGCATGCCCTTCGCGCAGCGCCTAGTCGACACCACCGACCGCGCCTTCAGCTTCATCACGGCCGACGGCCCCGTCGCCGAGATCGTCCGTACCGGCATCGTCCCGCGCATCATGCCGCTCATCAGCCGGCTGCCCTCGGCACGCGAATATTTTTTCCGCACCATTTCGCAAACGATGCTGCGGTATCGCCACGCGCCCCTGAACGCCGGCCGCGCCGGCAAGGTGCGCGGCGGCGACCGCCTGCCCTGGGTCGAGTTCGAGCACGGCGACAACTTCGCGCCGCTGCCGACACCCGGCTGGCAAGCCCACATCTACGGCAGTGCGCGGCCCGACCTGATCACCTGGTGCGCCCTGCACGGGGTGCCGCTGCGCCAGTTCGAATGGCACGCCAAATGCGCCGAAGCCGGCCTGGCGCCGGGCGCCTGCTACCTGTTGCGCCCGGACACCTATGTCGGCCTGGCCGCGGGCACGCCGTCGATCGACGTGCTCGACGATTACGTGCGGGCGAATACGCTGCGCATGTGATGCGCGCCCGCTTTTCGCGAACGGCGGCTAATGCTTCTTGCCGCCGCCCGACATCTTGTTTTCGGTCGCCGCTACCCTCGTCACGGTCTTCGCCGAACTCCAGGACGGGCGCTATGTCGCCAAGGTCATGCTGGAAACGAACGTGCCCTACACGCCCTATTTTGAAAACGAACTCGACCAGGTGATCGTCTCCATCGCACCGGGCGAGGAGCAGCTCGCGGCCATTCTCGCCGCCCTCAACGAGGGGCGCCTGCCGTTTGCCGACTTGCAGAATTACGGTGCGGCCGGCGGCGGCACCTCGACGATCCCCGTCTGATGACGTCTGCAGCCCGGCTCAGAGCGCGCCGCGCTGGGTTCGGCCCGGACGGGCGCGCTCCAGCACCGGTTTTTCGACGCGCGTGACCAGCACGGAGGCGATGCGCCGGTCTTCCACCTCGGCCACCTCGAAGCTGAGGTCGTCGACCACGACCCGCTCGCCGACCGTCGGCAGCGTGCCGAAGCGCTCGAGCATAAAGCCGGCCATCGAACTGTAATCGTCGCTCTCGCTCACCAGGACGTCGGTGCCGAGCTCTTGCTGCACGTAGTGCAGGTCAGCCGCGCCGTCGATGCGCCAGCGGTCCGGCGCCTGCTGCACCACGGCCGGCTGCTCGTCTTCGTCGGGGAATTCGCCGGCGATCGCCTCCAGGATGTCGATCGGCGTCACCAGCCCCTGCAAGGTGCCGTACTCGTCCGCGATCAGGACCAGTTGGCCGTGCGATCGCTTCAGCGTTTCCATCACTTTCAGCACGTCGCCGGTTTCGGGCATGATGATCGGCGTCCTCACGTGCGCCGGGTCGATCCGGCCGACGAGGGCGAGATCGGCCATCAGGTCGCGCGCGCGCACCACGCCGATGATCTCGTCGAGCTGGCCCTTGCAGACCGGGAAGAAGCTGTGCGGCGTGACCATGATCTGGCCGCGGATGACCTCAGCGCTGGCGTCGATGTCGATCCAGGAAATGTCGGAGCGGTTGGTCATGATCGAGCGGATCGAGCGCTGCGACAAATTTAATACGCCGCTGACCATGTTGCGTTCGGCCGGCTCGAAAGCCTGCAACGCCTTTTTGGCAGGCGCGGCCGCCGTGCCCGCAACAGCCGGCTCGGTTTTCCCGCCCAGCATGCGCAGGATGGCGTCGGCCGTGCGCTCGCGCAGCGGCATGCGCGCTTCTTCCTTGGCGACATTCCTGCCCGCCAGCTGGTTCAGCGCCTCGATGACGACCGAGAAGCCGATTGCCGCGTACAGGTAGCTCTTCGGAATATGGAAGCCGAAGCCCTCGGCGATCAGCGACAGGCCGATCATCAGGAGGAAGCTCAGGCACAGCACGACCACGGTCGGGTGGGCGTTGACGAACTGGGTCAGGGTTTTCGAGGCGAACAGCATCACCCCCATCGACACCACCACGGCCGCCATCATCACCCACAGCTCGTCGACCATGCCGACCGCGGTGATCACCGAGTCGAGCGAGAACACGGCGTCCAGCGCGATGATCTGGGCCACCACCACCCCGAAACCGGCATACTCGACCACGCCGATGCGGTGCGCGGTCTTGCCTTCGATGCGTTCGTGCAGTTCGACCGTGGCCTTGAACAGCAGGAACAGGCCGCCCATCAGCATGATCAGGTCGCGTCCGGAAAAGGCCATGCTGCTCAGCGAAAACAGGGGCGCCGTGAGCGTGACGATCCAGGAAATCATGGTCAGCAAGCCCACCCGCATCAGCATCGCGAGCGACAGGCCCAGCAGGCGGGCGCGGTCGCGCTGTTCGGGCGGCAGCTTTTCCGCGAGGATGGCGATGAAAATCAGGTTGTCGATGCCAAGAACGATCTCGAGGACGACGAGCGTAGAAAACCCAATCCAGATGTTCGGGTCGAAAAACCATTCCATACTACGCCCCGCCTCCTCGATGCGATGTTGTTATTCGGCGGCTCCCATGCCGCGCGGGGCCGATGCGCACAAGCGCAGCGGCCCCGGATGACACTTTACTGTACTGCCCTTACACGTAGGCCGGCATCTTCGGCAACAGCTTGTCGAGCGTGACCGGATAATCGCGCACGCGCACGCCGGTGGCGTTGTAGATGGCGTTCGCCACCGCCGCCGCCACGCCGCAGATGCCCAGTTCGCCCACGCCCTTGGCCTTCATTGGCGACGTGGTCGGGTCGGTCTCGTCGAGGAAGACCACGTCCTGGTGCGGAATGTCGCCATGCACCGGCACCTCATAGCCGGCCAGGTCGTGATTGACGAAAAAGCCGATCCGCTTGTCGACCACCAGGTGCTCCATCAGGGCCGCGCCGACGCCCATCGTCATTGCGCCGATCACCTGGCTGCGCGCCGCCTTGGGATTGAGGATGCGTCCCGCCGCGCACACGGCCAGCATACGCCGCACCCGCACTTCGCCGGTGGCGGCGTCGACCCCGACTTCGACGAAGTGGGCGCCGAAGGTCGATTGCTGCATCTTCTTCTCCAGGTCGCCGTATTCCATCGTGTCTTCGGCGCTGATCTCGCCATCCATCGCCGCCTGGGCCAGCGGCACGGTTTTGCCGCCGCCACGCACGGCGCCATCGCTGAATTCGGCCGTTGCCGGATCGAGGCCGAGCTTCGCGGCCACGGCTTCACGCAGCTTGACGCAGGCCGCGTAGACGCCGGCGGTGGACGAGTTGCCGCCCCACTGGCCGCCCGAACCGGCCGACACCGGGAAGCTCGAATCGCCCAGCCGCACGACCACGCGTTCGATCGGCAAGCCCATCATTTCGGCCGCGGTCTGGGCGATGATGGTGTAGCTGCCGGTGCCGATGTCGGTCATGTCGGTTTCGATCGTGACCACGCCGTTGCGCTCGAGACGCGCGCGCGCGCCCGACTTCATGTTCATGTTGTTGCGGAAGGCCGAGGCCACGCCCATGCCGACCAGCCAGCGCCCGTCGCGCAGCTTGCCCGGCTCGGCGCTGCGGTCCTTCCAGCCGAAGCGCTCGGCGCCTTGGCGCATGCATTCGACAAAACGGCGCTGCGAGAATTTGCGGCCCGGCTTTTCCGGATCGACCGTGGTGTCGTTGACGATGCGGAAGGTGACCGGATCCATTTTCAGCTTCTCGGCAAGCTCGTCGATCGCGATCTCGAGCGCCATCAGCCCCGGCGCTTCGCCCGGCGCGCGCATGGCATTGCCTTCAGGAAGATCGAGCACGGCCAGCTTCATCTGGGTGTAACGGTGCGCACCGGCGTACAGCAGGCGCGTTTGCAGCACCGCCGTCTCCGGCTGGCCGCCAGGCAGGTCGCCCGACGTGCTCTCGTGCGAGATGGCGGTAATGCGCCCTTCGCGCGTGGCGCCGATACGGATGCGCTGGATGGTCGCCGGGCGGTGCGTGGTGTTGTTGAACATCAGGGCGCGCTGCAGGGTGACCTTGACCGGCCGGCCGGCGGCGCGCGCGCCGAGCGCGGCCATCAGCGCTTCCGAGCGCAGGAACAGCTTGCCGCCGAAGCCGCCGCCGATGTAGGGCGAGATCAGGCGCACGTTTTCCTTCGGGATGCCGAGCGTCTTGGCGAGGTCGCCCTTGCCCCAGTCGATCATCTGGTTCGACGTCCAGAGTGTCAGCTTGTCGCCTTCCCACACGGCAAGCGAGGCGTGCGGTTCCATCATCGCGTGCGACTGATCCGGCGTCGTGTACGTCGCATCGAGCTTGACCGGAGCGGAGGCAAAGGCGCTGCCGAAATCGCCGACCTTGGTTTCCGGCTTGTCGCTGCCCTTTTTCGGTAGCTGGGCGCTGTTCTTGACCGCCTTGAGTTCGTACTCGCCCTTGGCCTTGACGTAGTCGATCTTGACCAGGCCGGCGGCGGCGCGCGCCTGTTCGAAGGTCTCGGCCACCACCACGGCCACGGCCTGGTGGTAGTGCTGCACCTCCGGCCCGGCCAGCAGGTGCGCGGTGTTGAACTTGCCCTTGCCGAGCTTGCCGGCGTTTTCGTAGGTGACGACCGCCAGCACGCCCGGCGCGCGCTTCGCAGCGGCGGTGTCGATCGAGGCGATCCTGCCCTTGGCAACGGCGGCGCCGATCACGTGGCCGTAGGCGGCGTTCGGGGCGGCCGCGTGCTGCTCGTAGGCGTAGGGCGCGGTGCCGGTGGTTTTCATCGGACCGTCGATGCGGTCCAGCGGTTTGCCGACGACCTTCAACTGGTCGATCGGGTTGCTTGTCGCGGGTGTGGTAAATTTCATGCCCTCAGCCTTTCTTTGCGTCGATCAGCACGCTTTCCAGCGTACGCTGGACCAACGGGACCTTGTAAGCGTTCTCGCTCGTCGTCTTGGCGCCGGCAAGCAGGGTGTCGACGGTGGCGCGGGCGCCGCGCGGCATGGCCGCGTCGGCCGCCGGCACATGCCAGGGTTTGTGCGCCACGCCGCCGAGGGCGACCCGGCCGCTGCCGTCCTTCTGGACGACCGCCGCCACCGCGATCAGGCAAAACGCGTAGGACGCGCGGTCGCGCACCTTGCGGTAGGTGTGGAAGCCGCCCAGCGGTCGCGGCAACACCACGCTCGTGATCAGTTCGCCCGGCTGCAGCGTGTTTTCGATGTGCGGCGTGCTGCCCGGCAAGCGGTAAAAGTCGGCGATCGGGATCACCCGCGTGCTGCCGTTGGCGCGCACCGTTTCGACGCCGGCATCGAGCAGTTGCATGGCGACGGCCATGTCGCTCGGATGGGTCGCGATGCAGGCTTCGCTCTGGCCGACGATCGCATGGTTGCGCGTATAGCCGCCGATGGCCGAGCAGCCGCTGCCCGGCACGCGCTTGTTACACGGCAGGTTGGTGTCGTAGAAGTACGGGCAGCGGGTGCGCTGCAGCAGGTTGCCGGCGGTGGTCGCCTTGTTGCGCAGCTGGGCCGAGGCGCCCGCCAGCAGGGCGCGCGAGAGCACGGCGTAGTCGCGCCGCACGCGCGCGTCGCTGGCCAGTTCGGTGTTGCGCACCAGGGCGCCGATGCGCAGGCCGCCGCCGTCGGCCGGCTCGATGCGGTCGAGCTTCAGGCCGTTGACGTCGATCAGGTGCGGCGGCGCCTCGATTTCCAGCTTCATCAGGTCGAGCAGGTTGGTGCCGCCGGCGATGAAACGCGCGCCGGGGTTTTTCTCTGCCGCCGCAGCTGCTTCGGCGGGCGTTTTAGCGCGTTCGTAGGTGAAGGCCTTCATGCTTTCTCCTCCCGGCGTGGAGCGCCCGCGACTTCACTGATGGCGTCGATGATGTTCGAGTACGCCCCGCAGCGGCAGATGTTGCCGCTCATGCGTTCGCGGATCTCGTCCACGCTCAGCAGCGGCTTGACGTTCAGGTCGCCGCTGACATGGCTCGGGATGCCGGCGCGGATTTCGTCGATCACCGAGACCGCCGAACAGATCTGGCCCGGCGTGCAGTAGCCGCACTGGTAGCCGTCGTGCTTGACGAAGGCGGCCTGCATCGGGTGCAGCTTGCCCGGCGTGCCGAAGCCCTCGATGGTAGTGACCTCGTCGCCGTCGTGCATGACGGCGAGGCTCAGGCAGGAATTGATGCGGCGGCCGTTGACGATCACGGTGCAGGCGCCGCACTGGCCCTGGTCGCACCCCTTCTTGGTGCCGGTCAGCTTCAGGTTTTCCCGCAGCGCGTCGAGCAGGGACGTGCGCGTGTCCACGGTCAGCTCGCGCCGCTGGCCGTTGACCTGCAACGTGGTCTTCGCGCTGGTGGGCGGCGGATTGACGGGTTGTGGCGCGCCCGTCTGGGCGGCGCCGACGCCGGGAATGGCGGCGGCGGTGGCGGCGGCGGCCCCGCTTTTCAGCAGATCGCGCCGCGACAGCTTCAAGTCGCTCAAGTCGTCCATATGATTCGAATCCTTTTGTACTGATGGGCGCATCGAAGCGGCCCGCGTGGATGGTCTCCAGGCAGGACGCGCAGGCGGCCCTCTGGGAAATGGCCTTATGATAAAGCGATTTGCGAAGGGAGGCGGCACGGTTGACCGTGCTCCACGCTCGTTGCCCGCGCCCCGCTATTGACCCGCCTTTATGCACCATAACGGGGCGTTAACATACCGAATGCGCGCGCCGGGAGTGGACGCTGCGGCGTCCGCCTGAACCCTGTAAAATTTCGCCTTTTGCCGCCCTCCCTACCATGAACGCATTGGTCTCGAACGACACGGATTACCAGCGCAGGCGCGAGTTCGCCGGGCTGTTCGAGGAAGCGCCCATGTTCATGGCGCTGCTGCGCGGGCCCGAGCATATCGTCGAGTTCGTCAATCCGGGCTACCGGCGCCTGATCGGGCACCGCGATATCGTCGGACGCCGCCTGGCCGACGAGCACGGCGACGTCGTGGCGCAGGGGTACCTCGCCATGCTCGACCAGGTCTACCGCAGCGGCCTGCCGATTTCCGCCGACGGCGCGAAGTACGCGATGCAGGCCGTCGCCGGCGGCCCCGTGATCGACCGCTACATCGACTTCGTCCTGCAGCCGGTGCGCGATGCGGCCGGCGCCATCGGCGGCATCTTCGTACTCGGCACGGATGTCACCGACCGCGTGCTCAACGAGATACGGCGGGATGCGCTGATCCGGATCAGCGACCTGGTGCGCGACACGCTCGACGCGCGCGCCATCATGGCCGGCGCCTGCCGCATCCTCGGCGAAACCCTGGGCGCGAGCCGGGTCGGCTTCGCCGTGACCGACGGCGTCGGCGATACGGTCCGCATCAGCGGCAACTGGCAGGTGCCGGGCGCCGCCATCCTGCCTGCCACGAGCGACCTGCGCGCCTTCGGCGACTATATCGACGACCTGAAGGCGGGCGTCGCGGTTGCCATCGGCGACGTGCGCCTCGATGCGCGCACCGCGCACGCCGCGCAGGTGCTGATCGAACACGATGCAGGCGCATTCGTCGACCTGCCGGTGATCGAGGACGGCCGCCTGGTCGCCATCGCCTACGTCAACAGCGCCGCGGCGCGCTGCTGGACCCAGGACGACATCGACCTGATCCGCGAGGCGGCCGAGCGCATCCGCACGGCCAGCGAGCGCCTGCACGGCCAGAGCGCGCTGGCCGCCAGCGAAGCGAAATTCCGCACGATCGCGGACGCCATGCCGCAAATGGTCTGGTCGACGCGGCCGGACGGCTTCCACGATTACTACAACCAGCAATGGTACGACTTCACCGGCGTGACGCCGGGCGACACCGACGGCGAGCGCTGGGCGCTGATGTTCCACCCCGACGACCGCGAAGCGGCCTGGGCGCGCTGGGAGCACAGCCTGGCCAGCGGCGAGACCTACGAGGTGCAGTACCGCCTGCGCGACCACACCGACGAATACCGCTGGGTGCTGGGACGCGCGCTGCCGGTGCGCGACGCGCAAGGCCGCATCATCCGCTGGATGGGCACCTGCACCGACATCCACGACCAGAAGCTGGCCGAGAACGAACTGCGCCTGGCGAACCAGCGCAAGGACGAATTCCTGGCGATGCTGGCGCACGAACTGCGCAATCCGCTGGCGCCGATCAGCACCGCGGCCCAGGTCATGCGCCTGCGCTACAACGATGCCGACTATGTGAAACGCGCCAGCGAGATCATCGCACGCCAGGTGCGCCACATGACCGACCTGGTCGACGACCTGCTCGACGTCTCGCGCGTCACGCGCGGGCTGGTGCAGATGGCGCGCGAGCCGGTCGACTTGAAAGCCGTCGTGAACGGCGCCATGGAGCAGGCGCGCCCGCTGATCGAGGCGCGCCACCACGAGCTGACCCTGCGCATGGCCGCCACGCCGGCCTGGGTCGGCGGCGACCGCACGCGCCTGACCCAGGCCATATCTAACCTGCTCAACAACGCCGCCAAGTACACCCAGCAGCATGGCCGCATCGAGCTCCAGCTCGGGATGCAGGGCGAGCAAGCCTTCGTCACCGTGCGCGACAACGGCAGCGGCATCGCGCCCACCCTGCTGCCGCACGTATTCGACCTGTTCACCCAGGGCGAGCGCACCCCGGACCGGGCCCAGGGCGGCCTCGGGCTGGGCCTGGCCCTGGTGAAAAGCATCGCGGCCCAGCATGGCGGCGCGGTGCGCGTGGACAGCGCCGGCCACGGCCAGGGCAGCAGCTTCACCATCACGCTGCCGGCGATTGCCGCACCCCAGCTGCAGGCGGCGCCGGGCCTGGAGGCGCAGGCCCCGGCGCCCGCGGTCGCCAGGCGCGTCGTCATCGTCGACGACAACCAGGACGCCGGCGCCTCGCTGGCCTCGGCCCTCGAGGCGAGCGGCCACAGCACGGTCCTGTTCGACGATGCGCAGTCGCTGCTGGACGCGCGCGACCTCGGATCGATCGACGCCTACATCCTCGACATCGGCCTGCCCGGCATCGACGGCTACCAGCTGGCGCGCCAGCTGCGCCAGTCCGGCCACTGCCCGCAGGCGCTGCTGGTCGCCCTCACCGGCTATGGCCAGGCGCACGACTTCACGCTCTCGAAAGCGGCCGGCTTCGACCATCACCTGGTCAAGCCGGCCGATCTCGAGCAGCTCGAACGCATCCTGCGCGCGGGTTGAGCCTATGCCGGTCAGTCAAACCAGGAATACCCGGACCTGCACGTCGAGTTCAGCGCCGACCACCGCATCGTCGACATCGCGGCCGAACGCTACGACATCGGCGTGCGCCACGGCGACCAGGTCGACAAGGACATGATCGCCGCGCGCCTGACGCCGGACATCCGCATGCGCATCGTCGGCGCCCCGGCCTATTTCGCGCAGCGACCGGCGCCCGTTTCGCTGGCCGACCTGATGGGGCACAACTGCATCAACCTGCGCCTGTCCGGCAGCGGCGGCATCTATGCCTGGGAGGTGCAGCACGATGGCGAAGTCATCGAAGCGCGGGTGCGCGGCCAGGCGCTGTTCACCAATGCGGAACACATCCTCGGGGCAGCGCTGGACGGCGCGGGCCTGGGCTTCCTGCCGGACGAACTGGTGGCGCAGCACGTCGGCGCCGGACGACTGGCGAGCTTGATGGAAGACTGGTGCCCCCTGTGGCCGGGCCTGCATGCCTACTACCCGAGCCGGCGCCATTCCTCGCGCGCACTCGCTCTGGTCATCGACGCCATCCGCTACCGGCAAATATAAGTGGCGAAGAGGCTACCAAGCGGCCCGATATGATGGAAAATGACGGAATTGACGCCTGGAATCATCCCCTTGAACACGACAGTTTCCGATTCCGATAGCCAGCTCGTTCGCCTGAGCAGCAAAAAACGCCCGGCGGCCCGCCTGGTGCTCCTGATCACAACGCTCGCCTGCCTGCTGACGCTGGGTGCCGCCACCTGGTTCGTCTATGCTTCGCGCCTGACCCAGCTGAGCGACGTTGAGGTGGCCAACACCAACATCGCGCGCATGATCGCCGTGCAGGTCGAATCGACGCTGAAAACGGCGAGTGTGGCCCTGGTCAACGTGGGAGAGCGGGTCGAACACGACGGCGTCGATGCCAATGCGCGCGACCGCCTGCGGATGCACCTGGTCGAGATGACAAGAACCAGCCGTGAGCTGCACGGCCTGTTTGTGTATGGCGCCGACGGCACCTGGCTGGCCACTTCGCTCAACCGTCCATTCAACGGCAACAACGCGGACCGCGAATACTTCCGTTACCACCGCGCCAATCCGGGCCGCGCATTGCATGTCGGCCCGCCCATCAGGAGCCGCTCGACCGGCGTCTGGATCATTCCCGTGTCGCGCCGCATCGACCTCGCGGATGGCAGCTTCGGCGGGGTGGCGCTCGTGACGCTGAAGGTGGATTTCTTCGAACGTATCTACGACGAGCTCGACATCGGCGCAACCGGCACTGTCCTGCTGGCCATGAACGATGGCACCCTGGTCTACCGCCGTCCTTTCGACGACAAGCTGATCGGCACCAACATCTCCCAGGGGCCGGTGGTGCAAGCCGTGTTCCGGCAGGGCTCCGGCTCTTCCATCCTGGTGTCGCGCATCGACCGCATCGAGCGCCTGTACAGTTACCGGCGCGTGGGCGGCTTTCCCTTCCTGGTAGCGGTCGGCCGCACCAAGGACGAGCTGCTTGCCGACTGGCGCCGTTCGAGTATCCTCATCGGCGGCGCCGTGCTGCTGGTGTGCGCCATGTTCGCGCTGCTGGCAAAGAAACTGATCAGGCAAATCATCATCCGCGACCGCCTCGACCAGAAGCTGCGCGCCCATTCGCAGGGTCTGGAACAGCACAACGTCGGCCTGCACCACCTCGCCCATACCGACAAGCTTACCGGGATCGCCAACCGGCTCATGTTCGACGAGACCGTCGAGCAGGAGCTCAGGCGCGCCCAACGCGGGGACAATTGCCTGTCGCTGATCCTGATCGATGTGGACTTCTTCAAGAAATTCAACGACCGCTACGGCCACCCAGCGGGCGACGCCTGCCTGCGCAGCGTCGGCCGGGTGCTCGCGCAGCAGGTCATCCGCGCCGGCGACCTGTGCGCGCGCTACGGCGGCGAGGAGTTCGCGGTGGTCTTGCCCGGCACCGACCGCGCCGGCGCGGTGGCCGTGGCCGAGCGCATCCGGGACGCGATCCTGGCGCTCGCCATTGGCCACGCGGATGCGGGGGGCGGCGTGGTCAGCGCCAGCTTCGGCGTGGCCAGCGTTGCCCCGGGCTCCGATGCCGGCGTCAGGAGCGCTGACCTCATCGAGCGCGCCGACCGCCAGTTGTACGAGGCCAAGCGCAGCGGCAGGAACAGGGTGTGCGCCGAACGCGGTGCCGTCTGATTGCGCGCAGGGTGCGCAGCCGCTAGCGACAGGAACGCACTTACTGGCCGTATTGCGCATCGCTGACCTTCTCCATCCATTCGACCGCCTTGCCCGCCTCGACTTCCTGGGCCGCGATATGGGTCATGGCGGTGGTGGGCGAGGCGCCGTGCCAGTGCTTGCCCCCCCGGCGGGGTCCAGACGACCTCGCCGGGCCGGATTTCCTCCACCTTGCCGCTCCAGCGCTGCACGCCGCCGGCACCGGCGGTGCCGATCAGCGTCTGCCCCAATGGCTGGCTGTGCCGAATGCGAACATGGCAAATACGGGAATGATCAAACGCTGCATGCTGCTTCCTTTCGTGCGTGGCTGGATTGCGGGGGCCGATGCCCCCGAGGCCGACCACGGCGACCCTGCTGCCCGGGCCCACCTTCCAGTGGCGCAGCGGCGACCAGCTCGTGATGCCGGCGCACAGCAGGGGCGCGGCGCCCGCCAGGTCCAGGCTGTCCGGCATCTTGAGCACGAATTTATCCGAGACGACGATCCGCTCCGACTAGCCGCCGTGGGTCGGCGTCCTGTCGTGGCGGTCGAGCGCATTACAGGTATAGGTGGCGTGGTTCTCGCAGTACTGCTCGTGGCCGTGCTCGCAAGGCTTGCAGTGCTGGCAGGAGTCGACCATGCAGCCGACGCCGACATTGTCGTCTTCGGCAAAGCGCGTGACGTCCGAGCCGACGCTGACCACGCGGCCGACGATCTCGTGGCCGGGGACCACCGGATACATCGTGTTGCCCCAGTCGTTGCGGGCGGTATGCAGGTCGGAGTGGCAGACGCCGCAATACAAAATGTCGATCACGACATCGTTCGGGCGTGCTGCACGGCGCGCGACGGGGAGCGGGGCGACGTCGGCGGTCGGGGCAGTGGCGGCATAGGCGCGTACATCCATGGGTAATTCTCCTGGCTGGGTTTCGATGGCCTCGACTGTAACCCGGCAACAAACCCATGATAAGAGCGCATTAATGGCATACACCTATGAATTGCGCTCATGAATGAAACAACCCGCCGGTTGGCGCCGGCGGGCTGTATGGTGCGCGCCGGTGCGCGTCAGGTCGCGGGGGCAGCGCGCCGGCGCCCGAGCGCCGCCAGCCCCACAGCGCCGAGGCCGAACAGCGCTATGCTGCCCGGTTCCGGCACCTCGACCAGGAAGCCGCGGATCTCGCCGCCGGGGAAGGCGGTCGTGTGGATGTTGAGATAGGCGCGGCCCTCGCCGAGCCCGGTCAGGAAGGCCATGCGCGCGCTTTCCACCGTGCCGCCATTGGCGGTGATGAAGGCCGTGTTGTAGGTCGCCAGGTCGGACAGGTCGAAGGTTTCGGTGTAGCTCGCGCCGTTTACGCCGAGCGGAAAGGCGGGAAAGGTCGGCAGCGAGGTTCCCACCCCGGCCCGGCCAGCGAAGGGCACCAGGGTGCAGCAGTGGATATGCGAGGCCGTCGTCGTGCCCAGCAGGCCCGAGAAGGTGGCGTTCACCGTCATCAGGTTGGTGACGTCATTGATCACCACCGTCGTGCGGCCGGTGGCGGGCGAATCGTTGCGCGGATCTTCGGCAGAGCCGCTCAGCGGCGCCGCGTAGTTGATCACCGCCGCGTTCGCCGCTCCGGCGCAGAGCAGCAGCAACGAGGTGGACAAACCGAGAGCAAGACGTTTCATGACGAATCCTCCGAGATGAGTGAACTACCCGTGCAGCATAAAACGTGCCGGTGCATCGTTACGGGGCATCGCGACGGCGCACGAGCGGCGAGTGTAAAGACGGTCGACAAAGCGGCGATACCGGTGGTCATCAACCGGTGCCGATCAGAATCGCATAGACACGCGCCGCTTGTGCAGCTGAGGCGGCCCGGCAATCGTGCGCGTGACACCGCCTGCGCCGAAGCGTAGAGTCGACGTGACGGGAAGCGCCGGCGCGGCTGTTGCCGGACCCGGCCGCCTTCCCCATGGTTTATTGCGCGAGGAGCCCATCATGTACAAGACAATCGCCCTGCACGTCGACGACGGCAATGCCATGGAGGCGCGCCTGCTGGCCGCGGCGCAGGTCGCCAACGCCCACGGCGCCCACCTGGTCGGCTGCGCCGCCACCGGCATGGCGTGGTCCTCGTACGCCCTGCTGACCGGTTCGATGGCGGTGACGCCGATCGACGAATTCAACGCGCTGTGCGAGGGCGCGCGTGCGAGCCTGCGTGTTTTCGCCGAGCGCGCGCGCCAGCTAGGCGTCGAGTCGGTCGAGGAACGCCTGACGGAAGACGACCACCGCCATGCCCTGCTGCTGCAGTCGCGCTATGCCGACCTGGTGGTGACGGGACAGGACACGGGCAATCTGGACACGGTGCGCGGCCTGCCGCAGTACGTGGCGGTGCACGGCGCGCGCCCGGTACTGGTGGTGCCGCAGTCCTACGGCGGCGAGGCGCTGCTTGACGAAATCGTCCTCGGCTGGGACGGCAGCCTGCAGGCGATCCGCGCTATCCACGCCGCCCTGCCGCTGCTGGAGCGCGCTTGCAGCGTGCGCCTGGCGCTGGTGAACGCCGAGCGCGAGCCCGGCCTGCATGGCGAGGAACCGGGCGCCGACATGGCCCTGTTCCTGGCGCGCCATGGCGTGCGGGTCGAGGTCGTCAACGAGCACACCCAGGGGCCGGTCGGTGAAGCGCTGCTCGGGCTGGCGCAGGCTTGCCGGGCGGGGCTGATCGTGACCGGGGCGTTCGGGCACAGCCGGTATCGGGAGCTGGTGCTGGGTGGGGTGACGCGGTTGTTATTGCAGGAGAGCGAGGTGCCAGTGCTGGTGGCGCATTGAGCGTTTCGACGTAAGGGCGTTGTACCGCGTGGAGTCAGGACGCTCGCATTCCAACGGGTTCACCGGCTCACGGCAACTTGTCCGTCCCCGCCTTCGCCTCGATCAAGCCCGCTAACAAGGCATCCCGCGCCGGCGCCAGCTGCGCCGCATCGCGCCCCGCCAGCGCGTCCGCGACTCCCGCGCTCAACTGCTGCTTCAGTTCCTCGGTGATCGACGGCGTGCCCAGATCGGCCCACCAGCTCTCGATCGGTGCGCCGAGGTGGTCGAGCATGTGCCGGATCCCGCCCTCGCCGCCCGACAGGTGCAGGTTCATGAATGGCCCCATCAGCGCCCAGCGCAGTCCCGGCCCGTACGCGATCGCGGTATCGACGTCGGCCACCGTCGCCACGCCCTGCTCGACCAGGTGGAAGGCTTCGCGCCAGAGCGCGGCCTGCAGGCGGTTCGCGATATGGCCCGGCACTTCCTTGCGCACATGGATCGGGCGCTTGCCGATGGCGGCATAGAAGGCCATCGTGCGCTCGACCGTCTCGTTCGACGTCAGCGCGCCGCCGATGACTTCGACCAGCGGGATCATGTGCGGCGGATTGAAAGGGTGCCCGAGCACGACGCGTTCGGGATGGACGCAGGCTTCCTGCACCCGGCTCATCAACAGGCCGGAGGAACTCGAGGCGAGGATGACCTCGCGCGGCAGCAGCGCGTCCATGTCGCGAAACAGGGCCAGCTTCAGGTCCTCGCGCTCGGGACCGTTTTCCTGCACGAAGTGCACGCCCTTCAAGGCCTCGGCCAGATCGCTGGAGAAGCGCAGCCGCGCTGAAGAGGCGCCCTCTGCCAGGCCCATCTGCTCGAGGATCGGCCAATTTGCGCGCACGGCCGCGCGCAGCCTGTCTTCGGCGCCCGGCATCGGGTCGCTGGCCGAGACGTCGAAGCCGCGCGCCAGGAAGCAGGCGGCCCAGCTGGCGCCGATGACGCCGGTCCCGATGACGCCGATACAGGTAATCCCGCTTGCCGTTTGCATGGGTCTTCCTCACGCCTTCTTCTTGTTCAGTCCCAGGTAGGTATCGATGACTTTCGGGTCGTTGGCGAGCATGCTCGCAGCCCCTTCCATCACGACCTCGCCGGTCTCGAGCACATAGCCGTAATCGGCCGCCTGCAGCGCCGCGCGCGCGTTCTGCTCGACCAGCAGGATGCCAACCCCGGTTTCCTTCAGGCGCACGATGACGCGGAAAATCTCCTTGACGATCAGCGGCGCCAGTCCCAGGCTCGGTTCGTCCAGCATCAGGAGCGTGGGTTTCGCCATCAGCGCGCGCCCGAGGGCGACCATCTGGCGCTCGCCGCCGGACATGGTGCCGGCCGCCTGCGTGCGCCGCTCGTGCAGGCGCGGGAACAGTTCATATACGGCGTCGAGCTGCGCCGCGTAATCCTTCTCACCGCGCTTGTAGCGCGTGTAGGCGCCCAGCAGCAGGTTGTCTTCCACGCTCATGGTGGTGAACAGGTCGCGGCTTTCGGGCACCAGGCTCATGCCCTGGGCGACGCGTCCCTCCACCGGATAGCCGCTGACGTCGACCCCGCGCAGCAGCACCGCGCCCGTGGTCGACGCGTTGGCAACCAGCGCGCCGGCGATGGCGTTCAACATGGTCGACTTGCCGGCGCCGTTGGGACCGATGACGGTGACGATCTGCCCGGCGGGAACGGTTATGTTCAGACCGTGCAGGGCCTCGACCTTGCCGTAGGCGACGTGCAGGTCCCTGACCTCGAGAATCGGCGTCGCCATCAGTCAATCCCCCCGAGATAGGCTTCCAGCACGGCCGGGTCCTGCTGCACCTGGACCGGATTGCCTTCGGCGATCTTGGTGCCGAATTCCATGACGATCAGGCGATCGGTCAGGTTCATGACGAAGTCCATGTCGTGCTCCACCAGCAAGATGCTCATGCCCTCGCCTTTCAGTTTGTTCAGCAAGGCCGCCAGCGCTTCCTTTTCCTTGTAGCGCAGGCCGGCCGCCGGTTCGTCGAGCAGCAGCAGGATCGGGTCGCAGCACAGGGCGCGCGCGATCTCGAGGATGCGCTGCTGCCCCAGTGCCAGGTTGCCGGCCTGCTCGTACAGCAAGCCGCCGAGTCCCACGCGCTCGAGCTGGCGCCTGGCTTCGAACAGCAGCGCCCCTTCGTCGGCGCGGTCGAGCGACAGCGCACTGGCCACCACGCCCTGCTTCGCGCGCAGGTGGGCGCCGATCGCCACGTTCTCGAGCACTGTCATCTCCGGCAGCAGGTGCACGTGCTGGAAGGTGCGCCCGATACCGAGTTTCACGATCTCGCGCGATGAGAGCGAATCGATGCGGCGCGGGCTGCCGGCGCCGAAGCGGATTTCGCCGTTGGTAACGGGCAGCACGCCGGTCACCAGGTTGAACATGGTCGACTTGCCGGCGCCGTTCGGGCCGATCAGGCCGACGATCTCGCCGCTGTTCACGGTAAACGCCATGTCGTTGACGGCGACCAGCCCGCCGAACTGCTTGCGCGCCTTGTCGATCACGAGCAGAGGCTGGCCGAGTGCAGGTTTTGCGCGCTGCGGCATGGCAGGCGCACTGTCTGGCGCCACCGCCGCCGGCTTCTCGGGCAGGTAGCGCGCTATGAAAGGCCAGATGCCGTTGCGCGCATGCTGCAGCAGGATCACCATCAGGATGCCGAAGACGATGATCTCGAAGTTGCCGCTCGAGCCGAGCAGGCCAGGCAGGTAGCTTTGCAGCTGGTCCTTCAGGACCGTGAGCACGGCCGCGCCCAGGATCGCGCCCCACAGGTAGCCGGCGCCGCCGATGACCGCCATGAACAGGTATTCGATGCCCGAATTCAGGCCGAAAGGCGACGGATTCACAGCGCGCTGCAGGTGGGCATACAGCCAGCCCGACACGCAGGCCAGCAAGGCGGCGATCACGAATATGCGGATCTTCATCGCCGCAGTGTTGACGCCCATCGCCTCGGCCATCAGGCCGCCGCCCTTCAGGGCGCGGATTGCGCGGCCGGAGCGCGAGTTCAGCAGGTTGCGCAAGAGTGCGACCGAAGCCAGCAGGATCAGCCAGATCAGGAAGTACATCTTTTCCCCGGAACCGAGGTCGATCCCGAACAGGCGGATCGGCGGGATGCCGCCCAGGCCATCGTACTTGCCGAGGAATTCCAGGTTCCCGAAAAGGAAATACAGCGACAGGCCCCAGGCGATGGTCCCGAGCGGCAGGTAGTGGCCGGACAGGCGCAGCATGATGGCACCGATGAAGAGCGCCGAAGCGCTTGTGACCACCAGGCCGACGACGAGGCCGAGCCAGGGCGAGATGCCGTGCGCGGTCGACAGGTAGGCCGTGGCGTAGGCGCCGAGGCCGACGAAAGCGGCCTGACCGAAGGAAGTCAGGCCGCCGACCCCGGTCAGCAGCACCAGGCCGAGCGCGACGATCGCGTACAGGCCGATGTAGTTGCCGAGGGTGATCCAGTAAGCGGGCAGCGGCAACAGGCCGAAGACAAGGGCGGCAATGGCCAGCAGAATCAGGGGGTGGCGCATCATGCGTCTCCCTCCTCGACCTGTGGATGGACGATCGAGCGCCACAGCAGCACCGGGATAATCAGGGTAAAGACGATGACCTCCTTCAGCGCGCTGGCGTAGAACGAGGAATAGGCTTCCAGCAGCCCGACCAGCAAGGCACCGGCGGCGGCCAGCGGATAGCTCGCCAGGCCGCCGATGATGGCGCCCACAAAGCCCTTCAGGCCCATGAGGAAGCCGCTGTCGTAATAGATGGTGGTGAGTGGCGCGATCAGAACGCCGCACAGGGTGCCGATGGTCGAGGCGAGAAGGAAGGCCAGGCGCCCGGCCTGGGTGGTGCCGATGCCCACCAGCCGTGCGCCGCGCCGGTTCACGGCGGTGGCGCGCAGGGCCTTGCCCGACAGGGTGCGGTCGAAGTACAGGTACAGGGCGCCGATCAGGACCAGTGCGGTGGCGATCACGACGACGCTCTGGCCGGAGATCGTCAGCGTGCCGACGTTCAACACGGCGTCCGAGAACGGCGTGGTGCGCGAACCCTCGGCCCCGAAGATGACGAGGCCGATCCCCATCAGGGCCAGGTGGACGGCGACGGCCACAATCAGGAGCACCAGCACCGGGCTTTCGGCCAGAGGCTGGAAGGCCAGGCGATAGATCATCGGCCCCATCGGCGCGACGATGGCAAACGTCAGGAGCAGCTGGGCCAGCATAGGCCAGTTCGACCCTTCGGCGGCGCGGCTTGCCACGAAGACGGCGCCCGGGAAGATCACGAATTTCACCACTCCCATGCCGATGGCTTGGGTGCGGTTGATTTGTCCCGCAGGACTGCGCAGGATGGCGCTCGCCTCCTGCGCGAAAGCGGCCAGCCCGAGCACCAGCAGCAAGACCGCGCTGTGGGGCGCCTTGCCGGCCTGCAGGGCGGCCATCGTCAGCGCGCCAAAAGCGAGGAACTCGCCGAGGGGAATGAAGATCACACGCGTGATCGAGAACACCAGCACCAGCGCCAGCGCCAGCAGCACGTAGACCGCGCCGCTGGCGATGCCGTCCTGGGTCAGGATGGCGAAAATCGTTAAATCCATACCGCTGCCTGGGGGCGTGTCACCGGTCTGCCTCGACACCGCCCGTATGGCCCTCCTTTTCTTGATTCGTTAAAGGCCAGGTGGTGTGCGCCGAACGCGCCGGCACAAACGTGCTTCGGTTTCCATCCACCATGGTTAAATGATATGCGAAAACTGTTGAGGAATCGATATTTTTTGCGCCGTGTCAGCCTATACTATTGCGCAAGGACGCCTCGCCGGCGTGACTTTTTAAAACAACGAAGGAGACAGCATGACCCGCATTTCCCGCCTTACCCTTGTGCCAAAGAGCCTCGTCCTCGTCGCCGCATTGACGGCCGCTTTCAGTGCCCACGCGCAGATCAAGGTCGGCGTCTCGATTTCGACCACGGGCCCGGCGGCGTCGCTCGGCATCCCGGAAAAAAATACCTTCGCCCTGCTGCCTGGCGAGATCGCCGGCCAGAAGGTGCAGTACATCGTGCTCGACGACGCCTCCGACGCAACCCAGGCCGTCAAGAACGCGCGCAAGCTCATTTCCGAAGACAAGGTCGACATCCTGATCGGTTCCTCGGTGACGCCGACCTCGCTGGCGATGCTGGAAGTGGCGGCCGAAACGGAAACGCCGATGATCACGATCGCGGGCGCCGCGCGCATTGTCGAGCCGATGGACGCCAAGCGGCGCTGGGTCTTCAAGACCACGCAGCACGACGGCCAGATGGCGACCGCCATTACCCAGCACATGTCGAACGCGGGCGTGAAGACGATGGGCTTCATCGGCTTTGCCGACGCCTACGGCGAAGGCTGGTTCGGCGAGACCAACAAGTTCGCGCCGGCGCGCAAGATCAAGATCGTCGCCAACGAGCGCTTCGCCCGCACCGACACCTCGGTCACCGGCCAGGTCCTGAAACTGATGGCGGCCAACCCGGACGCGATCCTGATCGCCGGCTCCGGCACCCCGGCCGCATTGCCGCAAAAAGCGCTGCGCGAGCGCGGCTACAAGGGCAAGATCTACCAGACCCACGGCGTGGCCAACAGCGACTTCCTGCGCGTGTGCGGCGCCGACTGCGAAGGCACCTTCGTGCCGGTCGGGCCGATGCTGGTGGCGAACCAGCTGCCGGACACCAATCCGATCAAGAAGACCGCGCTGACCTATGTGAACAAGTACACGGCGGCCCACGGCAAGGACAGCGTGTCGACCTTTGGCGGCCACGCCTGGGATGCGGCGATCCTGCTGGACGCGGCGGCGAAAACCGCGGTGCCCAAGGCCAAGCCCGGCACCAAAGAATTCCGCGCCGCCCTGCGCGATTCGCTCGAAGGCATCAGGAACCTGCCGGCCTCGCACGGCATCTTCAACATGGGCCCGACCAACCACCAGGGCCTGGACCAGCGCTCGCAGGTGATGGTGAAGATCGAAAAGGGTGCGTGGAAGTACGTGCCGTAAGCGTGCGACGGCGCTTGGGTTTCGTAGGGTGGTCACTTCAGGAATGCCCACCCTACGTTATGCGGCTGGCGCTGGCTTGGTTCAGCCCGCCACCACCACCCGGTCGCGTCCACCGCGCTTGGCCGCGTACAGCGCCTTGTCCGCCGCGGCGATCAGGCTGGCCGCCTCGATCAGCCGGCCGTCGCTGACCGTCGCCACGCCGATACTGAGCGTTACCTGCGCCTTGTGGGCGGCAGGCGCCTGCACCAGCGCCAGGCCGGCGACGTGTTCGCGGATCGCATTCGCGTGGCACAGCGCCTGCGCCGCGGTGGTGTCGGGCAGGATCGCGGCGAACTCTTCGCCGCCGTAGCGCGCGGCCACATCCGCCGGGCGTTTCAGCATGGCGGCCAGGGCCTGCGCCACGATGATCAGGCAGGCGTCGCCCTGCTGGTGCCCGAAATGGTCGTTGTAGGCCTTGAACGAATCGATGTCCATCAGCAGCAGCGACAGCACGCCGCCGTGGCGCTGCACGCGCCGCAGTTCGCGCTCCAGGGCCAGGTCGAAATAGCGCCGGTTGTGGATGCTGGTCAGTCCGTCCACGTAGGAGCGCGCGCGCAGGGCTTCGGCATGCTCGAGCAGGTGCCGTTCGCGGTCGAGGACACCGCTGACGTCGCGGATCTCGATCATGCAGAAGGCCGCCCTGCCGTCCCTGAACGCCGTGACCAGGATCGCCTGGTCGATGCGCGCGCCATCGAAGCTGCCCGCTTCGCGCAGCGGAAAGGGCGAGCCCTGCGCCGACGACAGCTGTTTGGCGGCGCCGTCGGCGAGCGCCGACAGCACCGCCGCCTCCACGCGCGAGCCGCGCAACTCGGGAAAAACAGCGAACAGGGATAGCCCGCGCACGCGCGCCGCCGAGCGGCCCGCGCGCGTGACCATCCAGCGGTTCCACAGGACGATGCGGTAGTCGGCATCGAGGACGATCACGCCGCAGTCGACGAGATTGAGGGCGGCGTTGGCGTGGTCGGGCGTCGTGTCTGTCGAAGTGATCATGGGCGAAGGCAGGGGCATGGCGAAGCGGAATGCAAAAAGCCCATCAACCGACGCTGATGGGCTTGACCTGTGTCCTAATGGAAATTCACGTGTCGATACGGCATCTTACAGCATCACGGACTCGCAGTCCGTCGAATCCGCGATTAGCGGCCCTGGTCCGAAGCGCGCTGCACCGGGTCGCTACCCGGCGTCAGACGGTACAGGCGCCACACGTCGTTCATGTCGTCGGTCGATGCGACCGGCACGACGAGACGCCGGGCGAATTTTTGTACGAACGCGGCCGCGCTGTTCAACAAGCCTGCTTGCTGGACTGGCGTTGACGGTTGTACTGCCTGGGTGCTGGACATGCGTTTCTCGCTGCTGATGTGAGTCAAAAAGCCCCGCACTCGCGGGGCTCATGGCTTAGGTCTTCCTTCAGTTGCCGCGGCGGCCTGCCATCAGGTCGAGCTTGCGCGTGACGGCCGGACGCACCGAATCGACGCCGCGCGACATGCGGTACAACTGCCAGAGGTCGCCGGTCGCTTCACCCGATGCAGGACCTGCCACGAGCTTCTTCGCGAACTGGGCTGCCCGGTCGAACAAATTGGCGGTCGGGAGCGCTGCTGCTGGACGTGCGCTGTGGGTGGTGGACATGATTTCCTCGCTGATGATCTGAATGGGTATGCACTCAGTATGGCGTCAATCGGCGCGAAATCTAATTGCGATTCAGAATGATGGTCATTCATGGATCGCATGTCTATTGCAATCCTTATTATGGTGCGTTGTATCTTTCGGGGCGTCCTCCTATGGGATGACCGTGCCGCCGCACTCAGGCAAGGCGCTTTCGGTGCGTACTGAAATCGCAGAGATCTGCGTTCCTAAAAGCAACACAATGACTGGCAAGCCTCGGCAAGCGTGAGTCCGTGCGTCCAATTCATCATGCTGCGCCGATTTTTACGTTGCCCCGTGCGATCGCAAGCGCCTCCTGCAATACCGCCGCGTCGCCGATATGATTCGACAGCAGCAGGATCAGCTGGGCGTTGAGCATCCTGCCCTGTTCCTCGTCCAGGTCATGGTGGGCGTCGACCAGCATCTGGTAGAACGCATCGGGGTCAGGCAGGTTCGGTTCGACATTCAGTGCTGGCTTCATGCGTGCTCCATCGGCGATCCAGCTTGCGCCACGCTGGCCTGCGTGCATGCGTTGCAGCTGGCGCGCGCGACGGCGGCGCGCACCGCATAGGGATCGACACCGCGCCAGCGTGCGCAGACATGCTGGTCGGGCCGCAGCAGATAAAAGCTGCCGGGTGTGGCGTCATAGCGCGCGGCGAACAAGCCTGCGCTGTCCTCGAAGATGCCGGGTCCGCCCTGCCCTGCCGGCACCACGACCAGGGTCCGCACCGCGATCGCGTCGTTCGCCAGCGCCGCGGCCTGGGCCAATGCCAGGGTCAATGCCTGGCCCTCGCCCCCACCGTTCGCAAAGCAGATGCCGGTGAAGGCATTGCCCGTGTGGCGCAGCAGCCAGGCGGGCCGGCCCTCCAGCCTCAGCGGCACGTCGGCGGCCGGCGCGCCGGGACGCATGCTTCCGCCGAAGTGTTCGCTATCGGGCGTGTTCAGCGCGGAGTCGGCATAGATCATCGCGGTCGACAGGCGGCCGCTGTTGACCAGCATGCGGGCGAACGGCTGGTCCCTCGCCAGTTGCAGCACGGCGTCGCGAAACAGCCTGCTGGCCGCGCTTTTCGGCGTGATGAAGTCGGTGGCGCGGGTCGAGTGCAGGATGTTCTCGTCGGCCGCGGCCTCGCGCTCGCGCGCATAGGTGTCGAGCAGCGCCGCTGGCGCCTTGCCCTCGACGACCAGGCGCAGCTTCCAGGCCAGGTTGTCGGCATCCTGCACGCCGCTGTTGGCCCCGCGCGCGCCGAAAGGCGAGACGCCATGGGCCGCGTCGCCGGCGAACAGCACGCGCCCATGGCGAAAGCTGTCCATGCGCAGGCAGCAGAATGTGTACACGCTGACCCAGGCGAGCTCGAACTCCACGTCTTCGCCAAGCAGCGCCCGGATGCGCGGGATGACGCGCTCGGGCGTTTTCTCCGCCACCGGATCGGCGTCCCAGCCGAGCTGGAAGTCGATGCGCCAGATATTGTCCGGCTGGCGGTGCAGCAGCACCGACTGGCCCGGGTGGAATGGCGGATCGAACCAGAACCAGCGCTCGGCCGGAAACGGGGCCGTCATCTTCACGTCGGCGTTCAGGAAGCGGTCACGGAAGGTGCGGCCGTGGCTTTCGAGGCCCATCAGGCCACGCACGGTGCTCTTGCCGCCGTCGGCCGCGACCACGTAGGCCGCTTCCAGCAGGTACTCGCCATCCGGGGTGGCGATGGTCAGCGCGACGTGGTCCGCGTGCTGGACCAGGCTGATTACCTTGCTGCGCCAGCGCAGGTCGAGCAGCTCCGCCAGGCCTGGCGCCTGCGCGCGCTCGTGCAGGTAGCCTTCGACGTAGTACTGCTGCAGGTTGACGAATGCCGGCCGCTCGTGGCCCGCTTCGGGCAGCAGGTCGAAGCTGTAGACTTCGGCGTCGTGGTGGAACACCCGTCCCACGTGCCAGCGCACGCCCTTGGCCGCCATGCGCTCGCCGCAGCCGAGGCGGTCGAAAATTTCGAGCGTGCGCTTCGAGAAGCAGATCGCGCGCGAGCCGGCGGAGAGCTTGTTGTCGTCGTCCAGCAGCACTACCGGCACGCCGTTCTGGGCCAGGTCGATCGCGGTGGCCAGGCCGACCGGGCCGGCGCCGACCACGGCCACAGGATGGCGCTGCTGCCCGCCGCGGCCCGGCGCATAATCGAAGACGCAGGCCTGATAATCGATGTCCATGCTTGCCCCGCCTCAGTGTTGCAACGCGTGCCACATCTCCTTGTCGCGCTCCGCGGTCCAGATGCGCGGATGCTTGATGCCCTGCGCTTCGTCGTAGGCGCGCGTGACGTCGAAGGGCAGGCAGTGCTCGTAGATGAAGACGTGGCTGAACTTCGGATCCATTTTCGAGCGTACGTAGGTCATCGCCTCGGCCAGCGTCATCTGCGCTGCCACGGCTTCCTTCGCGCTGTCGAGCAGCGTGGTGACGAAATCCCTGGTGTAGTCGATGCCCTCGTTCACCTGCTGCGGATCGACCAGGGCCGGTCCGCGCCCCGGCACCAGCTTCTCGGCGCCGAGCGCGCGCAGCGCTTCGAGCGTGACGGGCCATTCCTCGAGCTGGGCGTCGCCGGTGTAGGCGGCCGCGCCATATTCGACCAGGTCGCCCGAGAAGCAGATCTTTTGCGAGGGAATCCAGGCGATGGTGTCGCCTTTCGTGTGGCCCATGCCGATATGGGCCAGGCGCACCTCGAGCTTGCCCATGAAGATGGTCATTTCTTTTTCGAAGACCATGGTCGGCCAGGACAGGCCCGGCACCGATTCGACGCCGGCGAACAGGCGCGGGAAGCGTTCGATCTCGGACTGCATGTCCTGGGCGCCGCGTTCGGCAATTAATTCAGACGTGCCGCGCGAGGCGATGATCTGCTGCGCGCCTTCCTTGAAATAGGCCGAGGCGCCCAGCACGCGCACGGCGTGGTAGTGCGAGAGCACGACGTATTTGATGGGCAGGTCGGTGACTGCCCTGATATGTTTGATCAGCGCCTGCGCCATCAGCGGCGTGGCCGTGGTGTCGATCACCATCACGCTGTCGTCGCCGATGATGACACCGGAATTCGGATCGCCCTCGGCCGTGTAGGCATAGGCGTTATCGGAGAGCTTGATGAAGCTGGTCTTCTTTTCTTCGGTGTCAGCCTGCGATGCGAAGGTTTTCTCGGTCATGATGCCTGTCTCCTCGTCTGGTCTTTGAACGCCACTCGGTAGGCAGACGATACGACTTTCCGGCTTATCTGTAAATCAGGCCATGTCGACGGGGGGAGTCCTGTAGGGTGGGCACGGATTGAAGTGCCCACCCCAAGGGAAGTAATCAGCCACTTGCCGGCGCAGATGCTGGCCGACCGCCTGCGCGTGTCGCGCCGGCCGGTCAACAGTGCCCTCGCGCTGCTGCACGAAAAAGGCATCCTCACGCGCGAGCGCAACCGCGGCTATTTCCTGGCCAGGCAGCTGCACGATCCGCTGTCCGACATCGTGGCCGGCCTGGGCCTGGCCGAGTCGGACGTCGTCACCAGCGTCTGCTTCCAGATCGCCGACGACCTGCTCAAGCACGAACTGCCGCTGGACTGCTCCGAGCAGCTGATCCGCACCCGCTACGGCCTGACCGCGGCGCAGACCGGCGCCGTACTGGCGCGCATCGCCAACGAGGGCTGGGCCGAACGCAAGACGGGCTATGGCTGGACCTTCTCGACGATGCTGACCACCCCCGACAGCCTGCTGCAATCCTACAGCCTGCGCCAGGCGCTGGAACCGGCCGCGCTGCTCGAATTGGGCTACAGGATGGACCGCAAGGTGCTGGAAAAATGCTGCGCCACCGAGTTGGCGCTGCACGATGGCGGCATCGCCACCTTGTCTGCCGACGAACTGCACAACCGCGGCGTGCGCTGCCACGAAAGCCTGGTCGAAGCCTCGGGCAACCCCGTCTTCATCGACACCATCAAGCGCGTCAACCGCGTGCGGCGCCTGCTCTCCCACCGTTCCTTGCAACAGCGCGAACGCTATCCCGAGCACTGCCGCCAGCACTTGCACATCCTCGACCTCCTCGCGCGCGCGAAGAACGAGGACGCCTCCGCATTCCTTCCTCGCCGATTTTGTCGACACCATGAAAGCGCGCGGCTTCGTCGCTGCAGCATTGGCGCGGCATGGCATCGAAGGCGCATCGGTGGCGCCTGCGGGGTAAACGCCTCGCCTGTCGCGGACCGTTATCCTACGCACGGTATCGTCATCGACTGACATGCTGCGGCGCAGCATTTCATTACACTGAAAGAAAAAATACAGGAGGCTTCCGAATAGACTTTGATGGAGTAATCGTGATGAATCTGGCAACCGGGCAATGGCCTTTCTTTAGCTTCAACCCATGGGCGGAACTGCTGGCGCCGTCCCCGGCCTCCTGCAAGCAGTCCTCCAATCAGGGCGAATTCCTCTCGGGGCGCTTCGAGAGCGCGTCGCGCTCGATCCACTATAAACTGTACGTGCCGAGCGGCGAGAGCGACACGCCACGGCCGCTGGTGGTGATGCTGCACGGTTGCGGACAGGATGCCGCCGATTTCGCGCTCGGCACCGGCATGAACGAACTTGCCGAGCAGGCGCAATGCCTGGTGCTTTATCCCGAACAGTCGACGCAGGTGAGCTGGAACCGCTGCTGGAATTGGTACGACCAGGCGCATCACGAGCGCGACGAAGGCGAGCCGGCGCTGATCGCCGGCCTGACCCAATCGATCGTCGCGCAGTACGACGCCGACGCCGCCTGCGTATCGATTGCCGGCCTGTCCTCGGGCGGCGCGATGGCCGTCATCCTCGGACGCACCTACCCCGACCTGTTCAAGGCAGTGGGCTGCCACTCCGGCCTGCCGCACCGCAGCGCGACGAGCGGCATGGGCGCCCTGTCGGCCATGCGCGACGGTTCCGACCTGACCTCGGCAAAGCAGACCGTTCCCTTGGCCAGCATCCCGATCATCGTCTTCCACGGCGACGTGGACAATACCGTCCACCAGAAGAACAGCGCCGACGTGGTGCAGCAGTCCATCGAGTGCTATCAGGCGCAGACCCCGGGCGAATCCTGCGACATGGCGATGCTGGCCGAAACGGGAGAAGCCAGTGGACGCAGTTTCACCCGCCAGACGCACCGCGGCTCCATGGGAGACGTGGTCGCCGAACACTGGACCATCCACGGCGCCGGCCACGCCTGGTCCGGCGGCGACCAGCGCGGCAGCTACACCGATACCAACGGCCCCGATGCCAGCCGCGAGATGCTGCGCTTTTTCATGCGCCAGTAAGGCGCAGGCCAGCTCGGAACCGGGTCTGGGTCCCGAGCGTCAGCGCAGGCCTCTCACCACGCCATCCGGACGCTTGCTGTCAGGTTTTCGCTGCCAGCCACAGCCGCTGCCGGCCCCAGCTGGTACGCAGCAGGTGGAAATACTGGTCCTGCTCGTCGATCGAACCGTAGCGGGTGACCGCCAGGCTGTCTTCCTGGTCGACCAGCATGTCGAGCGGCAAACCAATCGAGACGTTCGCGCGCTCGTCCGATTCTCGCACATGCTCAGCTTGCGGCAGGAACTGACCTGGTCGGCCATATTCACGCCGTGTGCTTGAACCTCCAACAAAGTCGCACGTGGCACTTTTCGAACACGAGCATTGTCTTTCCGGGAGCGCCGTACTGTGGCACACTGAACCTGCGTTCCCGTGGCGCGTGCGGAACGCTTCGCCTCAAACTCGTTCGAGGAGCAGCAGATGGCACGCATCGTTTTCATTCACGGCATCGGTCAACAGGTCGAGGCACCGGAGCGCTTGCTGGGCGAATGGGGGGCCAGCCTGCGCGCCGGGATGCGCTTCGCCGGCGTGCCTGCTGGCGAGTGGCCACCGGATGCGGACATGGACCTCGCCTTTTTCGGGGAGCTGTTCCGCGACGATGTAAAAGGCGTCCCGGATATGCCCTATGTCCTGGCCGATATCGATGAGGGTTTCGAGGAGGAAATCCTTCGGGCATGGGCCGCGCAGGCCCTGGCGCAAGAGGTAGACGAGGAAGTGAGCAAGGCGGCATGGGCGCCCCAGTCCGTGCAGCAACTGGCCGTTTCCCTGCTGTCCCTGCCTTATTTCGCCAACATCACCGAGCGGCTGCTGGTCGGCGCGCTCAAGCAATTGCGTGCCTACCTGACCGACACCGCGGTGCGCGCCGCAGTCAGATCCCGTCTCGCGGAACTGATCCTGCCCGACACCCGGCTCGTGATCGCCCACTCCCTCGGTTCGATTGTTGCTTACGAAGTCCTCTGCCTCGCCGGCCTGCAGGCCAGGCCGGCCCTGATCACACTCGGGTCGCCGCTCGGCTTGCGCAACCTCGTGTTCGACCGCCTCGAACCGCGCCCGGTCGGCAACGCCGGCTGGTGGCCGGCCGGCGCCGCGCGCTGGGTCAACATTGCCGACCTCCACGACCTGGTGGCATCGGAAAAAAACCTCGTCACCTTGTTCGGCGCGCGGGTCGAGGACATTCTGGTCAACAACGGCGCCGCCGCCCACGATATCGGCCCCTATCTGACCTCCGCACGCACCGGCAAGGCGGTGTACGAGGCATTGCATGAATAAGGACGAGCCACGCCGTTACCTGCTGGCTGTCGGGGTCGGCACCTACATGTCAAAAAATTGGCCGCCGCTCAGCGAGAACGAACGCGAACTGGCGCAAATCGTCGACCTGCTGACCTCGGACAGATTTCGTTACCAGCGGATCCTGGAAGACGTCAGCCGGCAGCCCGATCGACAGGCGCTGATCGCCGCGCTGGCCGACTGGTGCGACAGTGCCGAACGTCTTCCGGACGACCACCTGGTTGTCTACTGGACCGGGCATGGCGAAGCGCGGGGCGAGAACCTCTACCTGATTTTGCCCGGCACGAAGAGGACTGTCGCCGGCGGCCTCGGCATGAACGAGCTCATTAATACTATTTTCGACAGCGATTCGCGCACCGGTCCCGTCCTGATCCTGCTCGACTTGTGCTTTGCCGAGCAGGGGGTGGTCGATGCAGGCGAGCGCTGGGGCGCACTGAAGCGTTCGCGCCATATGAACAAGCCAGCGGAACTGGGCATCATGTGCGCCGCCGGCGCACGCGGCACGGCGCGCCAGCTGGTTTTTGCCGACGCCTTCGTCCACGCTGTCGCGGCGTCGATCGATCGCGACAAGCGCCTGCCGCCGGCGCTCCCGCTGTTCGATATCCATCTCAAGATGACCGAGCAACTGGGAAATAAGGTCCAGTTCCCCTTCTTTTTCGCCGGCGTCTCCGAATGGCTCTTCCTGCGCAATCCCTACCGTATTCCGCACTGGCCGCGCGACATCGACACCGCCACGGAAAACCTGCTGGGGCAGGTCGACAGCGTGGCGCGCGGCGTTGTCGAGGCAGCGAGCGAGGGCTGGCTGTTCAAGGGCCGCAAGCAGGCGTTTTCCGATCTGTGCGCATGGTTGCAGTCGGAGGCCGTGCCTGGCCTGTGCCGGGTCACCGGTAGCATCGGCGCCGGAAAATCCGCGCTCCTGGCGCGCCTGTACACCCTGAGCCTGCCCGGATACCGGGCCCACGTTCCTCCCGAGGCGCTGGCCGCGACCGCGCTGCCCGCGCCAGGGGCGATCGACGCCATGGTTTTGCTGAACGACAAACCCGTCGCAACGATCTTTACCGAGATTGCCGGCAAACTGCATATGCAGTCCGCCACGCCTGAAAAGCTCGTCGAAGAACTTACGAAAAGCCGGCGCGTTCCCGTGCTCCTGTGCGACGGGCTCGACGAGGCGGATCGCCCTGACGACACACTGGCATTGCTGGAAACACTGGCGCGTGGCGCGGTTAAGCTGATCGTCGGCGTGCGTGCCCCCTACATCGTCGGCAACTTGCCCGCTGCGCTGACGATCGACCTCGACGCGTTTCCCTGGAGCGACCCGGGCGCGGTGGAAGACTATGTGCTGGAACGTTTGCGCAGCGAGCGCAGCGGCGGCGAGCCGGATGCGGCAAGCGCGCCGGACCATCTCGAAGCGGCCGGCCGCAAGATCGTGGCCCAAGCGCAGGGCAACTTCCTGCTGGCGAGCCTGATGGTGACGGAAAGAACGATCGTATCGACACCGAAGCCAGGCGACCCCGTCTATGCGGCGCCTGCCACGGTGGCGCAAGCGTTCGACCGGATTTTCAACCGCTTGCCCGACAAAGAGGCGGAACGGGCCGCGCGCGACCTGCTCCTGCCCCTTGCATTCGTGGAGGGCAGCGGCATGCCGAAGGGCGACCTCTGGTGCGCGCTCGCCAGCCGCCTGAGCGATCGCGACTACCGGCCGGGCGATAACGACGCCGTTTTCCGCAAGCTGCCCTGGTTCCTGCGCGAGACGCTGTCGGGTGGCGGATCGGCGTTCAGGCTGTTCCACGGCGCGCTCGCGGAGCATTTGCGGAGCGGCCGGAACGCCGCGCGGCTGCACCGGAAAATCGCGGCAACGCTACGCAGCTTCCTGCCGCCACCGGGTCCGCCAACATCGCTCGCCGGCGCCGACGCGCTGTTTGCGCAGCGCCACCTGGCGGCCCACCTGCGCAGGGGAGGCGCCTGGCAAGCGCTGGGCCGGCTCGTCATGTCGCCCGAATGGATCGCAAGCAAGACAGGACGCCTGCCTTTCGAAAACGCCGGCCTGGGCGCGGACATGGAGCAAGCGCTCCAGGCCGCCCGCGACGCCAACGCGCACGCGATCGAACAGCAGCGCGCAGCGCCGGCGCTGGCCGAAACCCTCTGGCCGGTGGTGTGGCGCAGCGCCCACGTCACGCTGCTGTGCGACACGCCGCCGGCGGTGTGGCCGCTGCTCGTGCAAGCCGGCGACCTGAGCGTGGGCGACGCGCTGCGCCTGCTGGCCGGCATCGACGACGAACTCATCCTCGCGAGCAGGCTGGCGGCGCTGTCCCTGTTCGCCATGGGACCGGACCTCGACCGCCTGGTCGACTTCGCCGCCGGCATTGTTCCCCACGAAACAGGCTCGGCAACGACACGGTCCGCGCCCGTGGAGCACGCCGAACCGCTCGAGTGGTATGAAGCCATCCTGCTGCGCGCCCTGCGGGGCAAGGATGGCAGGCGCCTGGCGCAGCGTGCGCTGGACGTGGCCGCGACCACGGTGTCGCAGGACTACCGGTGCAGACTCCTGAATGCCGCCCTGCCCTTGCTCGACACTGCCCAACTCCCTGTTGCACGCGCGTTAATTGACGAAATGCCCCCCAGAGAGCTCGACAGGTCCGAGGCATCGGCGCGCGCCAACTACACGGTCGAGTGCGTCCGGCGCGGCGATCCCGCCGCCGTGGGGCGCGCCCTGGCGCTGCCACGCGATTCCATGGCGTGGTGGTACACGGCAGCGCGCCTGTTCGCATACGAAAAGGCCACTGCCACGGCAGTGCTGCAAGACATCAGTCCGGTCGACGAACTGATGCGCGCCGATGCAACGATCGACGACGAGATCATGCGTTTGTATGTCCTGGGCGAATTCATTGCCGTCCTGCCAAAAACAGATTTACCGGAGCCACTTGCCGCACTGTCGAAAATCCGGTCGCCGGAGCAACGCGCGGCGCTGGCTGTTTTCCTGCGCCGCCTGCATGCCGGCTCCCGCACCGATCATGTCGTCCGCCGCGCCGCGCAGGCAGCCCTGCACTTGCCGATGGCGCACGCGACACGCCTGCTGCACTGGGCAAAGGCCCGGCTATCGCGGTCGGCGGCTTGGCCTTATCACGACTACAACATAGACTGGATGCGTACACCATGCATCCTGGCGCGTGCCTTTGCCGGCGCCGGCGATCTGCCGGCAGCATTGGACTTGCTTACGCACGCACACCTCCACGAGTTCTATTTGCCCAGGGCTTATGCGGACGTCGCCATGGCCCATCGAAGCGCCCGCCACAGCGCGCTGGCCGGGCCGGTCGACCTGGAGCGCCTGTGTACCGGGCGGCGCACCGGCAACAGCCGACTGCAGTTCGTGTGCGCCCATGCGGCCACGCTCGATGTCGCCGAGCAGCCGGACATCATGCACCTGCTCTCCACGGTACGCATCGAGATGGCGGGCGACCTTGCCCCGGCACGCTGGGCCGTTCTCGCCGAGCGCGTGAAATATGCGTCGGACGACGA
>JANNNC010000156.1:0-25440 GCA_031398335.1 Massilia sp.
GCCTACGGCACGCAGGTCGTTGCCGACCTGTCGCTGGCGCTGGAAGGCTTCATTGCAGCGCAGGCGACGCCGGTCGAGCGGGTGGCGCTGCCAGCGTCGATCAAGCCGGTGAACAGCCGCCGGCCATGACCGGCGTGCCGGTGCCGGCTACTGTGAATGGGGCGATCAGTGCTGTTCGACCTTGCCGCGCCACGCACCGGTCTCACCGCCACGCTGCTCAAGCAGCTCCTTGAAGTTGGCCAGGTTGGCGCGCGCTTCCATGCGCACGGCGCCCAGGGCGTCGCCCAGGGTTTCCAGCGTGCCTTCCGGCTCGTAATCCATCTGCAGCGCAATGCGCGTGACGGTGTCCGAGATCTTGTGGAACGTGACGACGCCGCCATTTTTCACGCCGGTGACGCTGCGCCACGCAATGCGATTGTCCGGGATCTGCTCGGTGATTTCCGCATCCCACTCCTTCTCTTCGCCGGCGACATTGGCGCGCCAGTGCAGGTGCTTGTCGTCGAGCTGGCGGATTTCCTTCACGCTCTTCATGAACTGTGGGAAATCTTCAAACTGGGTAAACTGGTTGTAGACCGTGCGCACCGGCGCATTGACTTCGATCGCCTCGATGATCGACGACTCGCCATTCTGGGTACGGTTCTTCTTCATTTGCTTCGACAGCATCATTCCGCCTACGGCAAGTGCGGCGACAGTCATTACTCGATTCAGCATATGTTTCTCCTTTTAGCAATAAGCCGGCCTGCGCACGGACGCGCGCACAGGACCTTTTGGCTGAACAATGGTTGGGTCAACATGGCCCACGCAGTGATCTGCGTATTTGTCGTTAAGTTAAGCGAATTTCTGAACAGGTGGCGCGCGGGAGAGTTGCGTGTCGTTACTGCTGAGTTGAATGACGATGCGGCACTATGCGTGCTGCTTAATTACTTTTGACGGGGAAATTGCCATTGTTGGAAGACGATCCAGCCCACCTTGGCTTGGATGGTATTGACGAATTGTGGCCGGGACGGGCTGCGCCGGCACCTTGGAGGCGGCTTTGGATGGTGAAATAATATTTCAAATAAAGTGTTTGCTTGAAATTTTGTTTCATTACTGCCGAGTTTCTGCGCGAGACTGGATGGGCATACAGTAAAGTCGAGCGGTATAATGGACGCATGAATCTCCTTCACAATCTCAATCCCGAACAATTGGCCGCTGTCACGCTGCCCTCCCAAAGTGCGCTGATCCTCGCCGGCGCCGGTTCGGGCAAGACCCGCGTCCTGACAACCCGCATCGCCTGGCTGCTGCAGACGCAGCAGGTGAGCCCGGCCGGCATCATGGCGGTGACCTTTACCAACAAGGCGGCGAAGGAGATGCTGACCCGCCTCTCGACCATGTTGCCGGTGAACACGCGCGGCATGTGGATCGGCACCTTCCACGGCCTGTGCAACCGGCTGCTGCGTACGCATTACCGCGACGCCGCGCTGCCGCAATCGTTCCAGATCCTCGATTCGCAAGACCAGCTGTCGATGATCAAGCGCCTGCTGAAGGCGGCGAACGTCGACGATGAGAAATATCCGGCCAAGAACCTGATGTATTTCATCAACAATGCGAAGGACCAGGGTTTACGCGCCGGCCAGGTCGAAGCCTACGACCCGATCGAACGCAAGATGGTCGAGCTCTACGAGCTCTACGACCAGCAATGCCAGAAAGAAGGCGTGGTCGATTTCGCCGAGCTGCTGTTGCGCTCATACGAACTACTGTCGCGCAACGCACCGCTGCGCCAGCACTACCAGATGCGTTTCAAGCACGTGCTGGTCGATGAGTTCCAGGATACCAACGACCTGCAATATAACTTGCTCAAACTCCTGGCCGGGCATGGCGAGCAGGTCGGCGGGGCGATTTTCGCCGTCGGCGACGACGACCAGAGCATCTACGCCTTCCGCGGCGCCAACGTTGGCAACATGTCGGCCTTCGAACGCGATTTCCAGGTCAGGAATCTGATCAAGCTGGAGCAGAACTACCGCTCGCATGGTCACATCCTCGACAGCGCCAACTACCTGATCGCCAATAACCAGAAGCGCCTCGGGAAAAACCTGCGCACCGATGCGGGTCTGGGCGAGCCGGTGCGTATCTACGAAGCGTCGTCCGACCTGGAAGAAGCGCAGTGGATCATCGAGGAAGCCAAGAGCCTGATGGGGGAGGGCTTGCCGCGCAAGGAAATTGCCATTTTGTACCGCTCGAACGCGCAAAGCCGGGTGATCGAGCACGCGCTGTTCGCGGCCGCCATTCCCTATACCGTGTACGGCGGCCTGCGCTACTTCCAGCGCGCCGAGGTCAAGCACGCAATTGCTTACCTGCAGCTGATGGACAATCCGCACAACGATTCGGCCTTCCTGCGCGTCGTCAACTTCCCGACGCGCGGCATTGGCGTGCGTTCGATCGAGCAATTGCAAATGGCGGCCGACACCTATGGCGTTTCGCTGTACGCGGCGGTGCCCTACATGACCGGCAAGGCCGGCACCTCGCTGGGCGGCTTCGTCAAGCTCATCGAAGGCGCGCGCTTCGAGACCCAGCAACTGGCGCTGCCGGAAATGGTGCGCGTCGTGCTCGAGCGCAGCAATCTGCTGGCGCACTACGGCAACGAAAAAGAAGGTGCCGACCGCATCGAAAACCTCGAGCAGATGGTCAACGCGGCCACCCAGTTCGTGCAGGAAGAAGGCTTCGGCCAGTTCGCACCCGCCCACCTGGGCCCGCCGTCACAGGCGCAGGCGGGCGATGCCGTCGTCTATCAGGACGGCATCGAAATCCTCGATGCCGACGCGCCGATGCCGTCGGTCATGTCGCCCTTGTCCGCCTTCCTCGCCCACGCCTCGCTGGAAGCGGGCGACGCCCAGGCGCAAGCAGGGCAGGACGCCATGCAACTCATGACGGTGCACTCGGCCAAGGGCCTGGAATTCGACGCGGTGTTTATCACCGGCATGGAAGAGGGCCTGTTCCCGCACGAAACCAGTGCCCGCGAGCTCGACGGCGTGGACGAAGAGCGGCGCCTCATGTACGTGGCCATCACGCGCGCGCGCAAGCGTTTATATATGAGCTTTACCCAGCAGCGCATGCTGCACGGCCAGACCCGCTACAACATGAAGTCGCGCTTCTTCGACGAGTTGCCGGAAGAAGCCCTGAAATGGCTCTCGCCTCGCGTGCAAAGCAACTGGTTCGCCAACAAGAAATCCGCCACCGCCTGGGACGACGCCGCCTTCCGCAACGGCAGCGACAATAAAATCGCCCAGCAGATCACGCAAAAGTCGGCCGGCAACGGCTCCGGCTGGCGCATCGGCGAATCGGTCGCCCACGCCAAGTTCGGCGAAGGCGTGATCGTGAATATCGAGGGTGGGGCAGGGGCGGCTCGCGCCCAGATCAACTTCGGCGCGGCCGGGATGAAAGTGCTCGACCTGTCGGTGGCGAAGCTGGAGCGTATTTCGCGGTAGGGTGGGCACGGGGTGCCCAGGCTACTTGTTCAAATTCACGCCACTCGGGCTGACATCCACCGGCTTGCCGAAAATCTGCCGATACCCCGCATACATCGCGCACTGCAACAGCAGCACGAACAGGAAGATCAGCCACATGATCGCCACCCGCGCCAGGCTCGAACCGCCCAGCACCAGGGCGACGATGAAGCACACGCCAAAGAAGATCGCAAACCACGCCATCAACAGCACGATGAAGACGCGTGCATTTTTCAGCACCGCGAAGAAGCTGTAGAAGATCGCCTTGCCCAAACTCATCTGCTGCCAGTAGGTCAGCGGCGCGGCAAAGGCCAGTGCGATCAGTACCGCGACGTCGAGGATGAAGATGCCGAGCATGGCCAGCAGGTCGGAGGCATGCACCTGCGGCGGCGCGTTCGGGTCGACCGGCTGCGAGACCTGCTGCCAGAAGCTCGGGTCGATCGCCACCCTGGTCAGCATCGTCAGCAGCAGCGAGGCGGCCAGGTAGATCAGGCCGATCTTGCACAGGTTGGCGAGCACCGGCTTCCTGAAGCCGGTCAGCAGCACGGCGGGCGTGACGCGCTCGCCATTTTCGATCATCAGGCAAGCCTTCATGAAGGCCATCGAGAACGAGGGGATCAGGACCACGGCCACCATCTTGCCCAGGTGCGGCACGGCGCTGATCAGGAGGCTGAACAGGATGTTGGCGAACAGCAGGGTCGTCAGGGCGGCAGGCTGTTTGCGGAACAGGCCGGTGCCTTCCTTCAGCCAGTTCCAGCCGGTAATTGCGGGCATGTTATTCATTCTTGGTGAGCCAGGCGTGGTGCGTGTGTGGCGAGTCGGTCGCGCAGGATGCGCTCGAAATGGGTGGGATCGTGCGGGGTCAGCATTTCAGCCTCGCGCGGCACGTAAAAGTCATACAGGCGCGACAGCCAGAAGCGCAGCGCCGCAGCCCGCAGCATCGGCTGCCAGGCAGCTTCTTCGGCTGCCGTGAAGGGACGCACGGCGCGGTAGGCCGTCAGCAGCGCATTGACGCGCGCTTCGTCCAATGTTCCGCTGGCGAGGTCGATGCACCAGTCGTTGACGGTCACGGCCAGGTCGAACAGCCAGGTGTCGACGCCGGCAAAATAAAAATCGAAGCAGCCCGTCAGGCGTTCGCCGACGAACATCACGTTGTTGCGGAACAGGTCGGCGTGGACCGGGCCGCGCTGCAATTGCGCGTAGGTCTCGCTTGCGGCAAATGCGGTCTGGAACGCGACCTCAGTTTGCAGCAACCCGGCATTCTCGGGCGACAAATAAGGCAGCACCTGCGGCATCGTCGCCTGCCACCAGTCGAGCGCACGCAGGTTGGGCTGGTGCAGCGGGAAGTCGAGCGCGGCCAGGTGCATGCGCGCCAGCAGTGCGCCCACTTCGGCGCAGTGCGCCGGCCGCGGGTCCATCTGCGAGCTGCCCTCGAGCTTGCTGACGATCGCCGCCGGCTTGCCGTGCAGCGCGACGACGAGCTCGCCCTCCGCATTGGCCACCGGCGCCGGCACCGGAATGTCGCGCTCGGCCAGGTGGCGCATGAGGTGGACGTAGAACGGCAACTGGTCGAAATCGAGATTCTCGAAAACCGTCAGCACGTATTCCTGACGCTGAGCGCCGCGCTCGGTCGTCAGGAAGAAATTGCTGTTTTCGATGCCGGAAGCGATGCCTTGGAGCGCCACTGCCTGGCCGAGGGGAAACTGCTCCATCCACTGGGTGAGGTCATCCAGTGTGACTGCGGTGAAAACTGCCATTATTGGGGGTAAGAGTGTGGGCGTGCGGGCGCTTTGCGCCCGCGTGGCGGGTTGATCAGCGGGTGGTGGGCAGCGGCGGCGGCGGTGGAATGTCGGCGGGCTTCGTCATCGGGACCGTTGCCGCTGGAACATTGGCGGTAGCCGGAGCACGGTTTGCGGCAGCGGTGGCCGACGCCGTTGCCGAGGTCTTGACCGGTGCCGCGGCGCCTGCGGCCGCCTCTGCCGCAGCGGCTTGCGCTTCGGCCGCCGCCTTGCGCTTGGCGTTCAGGTCGAATTCCATGACTTGCCATTGCGGTGCGCGAATCGCGCTGCTCTGGCCGTCGCCTGCCTGCGCGTTACCGGCCGGCTGGTGCGGTTTCATGACATACCGGCTCTTGCCGCTCTGGACTTCGACTTCGGTGACCTGGCCGCTGTTGTTGCGCTTTTCGCGGATCTGGGTGCCGCGCCGCGGTTCGATGTTCGTGGCCGGGGTTTCGCTCTCCGGCTCGATGCGTTCGGTCACAGGCGGTTGCCCCGTGGGCGCCGTTTGCGCCGCCGTTTGCGAATACGCCGCGCCGGCGCAGGCCAGCAAGGCAACCGACAGGGTCAGACGGGGAAATGTGCGCGGCATGATGGTCACCTTGTATCGTTTGAACCATTGTAACAAACACAGTGCCGTCCTGTGAAAACTGTGCTGCCTGCCCCCATATTGACACGATGCGCGGCACTTCCGTTGCGCTTTAACCATCGCCGATTCTGCGATAATGCTTCCACTTTGGCTAATGCCGGCTTCACCCATCATTCCTATGCAAAATACCCTGCTGCTCGTCGACGGTTCCAGTTACTTATATCGCGCTTTCCACGCGCTGCCCGACCTGCGCGGTCCCGATGGCCATCCGACCGGGGCGATGCACGGCATGGTCAACATGCTGCGCCGCCTGCGCACCGACTATCCGGCCGCCTACATCGCCTGCGTTTTCGATGCGAAAGGTAAAACCTTCCGCGACGATATGTACCCCGAGTACAAGGCGACGCGCGCCTCGATGCCGTCCGACCTCTCCATGCAGATCGAGCCGATTCACGAGGTGGTGCGCCACATGGGCTGGCCGATCCTGATGATCGAGGGCGTCGAAGCCGACGACGTGATCGGCACCCTGGCCGTGCAGGCCGCCGCCAAGGGCATGAAGACCATCGTCTCCACCGGCGACAAGGACCTGGCGCAGCTGGTCAACGACAAGGTCATGCTGATCAATACGATGAGCAACGAAAAGCTCGACGAAGCCGGCGTGTTGGAAAAATTCGGCGTGCCGCCGAACCGCATCATCGATTACTTGACCCTGATCGGCGATACCGTCGACAACGTGCCGGGCGTGAGCAAGTGCGGCCCGAAGACGGCGCTCAAATGGCTCGCCTTGCACGGCTCGCTCGACGGCGTCATCGAAAACGCGCACAGTGTCAAAGGCGCGGTGGGCGACAACCTGCGTTCGGCGCTCGAATGGCTGCCGCAGGGCCGCCAGTTGATCACCGTGAAAACCGATTGCGACCTGGTCAACCACATCGTCTCGATCGAGGAAAGCCTGGTCGCCCGCCCGGAAGACAAGGACGCGCTGCGCGACTTCTTCGCGCGCTACGGTTTCAAGACGATGCTGCGCGAACTGCAGGCAGGAGGCGCAAACGGCGGCCCGGCCATGAATTCGCCGGAAGGCGCGCAGCGCACAGACGATACGCTGCCGGGCATGCCGATCATCAAGGGCGACTACGAACTGGTGACGACCTGGGAGCAGCTCGACAAATGGCTGGCGCTGGCCAACGCCGCCGACCTGACTTCGGTCGATACCGAAACGACCTCGCTCGACCCGATGACGGCGCAGATGGTCGGCATTTCGCTCTCGACCGAAGCAGGCAAGGGCGCCTACATTCCGGTGGCGCACCGCTACGCCGGCGTGCCGGAGCAGCTGCCGCGCGACGAGGTGCTGGCGCGCATGCGCGGCTGGCTGGAAGATCCAAGCAAGCCCAAGCTCGGCCAGAACCTGAAGTACGACATGCACATCTTTAACAACCATGGGGTAACGTTAAAAGGCATCGTCCACGACACGCTGCTGCAGTCCTACGTGTTCGAATCGCACAAGCCGCACGACATGGACACGATGGCGATGCGCCATCTCGGCTACACGACGATTCCGTTTGTCGACGTCTGCGGCAAGGGCGTCAACATGATCTGCTTCGACCAGGTGGAGCTGGGGCGCGCGACCGAATACGCGGCCGAGGATTCCGACATCACGCTGCGCCTGCACCAGACCATGCTGCCGCACGTGGAAAAGGACGCCGGCCTTAGCTATATCTACAAGCAGATCGAGCTGCCGACCCAGATCGTGCTGCAAAAGATCGAGCGCAACGGTGTGCTGATCGACGCGGACAAGCTGCGCGCGCAGTCGGGCCAACTCGGCGCGCGCCTGATGGAACTCGAACAGCAGGCCTATGAAATGGCCGGCGGCCCGTTCAATCTCGGTTCCCCGAAACAGATCGGCGAGATCTTCTTTGGCAAACTGCAGCTGCCCGTCATCAAGAAGACCGCCACCGGCGCGCCCTCGACCGACGAAGAGGTGCTGCAAAAGCTGGCCGAGGATTTCCCGCTGCCGAAAGTGCTGCTCGAGCACCGCGGCCTGTCGAAGCTGAAATCGACCTATACCGACAAGCTGCCGACGATGGTCAACCAGAATACGGGCCGCGTGCACACGAACTATGCGCAGGCAGTCGCCATTACCGGCCGCCTGGCCTCGAACGACCCGAACCTGCAGAACATCCCGGTGCGCACCAGCGAAGGACGGCGCATCCGCGAAGCCTTCATCGCGGCGCCGGGGAATGTGATTGTTTCGGCCGACTACTCGCAGATCGAGCTGCGCATCATGGCCCATATCTCGGGCGACGAAGCGATGCTGCGCGCCTTTGCCGAGGGCGAGGACATCCACCGCGCGACTGCCGCCGAAGTCTTCGGCGTGGCGCCCGACGAAGTCGACAACCAGCAGCGCAGCTACGCCAAGGCGATCAATTTCGGCCTGATCTACGGGATGAGCGCCTTTGGCCTGGCGGCGCGCCTCGGGATCGAGCGCGCAGCAGCGGCCAGCTACATCGACCGTTACTTTGCGCGCTTCTCGGGCGTCAAGCAGTACATGGACGAAACGCGCCTGGCCGCCAAGGCGCGCGGCTATGTCGAAACCGTCTTCGGCCGGCGCCTGTGGCTCCCCGAAATCAACTCCCCGAACGGCCCGCGCCGCGCCGGCGCCGAACGGGCGGCGATCAACGCGCCGATGCAGGGCACGGCGGCCGATCTGATCAAGCTGGCGATGATCGCGGTGCAGGGCTGGCTGGAATCGGAAAGGCTGGCCACGCGTATGGTCATGCAGGTGCACGACGAACTGGTGCTGGAAGTGCCGCAAGCCGAACTGGAACTGGTAAAGGCGAAGCTGCCGGAACTGATGGCCGGCGTGGCCGCGCTGAAGGTGCCGCTGGTGGCCGAGACAGGCGTGGGCAGCAACTGGGAAGAGGCGCACTGAGAATGGCCGCGTGCGCTTGCGGGTTGCGTAACGTCGACATCCCGCCCCCGGAGTGCCCACCCTGCAAGAAACGCCGGATGTTTGGCTTAACTGGCATTCGGCTATTGGCCCGCAGAACAATGTTCGCGGCGGGCGTGCGCTAATCCGGCGCCACGGTTCCGCCCAGGTCCAGTACATGGGCCAGGCTGGTCTTGTTCCTGACATTGAGTTTGCGATAGACGCTGCTGAGTTGGTTGCGCACCGTGCTCGGCGAGACAAGCAGGCGGTGTGCGATTTCCTTGTACTGCAGGCCTTGCGCCGCCAGCACCGCGCAACGCCGCTCGGCCGCGGTCAACCCATTCGACGATCCGGTCCGGCGTGTCAGCGACACGGTCAGGACATCGTGCTCGACCTTGGCGCGCATATACACGCGCTGGCCCTCGTAATCCAGCGTGGACCGGCTCCTGAATGCCGCCATCAGCGGTGGCGGCAGGAAGGGCGGGCTCCATTGGGGCCATTCTTCCTGCATCAGCGCAATCGCCTCATCGGCGGCGTAGTACACGCGTCCCTCGCGTGAACTCAGGACCGTCACGGTCGCCTGCATGTGCAGCCGCGCGCTGTGCAGGCGGGTATTGATCTGGCGCGCCTGGATCAGGTACGGCAACACCAGGTTGGCGAGCCTTGCGGCGCCGGCGCGAAACGCCTGGCGTCGCTGCGCGCGCCAGAACGACACCGCCGTCAGCCTTCCTTCGCGTAGCGAGTCGGAGACATAGGTCAGGGAATGGGCGGTCTCGTAGCGGCGGCAATAGGCCAGCACCTTGGGATCGTCGATGGCCTGCGCGATGTCGGTGGCTACGCTCCTGCCCCGATTGCGGAAGGTGGCGCTCAAGGCGGGATCGCGGCTTTTCACTGTTCCATTAACGAGAATGATCTCTTCTCCCAGCGTGCGCTGGCGGTCGCTGATGCGTTCCGCCGGCGTGTTGTTCAGATAGATCCCGGTGGGAACCAAACGATCCCCAAACACCCCCACATCCCCGATCATGGCCGATTCGAATGCCAGGTCGTGTTTGAAACGCCTGAGCAATTCCTCGTTGCAGCCGGTTGGCGCCGTCGCCTGCGCAATATCGTAGATATCGAGTATGAGCCTGCTTGAAGTGTCCATGGGCGCTGTATTGGTTGACGGAAATATAATTATATTCTTTGTAATTTTCGGGGGCAACTTCTGGTTTGTCGATAGTACGAATGGTCTATGGAACTAGCCGACTTGCTAACGAATAATGCATCGATCTCAACGCCCTTTATCCACGAAAGCCTTTCTTATGAAACTACTCTCCGTCCATGCGGGCGTCGCCCTGCTTGCCATGAGCTTGTCCCTGGCCGGCTGCGGCACCAGCGAGCCGACCGAAAGCGAGATGTTCGAAGCCATGCTGGCTTCGGATCACAAGCAGCAGATGTTCGGTTCGCCTGAAAAACTGAAAGAAAGCACGAAGAAAATCGCCTGCGAGAAGACCGGCGAAAAAACCTACAAGTGCACGATTGGCCAACGTGGTGGACAAGGCATGGCGCTGCCCCTGAATTTCACGAAAGGGGAGGACCGCTGGATGATGCTGACCGGCGGTTGATGCCGCTTCGCGCGCGCCCATGCGCGCAACAACCCGGCGCGTGCGTCACTGCCCGCCGTGATTTTTTTCCTCACCTTATGGAGTTTCCCATGCATGTTCGTACCTCGCCATTTGCCGCCATGTGCGCCGCCCTGTTCGTCACCCTGCTGTCGGGCTGTTCCACGGTAGCTGAAAAAACCAACTTCCTGTCCGATGCCGACATCAAGTCCAAGGTCGGAGGAACGCTCGGGCACACAGCCGATGCGATCACGCTGATCGACCGCCGCACCGAGGGCACGAATACCTATGTCACCGTCAGGCTCAGGGACAAGAAGGAGTTTGCCTGCACGCTCAACGGCGGCAACCTGCTCAGCGCGGGGATCGTCAATCCGCCGACCTGCACGCCGCGCGCCTGAGCGTCATTCACGAAAGACTCGCATGGCTAACATCGAAGCCTCGTACACCAAGACTAGCGGCCCGGACGGGGTCAAGTTCAAGATCGTGCCAGCCAGCTCCCCGGACGCGGGCTTTTCCCTGGCACGCCTGCTGCTGTGCGCCGTCCCGGCCTATATCTTCGCCGCCATCTTCGCCGGCCTGTTCGGCCAGGTCATCTTCAGCGTGGTCGGTTTATTCGGCGAAACCATGGGCAAGCTGGCCGGGTTTCTCATCATGGTGATGGTCGCCATGGCCTTCTTTTATGGCTGGTTCAAGTGCTATCGCTGGTTCAACGCCTGGTACCTGCGCAAACAGGGCGAAGGGCGCCATGCCTGCGAGGCCGAACTGCTGGTGAATGGTGCCGGCCTGACCGTGCTTGGGACCAGGCAGTTTTTGCGCAGCGAAGACATCCACCGTCTGGTCATCAAGAATGCATTCGACGATTCCGTCGAGCTGCCGCTCAGCGGCTATGTCGCGGTCGGCAGCCCGATGGCCGTGGGCGCGGCGGCGGCCAATGCCATGACCAATACGGTGGCCATCCTCGCCAACAACAAGCGGCGCGCCATGGCGCGCATCAGCTACTTCGTCACGATCGAGGCGGGCGGGGTGTCGCACAAGATTGCCGGCGGCTTGACCGACGTGTGCGCTAACGGCGTGATGACCGACATCGGCCGCGCGCTCAGGAACGAGATCGCCTGACTTGGCACGACGCGCCGCGGCAAATGGCGCGTCCAGTCGACCGATCGTGCATTCTGTCGCAAAGGCGGCCGACGCGAGGAGGGCGCGCCCCAGAATGATTTCACTTTCAATCGAACAGGAAATCATCATGCGCCGCCTCGCTCTCGTCCTCGCCCTTGCCTTCGCCGCCACCGCCGCCCACGCCGCCGAGCAGGTCCGCGCCGCTGCGCCCTTCACCTCGATCAACGTGCAGGGCCCGATCAGCGTGACCGTCGACGCAGGAACGGCGCAGCAGTCGGTGCGCGTGCGCGGCAGCGACAAATTCCTCGCGACGGTGACCAGCGAAGTCGTGAACGGCGAACTGCGCGTGCGCATGCGCGACAAGAATTTCAATACCAACCACGACGACCAGCGCATCATCGTCACCATGCCCCAGCTGCGCGCATTCAATGCCGAAGGCGCGGGCGAAATCAAGCTCAACAACATCCGCGGCGATCGGCTCGATGTGACCTACCGCGGCGCCGGCAGCATGGCGATCAACGGCAAGGTCAAGCTGTTCAGCATGACGGCCGAAGGCGTGGGCGAAGTCGACACCAGGGCCCTGATCGCGAACGACGTCGATATCCGCTTCCGGGGCATCGGCGACGTCAAGGTGTATGCCAGGGACAAGCTCGACGTCGCCGTGCAGGGTATGGGCAGCCTGAGTTACTACGGCAAGCCGAAGACGGTGAACAAGTCGGTCGCCGGGCTGGGTTCGGTCGAGGCCGGGGAGTGAAGGGTGCGCTTGTAAAGTCGTGTTAAGCCAACAGTAAAATGTTTCAGATGTAATGAAACGTTCGATGTGGCTTGGCCAACATAAAAATTGGTGGTTGCGCGCGGCAAGGGCGCGTATGCGCTCAAGCCCGTAGTTCCAGTGCTGCCGAGCGCAATCAACGGCATTGCCGGCGTCGTCAGCCCGACCCTGCTGGGCAATAACGTGACGGTGTCGGCGCAGCAGAACGGCACCATCGTCAGCGCCACCAAGCCGAACGCGAGCACCGGCGAATTCTTCCTGTCGCGCCTGGCGCCGGGCAATTACGACGTCCTCATCACAGCCGACAACAACGCCGCCGCCGTGATCGGCGCCTTCCCGGTCGCCTCGACCACCAGCACCACCTCGCTTTCGACCGCCGCCGCGACGCTGCTGCTGTCGGCCAGCACCATGGGCAGCATCGACGGCACGGTCACCATGACCCCGCCGAGCAGCCTGGAGGTCGCCTACGTCGCGGCCAGGCAGAGTTTTGGCGCCGGTCCGACCGTGACCATCAAGTACCAGGGCGCGGACCTGGCCAGCGCCGCCTACCTGATCGCCAAACTGCCGCTCGCCGCGCCGCAGTACGTGGCCTACAGCATGGCGCGTCCGCTGGCCTTCGCCGCGGCTACCGGCGTCACGGGCGGCAGCTACCGCGTCGAAGCCTCGGCCAGCGGCTATGCGGCCAAGGGCGTCGATGCGGTCAGCATCGCGGCGCAGGACCAGACTGCGGTGAATTTCACGCTGGCGCCGTAAATATCGTTCCTGCTGGCGCCCCACGGGGCGCCAGTTCGATCGAATCGCGCGGCCGGGCCGCGGCACAGCGGCATATAATGCACCCAGGGTGATCATGCCGTGCTGGCATGACAGGATGCGCGATGGTCGGGCCGCCACGCGGTCATTCTCACGTCCATCGCCCATGACAGCTTATTCCTTGTTCCCTGCCCGGATCCGGGCACCGTTTTTACTTCCGTTTTTATCTCTTTCGGCGCGAATCGTCGACCATCGGCCAGGACGATAGGGGACCGGCGTGCGTATCGAAAAAAAACTCTCCAACACATTCAAGCAATTCACCGAATCGGGCAAGGCGGGCGGCATCGTGCTGATCGCGTGCACCATCGTCTCGCTTGCCATCGCCAATTCCGCGCTGGGCGACGCTTATCTCGGCTTCTGGCGCCAATACGTCGGCGGCCTGTCCATCGAGCACTGGGTCAATGACGCGCTGATGGCGATCTTCTTCCTGCTCATCGGCCTGGAACTCGAACGCGAATTACAGAACGGCGAGCTGTCCGATCTGAGGAATGCCATGCTGCCGATCCTGGCGGCCGCCGGCGGCATTGCCGTTCCTGCGCTGATCCATTTCCTGTTCAATGGCGGGACCGCGACCCAGGCCGGCATCGGCATCCCGATGGCGACCGATATCGCGTTTGCCCTGGGTGTGCTGGCCTTGCTTGGCAGCAGGGTGCCCGCATCGCTGAAGGTGTTCCTGACGGCATTGGCCGTGATGGACGACCTCGGCGCCATCATCGTCATCGCCGTGTTCTATACGGCCGAGCTGTCCTTCCTCTACCTCGTGGCGGCGGCCGGCGTCTTCGCTGCGCTGTTGCTGATGAATCGCGTGCTGCGCGTCATGACGCTCCTGCCCTATCTCCTTGGGGGCGCCCTGATGTGGTTCTTCATGCTCAAGTCCGGCGTGCACGCGACCATTGCCGGCGTGCTGCTGGCCTTTACGATTCCCTATTCGCGCCTGGAGGACGATGCTGACTCACCTTCGCACCGTCTGGAACAGGTGTTGCACAAGCCGGTCGCCTTCCTGATCCTGCCAGTTTTCGCACTGGCCAACACGGGCGTCGTGATCGGCGCCGGCTGGGCGCAGGAACTGCTGTCCGACAACAGCCTGGGCATCCTGCTCGGGCTCGTCGCTGGCAAGCCGATCGGCATTTTCCTGTTCAGTTTCGGCGCCGTCCTGCTCGGCGTGTGCCGCCTACCGCTCGACCTCGCTTGGCGGCACGTCATCGGCGCCGGGCTGCTCGGCGGAATCGGTTTCACGATGTCGATTTTTATTACCAACCTGGCCTACACTGGCCAAGGCGACGTCATCAATGCGTCGAAGACGGCGATCCTGCTGGCGTCGCTGGTTGCGGGGCTCATCGGTTTCGTCTGGCTCAAGCTGTTGGGCACGCCGCTCGCGTCCGATCCCGACCCCGATACCATGGACTTCGACGAGCCGCCCGTGCGCCGGCCTTCCAGCCTGCCGCCATGAAAGCGATCCTGCATCCGGCCAGGTCGGTCACGCTCGCCTCCTTCGGAACGATCGCGATTGGCAGGCTGCTCCTGATGCTGCCGGCAGCCCGGGCCGATGGCGCAGGCGCGCCGTGGATCGTCGCCTTGTTTACGGCGGTGCCGGCGGTGTGCTCCACCGGCCTGTTGACGGTGGACACCGGCAGCTACTGGTCGACCTCTGGCCAGGCGACGATCATGGGACTGTTCCAGTTGGGCGTCTTCGGGATGATGACGGCGGCAACGCTGCTGGGCCTGAGAAGCGCTAATCGGAAAAGTATGGCGGCCGGTCGCATTGCCCGGTGCGGGCAAGTTGTTGTTTGATGGAAACTCGCAGTCACTTGATGTTTCTTTCGGGCAGTAAAAATCTCGACTTTGGCAAGCGTATTCGGTAAAGTCTGAACCGTTGCGTGCGCTGTGCGCCCCACATTTTCTGCCCAGGGCACCTGGCCAATATCCGAACATGACGACGTACCAGAGTTTCCACGACGCGTCGACGGCATGCCCGGCCCCATCCGCCCCGGCTTTCCGCGAGGCGCTGCGATGAGCATGCTGCGGCGCCTTGCCGTCCTGCTGTGCAGTGCCGATCCGCGCCTGCACCGCATGCTCCAGTATTGGGCCGCGACCTGCGTGCTCTATTTCATCTGCATCGGCTTGCTGGCGCTGCAAGTAAAACACAGCCTGAGCGACCCTGGGGCCGCGTACGGCCTCACGATGTTCGGCGCCTGTGGCGCATTCGTTTTCTATGTGCTGATCCGTGCCCACGCGCGTTTCAAGCTGGCGCCCGACCAGCTGGCCGTCGGGCAGGCCGTGTTCTCCTTGATATGCAGCGTGTGGGCATATGCCATTTCCGGCCCGCTGCGCGCGGCCATGCTGACGATGACGGTCGTGATCATCGTGTTCTGCATGTTCGCCCTGCGCCCGCGCCAGACGCACAGGCTGTCGGCCTTTGCCATCCTCGGCATGGGCGCGGCCATGTGGTGGCTGCAAGCACATGATCCCGTGCGTTTCCCGCCGATAACCGAAGCGATCACCTTCGGCTACCTGGCCGGCGCGCTGATGTCAACGGCGGTCCTGAGCGGGGAAATGAGCAAGCTGCGTTCGCGCCTGAAACGCCAGAAGGGCGAACTGTCCGACGCGCTCGATACCATCCGGGTGCTGGCCACGGTCGACGAACTGACATCGCTGGTGAACCGCCGCCATATGAACGGCGTGCTCGAGGCCGAGGAGCGGCGCCAGGCGTTTGGCGCGGACACCTGCATTGCCTTGCTCGACATCGATTTTTTCAAACAGGTCAACGACCGCTACGGCCACGCGACCGGCGACGCCGTGCTGCGCTCGTTCTCGGCCGCCGCGCGCACTGCGCTGCGCGCCAACGACGTGTTGGCGCGCTGGGGCGGCGAGGAATTCCTGCTCCTGCTGCCCGACGTCGCACCGGATGACGCGCGCGCCGTGCTGGAACGCATGGCCGAGCGCGTGCATGCGATGGTCGTGCCGGGCCTGGACGGTGGAAGCATCAGTTTTTCGGCCGGGCTGGCCACGCGCCAGGCGGGCGAGCCGTGCGCGGACGTCATCAGCCGTGCCGACAAGGCGCTGTACGCGGCGAAAGAGGCGGGGCGCGACCGGATCGTGCTGGCATGATCTAGCGACTGGACCTGCGCTACCGGCTTACGCCGTCCGCCGCTGCCCCGGCAACGCCGGTTCCGCACACAGCGCTCAACCGAATTTGGTCGCGGGCGCGATGCGCTTGCCGACGACCTTCACCACCGCCATTTTCTCGCTGCCGACCGAGACCATTGCATCGGCGCGCACTTGCGCCTTGTAGCTCTCGGCGCTGGCGTAGGTGCTCACGCCGACGACCAGTGCGGCGACCAGGAACATCGATTCCATGTGTTTGAGGACGTTCATTGCAGGCTCCCTTCGGTTGGTCGACCTGTCCTGCCGCGTGTGCGTGCGGGCTGTCGATGGGAGTATTCTGGCAATTACCCCCGGCGCGATCCAGCGGCCTGCGACGGACTGCAAAAGCGCGCGATGAAACGCAGGAAGCCGGATACAAGGTGTGTGTGCGCTGCTTCGCGACGGACGTGTCCGCCGTCGCGTCAAGCGCCCAGGAGCTCGTCGTTCAGTTTGCCGTCGCTGTACAGGCGAACCAGGATGGCCAGCGGTGCCGGCAGGGGCACGCCTGCTTCAAACCGGCTTCCGCTCGACTGGGTGACGCCGAAGCGGCTCCAGAATTTCTCCTGGCTTTCGCGCTTCTGCCCGCGCAGGCGGCGTATCGCCTGCGCCGTCGGTTGCGTCGGGCATGCCATTGCGCCGGTGCCGGCGGGCGGCTGCATGTCGGTAGATGGGTGCGAAGCCTGGTACATGTGAATCCGTTGTCGATAAGTAGAGATACTCTGCCGCAGCGGGGCTGGTTAGAGAACTGCATCCATCGTAAACCGGATTAATAGCCTCAATCCTATCGGAATGTCACACTTCTAGTTTAAATAATCGCCCGGCCAAACGGCTCCCCGGCCTCAGCGGCCCAGCTTGAACACCTGCACCACGGCGGACAACTCGTCGGCGCGGCGGTGCAGGTTCTCGGTCGCCGCCGCCGCTTCCTCGACCAGTGCCGCGTTTTGCTGGGTCATGTCATCGAGGTTGCCGATCGACTGGTTCAATTCTTCGATGCTGATGCTCTGGGCGCGGCTGTCGTCGCTCATCCCGGCCATGATGCCGGCCACGCTGCGTACCGACTGCTGCAGGCGCGTCATGGCGGCGCCGGCCTCGTCGGCCAGCCGGCTGCCGCCGTCGACCTCGGCCACCGAGGCCTTGATCACGACACCGATATCGCGCGCGGCGTTTGCGCTGCGCTGGGCCAGGGCGCGCACCTCGGAGGCGACCACCGCGAAGCCGCGCCCGTGTTCGCCGGCGCGCGCCGCTTCGACCGCCGCGTTCAGGGCCAGCAGGTTGGTCTGGAAAGCGATCGCCTCGATGGTGCCGATCATGTCGGCCATGTTCGACGAGGCCTGGCGAATCGTGCTCATCTTGCCAACCACCTCGGCCACCGCCTTGCCGCCGGCCGCCGCTTCGTCCGACGCCGAGGTCGACAAGGCCGTCACATGGGCCGAGCGCTCGCTGTTGGCGCGCACCGCCGTCACGATCGTTTCGACATTCGACGCGATCTCCTCGAGCGCGCCGGCCTGTGTTTCGGTGCGCGTGGCCAGGTCGGCATTGCCGGTGGCGATTTCGCGGGTGGCGATCGCAATGCTGTCGGAGCCGCCGCGCACCTTGCCGACGATGTCGGCCAGGCCCTGGCTGACGCCATTGATCGCCTGCATCAGCTGGCCGATCTCGTCGCGGCGCTCCACGTGCATCTGCGCCGAGAGGTCGCCCAGCGCCAGCTTCTGCGCCGCCAGTCGCGCCTGGACCAGGGGCTGGGTCACCATGCGCCGCACGGCCTGGTCGACCACGAACCCGAGCGCCAGCAGCGGCCACAGCATGCCGAGCAAATACTGCAGGCGCAGCCCCGCCTGCTCGAGCGCCGGCGCCTGCGCCGTCAGCGCCCAGATGCCGGCCGCCCCGGCCGTGCCGGCCACCGCCACCGCGATCAGCGCCAGCTTGAGCGAGATCGGCATCTGCCGGTGGCCGCCGACGTCGATGCCCACATACAGCACGCCGATGACGGCGCCGCTGCGGTCGAAGATCGGGTCGTAATGGGTCATGTACTGGGTGCCGAACAGCGTGGCATAGCCGACATAAGGACGGCCGGCCATTAATTCCTTGTAGCCGGGATGGGCGCGGTCGAGCGGCGTGCCGAGCGGGCGTTCGCCGTTCGGGCGCTTGACCGAGGTGGTGACGCGCACGAAGTCCTGCGCCACCCGGACAAAGAAGGTCGAGGTGGCGCCGGTCTTCTTTTGAAATGCATCCGGCAGCGAGAAGTCCAGGTTCAGGACCGAGCTTCCGCTCCTGAGTACCGGGGTCGGCATGCCGTTGATCGCCACGCTTGCCGCGTGGTCGACCGTAATCGCACCCGGCAACAGCCCGTGCAGTTGCGTCGCCAGCGCATTGATCTGCGCTGTGAGCGGCCTGAAAATCGTCATGCTGTCTCCTGAATGTTGTTGCCTGGTGAGCCAGGTTTTTATGTTCCCGATCTTACCGCAAGCAGTAGAACATTTCCATAAATCAACAAATACGTGGTTGGCATGACACGATAACGGGACAGCCGCGCTGCAGTGTACTCATGCGCAAGCCTGCGTGTCGCTGTAAGATAGTCATCCTGATAACCCACAACGGAGGGATGCACATGAAGGATCTCGTACGAGACGGCGACAGCCTGGTTGGCGCCAGCAGTTTCGACGATGGCGTCGATCGCCGTGTGTTCCTCAAAGCGGCGCTGGGGACGGGCTTCGCGGCCGCGGTCCTGCCGGTCGAAGCGCAAACCCTGGTCAAGACCGATACCACGGGGCTGTCCGCCGGCGAGCACATCATCGTCATCAACGGCCAGGACGTGCCGGTCTACCGCGCCCAGCCCGCAGGCAAGGCCAATCCGCCGGTGATCCTCGTGATTTCCGAGATCTTCGGCGTGCACGAGCACATCAAGGACGTGGCGCGCCGCTTCGCCAAGCAGGGTTATATGGCGCTGGCGCCGGACCTGTTCGTGCGCGCGGGCGACGCCGCCGGGGAGCCGAACATTGCCGACCTGATGAAAAACATCGTCGGCAAGACCCCGGACGCGCAAGTCATGTCGGACCTCGATACCGTCGTCACCTGGGCCAAGCAGAAGGGTGGCGACACCGAGAAGCTGGGCATCACCGGTTTTTGCTGGGGCGGCCGCATCACCTGGCTGTACGCGGCGCACAACCCGAAGGTCAAGGCCGGCGTGGCCTGGTACGGGCGCCTGGTGGGCGAGCCGAACGCCAATTCGCCGCAGCACCCGATCGACATCGCGCAGAACCTGAAGGCGCCGGTGCTCGGCCTGTACGGCGCGAAGGACACCGGCATCCCGCTCGACTCGGTGGAGAAGATGAAGGCCGCGCTGGCCAAGGGCAACAGCAAGTCCGAATTCCACGTTTATCAGAATTCGGGACACGCCTTCCACGCGGATTACCGTCCGAGTTTCAATGAAGTCGATGCGAAGGATGGCTGGCGCCGCGCGCTGGACGGGTTCAGGAAACACGGCGTAGCTTAAGCGACGCAAGCGGGCCGGGCACTGTACAATGCCCGGCTTGCCACGCCCAGCAAGTCCAGAACAAGAGGCTTCACATCGACCCGATTCTCATCTCCATCCTGCTGGCGACCCTGATCGCCGGCGCCATCAGCATCACGGCCGCGGCGCTGTTTTCGTTCACGCTGCTCTCCAAAATGGTGGAGCGGCTGGTGAGCCTGTCGGTCGGCATCATGCTCTCGACTTCGCTGCTGCACGCGCTGCCGGAAGCCTTCGAATCGGGCGCCGATACGCACAAGCTGTTCGCGACCCTGCTCGCCGGGTTGCTGGCCTTCTTCCTGTTGGAAAAGCTGGCGCTGCTGCGCCATTCGCACCACCACGAAGGCGACGGCCACCACCATGCCCACGGGCACGATGCGCGCGAGGCGGGCAAATCGGGCTGGATGATCCTGATCGGCGACGGCATGCACAATTTCACGGACGGCATCCTGATCGCGGCGGCCTTCCTCGCCAACCCGGAACTGGGCATCGTCACCGCGCTGGCGATCGTCGCGCACGAGATCCCGACCGAGATCGGCGATTTCATCGTCCTGCTCAACGCCGGCTTTTCGCGCCTGCGCGCGTACGTGTTCAACCTGCTGTGCAGCTTGCTGTCGGTGGCGGGGGGCTTGCTGGGGTATTACACGCTAGACCGCGCCAGTGGCCTGATTCCGTACGTGCTGGTGTTCGCGTCGTCGGGCTTTATTTATATCGCGGTGAGCGATTTGATGCCGCAGATGCAGAGGCGGGCGACGGTGAAGGATTCGGTGCCGCAGGTGTTGTTGATCGGGTTCGGCGTCATTATCGTGTTGTTTTTGACGGCGGGGCATTAACGGAGCTGGTGGGTGTTCTTGCGGTACGACATTCGATCGGCCGAAAATTAACCTGTTGCGACTGGCCGCGCCGGATCGCTGCTCCACTCGCTCCACGACCCCGGATACAAGGCCGCTCCCGGCATGCCGGCCACTTCCAGCGCCAGCAGGTTGTGGCAGGCCGTCACCCCCGATCCGCACTGCATGATCGCCTTGCGCGGATCGCCGATCACCTGTTCAAATTCTTCCCGCAACTGCTCCGGCGCCTTGAAGCGCCCGTCGTTGCGCAGGTTGTCCTTGAAGAAGCGGTTCTTCGCGCCCGGGATATGTCCGCCCACCGGATCGATGCTCTCGTTCTCGCCCCGAAAACGGTCGGCGGCGCGCGCGTCGACCACGGTCCGTTGTTCGCTCTCGATATTCTCCAGCACTTCGCGCACCGTCACCGTCGGCACGAAGGGCGCGCGCACGGCGACCTTGCCGGCGCTGCGCGGGTCCGGCGGATCGGACGACAAAGGCTGGCCCAGCGCCTGCCAGGCCGGCAAGCCGCCATCGAGCACGGCCGACGCCTCATGCCCGATCCAGCGCAGCAGCCACCACAGGCGCGCCGCGTACATGCCGCCGTGGGCGTCGTAGGCAATCACTTGCGTCGTGTCGTTCACGCCCCAGCCGCGCAGCGTCGCGGCCAGCGCTTCCTTGTCCGGCAGCGGATGGCGGCCGCGAAACGCGCCGTCCTCGCCGCGCCTGGCGCCCGAGAGCTCGCTCTCCATGTCCGCGAAGACCGCGTGCGGCAGGTGGCCGGCCGCATAGGCCTCGCGTCCCAAGGCCAGGTTCACGAGGTCGTGGCGGCAGTCGACGATCACCCAGCCGGCGTCGTCGATGTAGGCGGCAAGGTCGGCGGCGCTAATCAATGTCGTGTACATGGGGCTCCTCACAGTTCGCTTGCGATCGGGTCGGTCTTTTCCAGCGCGGCGCCGCGCGCCGTCTTGCGCGTATTGTAGAACGTCGCCGCGATGCCCGACGCCAGGATCACGCCGATGCCGAGCCAGACATGCCAGCCGAAACGGTCGCCCCAGAGCGCCAGGCCCCACAGGCTGGAGAACACGATGCCGGTGTACTGCAAATTCGCCACCACCAGCACCTTGCCGACACGGTAGGCGCGCGTCATCGCCATCTGCGCCATCAGGGCGGCCGCGCCGATCCCCAGGAGGAGCAGGGCGCCGCCTTCGGTGTGGCCATGGAAGGGCATGGCGGTCGGTTTGCCGTCGCCGGCCAGCACGCCGGCCAGGCCCGCGAACATGGTGGTCAGCGAAAAATAGAACACGACGCGGTACTCCGGCTCGCCCATCTGGCCGAGCTTGCGAACCTGCATATAGGCCATCGCCGAGATCACCGACGAGCAGACGCCGGCCAGGCCGCCGAGCCACTGGTTGCTTTCGAGCGCAGGCTGCAGCACCAGCGTCACGCCGAAGAAGCTGGCCGCCACGGCCAGCACCAGCGGCCACTCGACGGTGCTGGTGCGCGACCACCAGCCGGCCACGAACAGCCCGGCGGCCATCCAGATCGGCGCCATGTAGTTCAGCGTCATGGCGGTGGCCAGCGGGAGTTTGCCGATGGCGAAGAACCAGAGCCAGAGCGAAGTCACGCCCACGGCGCTGCGAAACAGGTGCTCTTTCGGGAAGGCCGTGTGGAAGCTGCCGCCACGGTGGCGCACGATGGCGAACAGGATGACGGAGCCGATCAGGCCGCGGTAGAACAGGAGTTCGGAGGTGGTGTAGAACTCGGAAGCGAGCTTCACGCCGGCGCCCATGGCGGCAAACGCGAAGCTGGCGAACAGCATCCAAAGTGAAGGCATCAGCGTCCTGTTGTTGTGCAGCGCAGCTTAGAAGTCGATCTTGCTGCGGTACCACTCGTGGAAGTGCTGCATGCCGTCTTCCATCGGCGACTGGTAGGGGCCCACTTCGTTGACGCCGCGCTCGAACAGGATCTTGCGCCCGGCATCCATACGCTGGGCGATCTCGTCGTCCTCGACGCAGGTTTCCATGTAGGCCGCGCGTTCGGCTTCGACCAGCTCGCGCTCGAACAGGGCGATTTCTTCCGGATAGTAGAACTCGACCACGTTGCGCGTCCTCGTAGGGCCCAGCGGCCACAGGGTCGACACGACCAGCACGTTCGGGTACCACTCGACCATGATGTTCGGATACAGCGTCAGCCAGATGGCGCCTTGCTTCGGCTCCTTGCCGCCATTGAACTTCAAGACCGCTTCCTGCCACTTTTTATAGGTCGGCGAGCCGGCCTTCTGCAGGCCGCGGTTCACGCCGACGGTCTGCACGCTGTAGTCGCGGCCGAATTCCCAGGTCAGGTCTTCGCAGGACACGAAGTTGCCCAGGCCCGGGTGGAAGGGCTCGACGTGGTAGTCCTCCAGGTAGACCTCGATGAAGGTCTTCCAGTTGTAGTCGACGTCGTGGATCTCCACGTGGTCGAACAGATAGCCCGAGAAGTCGAGGTCTTTCGAGACCGACATCTGCTTGAGCTTGTCCATCACGTCGTAGCCGTTCTGCTCGAACAGCAGGCCGTTCCAGCTTTGCAGCGGCGTCTTCGACAGGTTCAGGCAGGGCGTCTCCGCGAAATGCGGGGCGCCGATCAGCTCTCCCTTGAGGTCGTAGGTCCAGCGGTGCAGCGGGCAGACAATGGTGCTGGCGTTGCCGCGGCCATTGAACATCAGCGCCTGGCGGTGACGGCAGACGTTGGACAGCACCTCGATGCCGTTGGCATTGCGCACGAGCATACGGCCTTCGTTTTCGGAAGGCAGGGTCGCGAAATCGCCCGTTTCCGGCACCATCAGCTCGTGGCCGACGTAGCGCGGGCCCTTGCGGAACAGTTGCTGGATTTCGCGCTGCAGCAGCGCATTGTCAAAATAAACATTTACCGGAAGCTGAGCGCAGGAGCGCGCCAGCTTGGCGTGGGTAGCCAGATCGGACATCCCAACCCCCCTTTATGGAAGCATCGAGCAAAGAGAAGAAAGAATCCAAAGACCAGTATTTAGCTAAGAAAAATACGGTGTTTCGGACAGAACCGGAGATTATATCTCCTGACGAGCTCTACTGTCCCGGACCGTCGCGAGATTGTGGGGAGGAATGGCACAGAAAGTGCCAGAAGGGCATGGTTTTCATGAAATTGACAACGGTTGTACTCTAGAGAAACTCCCCTAGAAAGCGCCTCGGCATTCGCGCAAGCCACCCCAAGGGTGTGGTTTGTTTTAAAATACGCGATTAGATTCCCGCGCGGCGCACCCCAGGCGCATAGTGGGATCGCCAGCCCAACAAAATAAGACACTATGGCAACTACTACTAACGCGGGAACGGCGATGGCCCCGGCCTCTTTTGAAGAAGCAATGGCCGAACTGGCCCAGCTCGTCACCCAGATGGAAGGCGGCCAGTTGCCGCTGGAAGCCTCGGTCGCCGCCTATGCGCGCGGCTCGGAGCTGGTGAAGTATTGCGCCGCCCAGCTCGAAAAAGTCGAAGCCCAGGTCAAGGTGCTCGAAGGCGACATGCTCAAACCGTTCAGCGCCGACGGCGCAGGCGAGGGCATGCAATGATGGAGATGCTGCCCTTCGCCGCCTGGATGGGCAGCGTGCAGGCCGAGGTCGAGGATGCGTTGGCAAGCTTCCTGCCGGCACCGCACGTGGTGCCGACCAAGCTGCACGAAGCGATGCGCTACACGGTGCTCGGCGGCGGCAAGCGCGTGCGTCCGCTGCTGGTCTACGCCAGCGGCGCGCTGTTCGCTGCCGATCCTGCCGCCCTGGCGCGCGCCGCCTGCGCCCTGGAGATGATCCACGCGTATTCGCTGGTGCACGACGACATGCCCTGCATGGACGACGACGAACTGCGCCGCGGTAAGCCAACGGTGCACGTGGCCTACGACGAAGCGACCGCCTTGCTGGTGGGCGACGCGCTGCAGGCCCAGGCGTTCCTGACGCTGGCCGACGGCGACAGCCTGCCAGCGGCGCGCCTCGTCGCCATGCTGCGCCTGCTGGCGCAAGCGGCGGGTTCAAGCGGCATGTGCGGCGGCCAGGCGATCGACCTGGACAGCGTCGGCATCGCGCTCAACCGCGAGCAGCTCGAACGCATGCACCATCTGAAAACCGGCGCGCTGCTGCGCGCCTCGGTCCTGCTCGGCGCCATGTGCGGCAAGGACTTGAGCGCCGCGGAACTCGAAGGCTTGAACGCCTACTCGAAGGCAGTGGGACTGGCGTTCCAGGTGGTCGACGACATCCTCGACGCGACGGCCGATTCGGCGACGCTCGGTAAAACCGCCGGCAAGGATGCGGCCGACAACAAGCCGACCTATGTGTCGATCCTCGGCCTGGAAGAATCACAAGCTTTGGCGCAGCAATTGCGGCGCGACGCGCATGACGCGCTGGCGCCATTTGGAGAACAAGCACTGCGGCTGCGCGAACTCGCGGACCTGATCGTGCAGCGGAAGGCATAAATGAAACTGCTAGAAACCATCAACGACCCGTCCGACCTGCGCCGCGGCAAGCCGACCGTGCACGTCGCCTGGGACGAAGCGACCGCGCTGCTGGTCGGCGACGCGCTGCAGGCCCAGGCCTTCGGCGTGCTGGCTTCGAGCGATGGCTTGCCGCCGGCGCGCCTGGTCGGCATGCTGCGCCTGCTGGCCGAGGCTGCGGGCTCGGGCGGCATGTGCGGCGGCCAGGCGATCGACCTCGACAGCGTCGGCCTGGCGCTGAACCTGGAACAGCTCGAGCGCATGCACCAGCTGAAAACCGGCGCGCTGCTGCGTGCTTCGGTGCTGCTGGGCGCGCTGTGCGGCAAGGAGTTGACGGCGTCCGAATTCGACGCCCTGGGGGCCTACTCGACAGCGGTAGGCCTGGCTTTCCAGGTCGTCGAC
>JANNNC010000187.1:0-16374 GCA_031398335.1 Massilia sp.
GGTGGCCTTCGACTTCGATGGCGTCATCGCGGACGACGAGTCGGAGACGGTCTTCAAGCTCAATAACGACCTGGACGAATTCCATGCGCACGAAACCCGCCACATGGCGGTGCCGCACCAGCCCGGGCCCCTGGCCGAGATGTTCCAGAAGCTGGCCCTGATGCAGCGCATGGAGGAACGGGCGGAAAAGCGCGATCCCGCCTACCGCAAGATCCTGCGCATCGCCATCATCACGGCGCGCAGCGCGCCTTCGCACGAACGGGTCGTCACCACCTTGAAAAGCTGGGGCGTGTCGGCCGACGAGACCTTTTTCCTGGGCGGGATGGACAAGTCGCGCGTGCTGGACGTATTCAGGCCGCACATCTTTTTCGACGACCAGCTGACCCATTTGCGCGCCGCGCCGGGCGGCACGATCCCGATGGTGCATGTGCCGTTCGGGGTGGCGAACCGGGTGGCGGCGCCCCTGGAATAAAAAAGCTGCCAGCCTTGTCTACGCGGCATTCACCGAGGCCAGCAGCACACCGGCATCGATGGGTTTCACCAGGTGCCGCGTGAATCCCGCACACCGCGGTGCCGACGGGCGCGCCCATCAGCAAACGGTCGCGGTTGGCGGCGGCCAATGCCTCTTCCTGGGCGGCGCGGGCGCGGGCGCGCGTGACGGCCTTGCTGACCGCGTCGCCGACCTGTCCCAGGAAGACGTCGAACCCGGCGTCGAAGGCGGCGGCGTCCATCTCGACTTCGATCGCAAGGTCGCCGACGGCCGGGGCGATCGGAAGTTTGCGGATCAGCCGTCCACTTTCCGCAGGCGCGGCAAGCGGGACGAGCGACACCGATTTGAAATCGTCCGGGCAGGCGTTCAGTACGCGCAGGACGACGGTCCTGACTTCATCCTCGGTCACGCAGGAAGCAAGGCTGTCGCCCAACTGCGCCAGGATCGCGTCGCGGCGGGTCTTGAGCACGGCGGCCGTGGTCTCGGCGCAGATGACCGGCACACCCTCGATGCAGTCGCTTTCCCCGAAGACAGGGGTGTACGAGTACGACCAATAGGCTTTTTCGAGTCGGCCATTCCTCTGCACCGGAAGAAACGCATTTTCGTACCGGACCGGGGCACCTTCCGAGTACGTCTTCCTCACCTGCAAACCGATCAGGTCCCAGGCCTCGGGCCAGGACGCGGCCGCCGTTTGTCCCCGGGGCCTGCGGATGTTTACCGCCCGGGATACCGGGAACGAATTCGTCAGTGTAGATCTGGATGAGATCGGGACCCCACCAGAGGACCATCGGCTGGGCCGAATTGAGGACCACCGACACCGCTGTCTTCAGACTCGCGCTCCAGCCGTCGAGCGGGCCCAATGCGGTGGTCGACCAGTCGAAGGCTGCCACCAGTTCGCGCATCGGCGAGCCGGTTCCGATGAAACGTGGGGTTGTGCGGTGTTCTGAAGTCATTGCGGTGAATGTCTTGCCGAGCATGCGCAGGATAGTGCGATTCAACGGGCTGTGTTGAAGGGATAAAGCGTGAGCTTACCTCAGTTATGCGCGCGCCCCCTGCCCGCCCGCGCCCACGATCCGGTCGCGCCCGCCAGTCTTGGCCAGGTACAGGCGCGTGTCGGCCAGGTCCATGAAGGCGGCGGGCGTGTCATGGGCCCCCGGCACGATCGTCGCCATCCCGATGCTGACGGTGAGCACGTCGGCTACGCGCGAATTGCGGTGCGGGATGGCAGCGCGCGACAGCATGCGGACGAAACGCGCGGCGATCGCGTGCGCCGCCTCGTCGTTCGTGGCCGGCAGCAGCACCACGAACTCCTCGCCGCCCAGGCGTGCGCACACGTCGCGCGTGCGCGTCGCCGTATCGTCCAGCAGGCTGGCCACCTGTTTCAGGCACAGGTCGCCCTGCGGGTGGCCATAGCTGTCGTTGTACTGCTTGAAAAAATCGATGTCGAGCATCAGGATCGACAGCGGCTCGCCGGCGGCGCGCGCCTTGCTCCACTCGACGTCGAGGATGCGGTCGAACATGCGGCGGTTGGAGATACCGGTCAGCGGGTCGCGATAAGACAGGTTCTCGAGCTCCTTTTGCAGCTGCAGGATCTTGTCCTCGGCCGCTTTGCGCTCTGTGATGTCGAACATGAAGCCGACCAGGCAGTCGACGCTGCCGTCCGGGTGGCGCTTGACGTGGACGACGTCGCGAATCCAGACCAGCTCACCGTCGCTGGTGAGCGCCTGGTAATCGGCTTCGTGGTCCACGCCCTGCATCGATTGCGCAACGCAGAAGTCGACCGTACGCTGGCGGTCGCTGTCGTGGATGCGATCAGCCCAGTCGTTCACCGTCTGCCAGCTGTCCTGGCGCCAGCCGAGCAGCGTCTCGATCTGCGGACCGATGTAGGTGAAGCGCATGCTGGCCCAGTCGATCTTCCAGGGAATCGCCTTGGTCGACTCGAGCAGGGTGCGGTAGACGCCGGGATCGTCGCAGGTAGGGCTGGTGCTCATGGGGCCTCGGAATCAGCAGTAGCAATGGGGGGAACAACAGGGTCGGAAGGCAGCGCCAGGGCGCGGCGGTGCAGGTCGAGCAGTTCGGCAGGCTTGTCGTACGCCAGGCGCTTGCCGGCGCGCAGGTCGCGCCGCATCAGGCGGATCATGTTGTCGATCAGCACATCCGGGAACGACGCTGCATCCTGGCGCGTGACTTCGGCCAAGCGGCCGGCGACGACGGGACGGTCGCTGACGACCGGGCAGATGCGGTAGCCATAGCGACCGCCGATGCGCTCGGGCGGCAGGTCCATCGCGCGTTCGTCCAGCTGGCGGAAAAAGTCGAGCGTCAGGCGGTAAGCGTTACGGCCCAGGACCGGCAGGTCGTCGGGCACCGGCTGGCCCGAATCGAGTTCCTGCAGGCTGGTCGCCAGCGGCAGCAGGCGCTCGACCTGATATGCCGCCATGTGCGGGTTGCCGATGCGGACCAGGTTGGCGATCAGTTCGCCCAGGGACGCGTGGCCGATCAGGGCCGCCTGCTTCGGGATGCCGCCCCAGACGCCGTCGGCACCGCGCAGCAGGGCCTCGATCACCGAAGCATTCTCGAAGCCGGCGCCGGCATGCACGTGGACGACCAGCTTTTTCGGGCGCGGCAGGCAGCGCCGGGCGATGGCCACGCAGGCGCCAACCTGGAAGGGCATGTAGGTGCCGCGGTCGTCCTCGAGACTGACGCCTTCGATGTTTTCCTCGGCCAGCATCGCCAGCAGTGCGCAGCTGCGTTCGAGGTTGTTGGTCAGCGCGTCGCAGCCGTCGACGATGTTGATCAGGATGCGCGGCGCCCCACCTGCGTCGCCTTCGACGTGCGCGTGGAGCCAGGCGATGCTGGCGCGCAGGCGCCTCACCAGCGTCGGGAAATCGTACAGGCCGGCCATGCCCTGATCGCTCAGGTAGATCTCGTGCAGCGTGTTCGGTACCTTGTATGCATGGAGTTTGCGCATCGAAGGCGAGGGCTGGAAGCTGCCGTCCTCGCCAACCACCCCGATGTCGGTGAACGCGAAGCAGCCGGTCGTGTCGACGGCGTGGTCGCGCAGCCAGCACATGAAGTCGTCGTCCACTTCCAGCTCGTCGGGCATCGGGTAATCGAGCGAACCGAGGTGAATGTTGCGCATCCCGAAGGCGCGCAGCTGCGGCAGGATGCGCAGCTTGTCGGCCAGGGTGTGGCCGACACCGGCCCCCACCGGATTCTCGCGCAGCGAGATATCGATCAGGTAAGGCTCGATCGCGCGCAGGTGCGCCAGTTTCCGGTCGGCGTCGGCGAGCAGTGCGCGGGCGTCATGAAGGAGAGTGGCGGCAACGTCCATCGGGGGCCAAGTTGGTGTAAAGACCATACATGTTACATCATGCTAATGACATATTTTTACTTTGAGGCAATCACGCCACAGTCTTTGGTAAATTATGGTAATCATCGCGGCTGAGGCGCCCGGCCGGCCGCAGGGCCTCGCGTATCATGGAGGCTTACCCTCACCCTCTTTTCTCGTCTCATGATCACGGATTCACCACGCACTGACATTTCCTTCGACGAGTTCGCCGCGGCCGCTGTCAGCCTGCAGGACGCCGGCACGCCGGCGACGCTCGATGCGCTGCGCGACGCACTGCCGAACGGCTCGCCGACCACGCTCGCGCGCCACCTGCGCGCCTGGCGCCTCGAGCACGAGCAGCCACCCGAGGCGCCGCCGGCCACCCTGCCCGCCGCACTGGCCGCCGAGCTTGCCAAATGGGCGCAGCAGCATGCCGAACAGGCCGGCGCCGGCCCGCGCGACACCCTGGCCCAGCGCGAGCGCGAGCTCGACGATGCCCTGACCGAGGCCGAACGGCTGGAGGCCGAGCGCGCTGAACTGCTGGAGGAAGTCGACAGCGTGGCGCTGGCGCGCGATGCGGCGCAGGCGGCCTCGGACGAGCGTGCGGAGGAAATCGAACGCCTGATGGCCGAACTGCGCAACGCGCGCCAGATTGCGATGGACGCCCTGGTCGGCAAGGCCAAGGACCAGCTGGCGATCGAAGGCAAGGACGCCCAGCTGGCGGACCTGCGCGGGCAGCTCGAGCGCAACGTGACGGCCTCCTCGGCCCAGTCGGACGCGCGCCTGGCCGCCGAGATGGAACTGATCGGCGCGGCCACCGCGCGCGACAGCCTGGCGCTGGAAGTCAAGGATTTGCAGGCGCAGCTGGCGGCGGCCAAGAACGACCGCGGCGCGCTGCGCATGGAGGTGGAGAAGCTGCGGGGGAAGGCGAAATAACGCCTGCGCGGTGCGCAGGGTGGACTCTCGTGGTACCGCGTGGGCTCGAGCGCCCACCGAGTCCACCCTGCGTATCGCGCGACTCCCGCCGCTACCTCAAGGCGTCACCGACACCGTCCGTTTCAGGCAGCGCAGCGTAAACGTCGAGCGGGTATGCTTCACGCCCGGCAGCTTGTAGAGCTTCTGGAGCAGGAAGCGTTCATAGCCTTCCGTCCCCGACACCGCCACCTTGATCAGGTAATCGTATTCGCCCGAGAGCAGGTAGGCTTCCATCACTTCCGGCAGGTCGGCCAGCGCATCCGAAAAGGCCTGGAAGATCTCGTCGTCGTGGCGGTCGACCGTCACTTCGATGATCACCGTGTCGGGCAGGCCCAGCGTGCGCTGGTCGAGCACGGCGACATACCCGCTGATATGGCCGGCCTCCTCCAGCGCGCGCACCCGGTGCCAGCACGGCGTGGGCGAGAGGTTCACCGTCTCGGCCAGTTTCTGGTTGCTGATGCGCCCATCGCGGCTGAGCGTGCGCAGGATCTTCCTGTCGATCTCGTCGAGTACTCCGTCCTTCATGCTGCAGCTACTCCTGTCTATACGAGTTCAAATAGAACATCCTTCTTCATTTTATCCGATTCATAGCAGGACTATCCAAACATCCGCGTGATCGGGAGGGTGAACGAAAGAAAATTCTTTGTGCGCTGCAGTAAAATTCTTGTCCGCTATCCCCGCAGGGCGTGCAGGCCTTCTCGAGCTTCTTTGAACGGCTTCCGCACCTGCAGTGCAACATCAAGAATCCGGAGTTTTCGTGTCAGAAGCAGTATCGCGCGCAGGTGTCAAGGTCCGGTTCGAGTCCCCCGGCGCCGAGCTGCCGCTCATGTTGGTCACTCCCCTGCTGTTCGCCGCCAACCTGCTGGTCGCACGCTGGGCCGAGAGCGCCGCCCTGCCGCCGCTATTCCTCGCCTTCGGGCGCTGGGCACTCGCATTCGCGCTCCTGCTGCCGGCCGTCGGACCGCGCCTGTGGGCCCAGCGCGGCCTCATCATGGCGAACTTCCCGCGCCTGATCCTGTTGGCCGGCCTCGGCATGGGCCTGGCGGTCGGCCCCCAATACATCGGCGCGCGCCACACCAGCGCGGCCAACATCGCCATCATCTTCGCCGCCTGTCCGGCGCTGGTCATGCTGCTCGAGACCCTGGTCTGGAAAGCGCCGCTGGCGCGCAAGCAGGCCGGCGGCATGCTGCTGGCCATTCTCGGCGTGCTGGTCGTGCTGACCCGCGGCGACCTTGCGGCGCTGGGCGCCCTGGCCTTCGGCGCCGGCGACCTGTGGGTGGTGCTGGCCGCCTGCGGCTGGGCGCTCTACACGGTGCTGGGCAAGCGCCTGCCGCTGCCGCACCTGCCGAGCACCGTCAAGCTGATGGCGCTGATCGGCGGCGGCGCGCTGGTGCTGGCGCCGTTCGCCGTGCTCGAAGCCTCGCTCGGCAACGTCGCCAACTTCAACGATCCGCGCCTGTACATTGCGCTGGCCTTCCTGGCCGTGGTGCCGAGCCTGGGCGCCTACTTCTGCTTCGACCGCCTGGTCGCGATCGCCGGGCCGGCGCGGGCCAGCCTGTCCGTCTATCTGATCCCGCTGTTCGCGACGCTGGCGGCCTGGCCGCTGCTGGGCGAAGCGCCACGGCTCTACCATGCGGTCGGCTTCGGCATCATCCTCGGCGGCGTGGTGCTCGGGACGCGGCGCCGCAGGTAAGGCGCTGCGTGGCGCGCGGGGCGCGGGCAGGTAGGTTCGTCTATAATCAACAACCCATCGGCCCGAACCCACAAGCGCACGCCTGCATGCCTTTCGACCTCACCAAGCACCTCCCCAAACCCGGTCACCGTTTCGTCCTGCCTGCCCTGTCGGGCTCGTCCGATGCCTATGCGCTCGCGGTCGCGGGCCTGGCCTTCAAGGCCGAACAGCGGATCCTCACCGTCATCGTCGCCAACGCCAGCGACGGCCAGCGCCTGCTCGACGAAATCGCCTGGTTCGCCGACGGCAAACTGGCCTGCCACCTGCTGCCGGACTGGGAAACGCTGCCCTACGACGCCTTCTCGCCGCACCAGGACCTGGTCTCGGAGCGCCTCGCTACGCTGCACGAAATCCGCAACGGCCAGTGCGACGTGCTGGTGGTCCCGGCCACCACCGCCCTGGTGCGCCTGGCGCCGCCGTCTTTCCTGGCCGCCTACACCTTCTTCTTCCGCCAGGGCGAAAACCTCGACGGAGGGCGCCTGAAAGCCCAGCTGACCCTGGCCGGCTATTCGCACGTCTCGCAAGTGATGTCGCCGGGCGAATACTCGGTGCGCGGCGGCCTGATCGACCTGTTCCCGATGGGTTCCGCCCTGCCCTACCGGCTCGACCTGTTCGGCGACGAGATCGAAACCATCCGCACCTTCGACGCCGACACCCAGCGCTCGCTGTATCCGGTGCGCGAAGTGCGCCTGCTGCCGGGCCGCGAATTCCCGATGGACGAGGCGGCGCGCACGCGCTTTCGCAGCCGCTGGCGCGAGCGTTTCGAAGGCGACCCGTCGAGGTCCACGGTGTACAAGGACATCGGCAGCGGCATCGCCTCGGCCGGTATCGAATACTACCTGCCGCTGTTTTTCGAAGAGACGTCGACCCTGTTCGACTACCTGCCGGACGACGGCCCGCTGGCCCTGGTGGGCGACATCGACGCGGCGATTTCCCGCTTCTGGACGGACACCGAATCGCGCTACCGCTTCCTGAAAAGCGACCGCGACCGGCCGCTGCTGGAACCGCGCGAACTGTTCCTCTCGAGCGAACAGTTCTTTACTTGCGCCAAGCGCCATGGCCGCTGGAGCATCGGGCGCGACGCGCTCTCGCTTGCTTCCGAACTGTCGGCGCCGATTCCCGACATCGCCGTCAACCGGCGCCTGGAAGATCCGCTGGCGAACCTGCGTTCGTACTTGTCGCGCCTTGATGCGCGCGTGATGATCTGCGCCGAATCGAACGGCCGGCGCGAGACGCTGCAGCAGTATTTCAACGAATACCACCTGGACGTGACCCCGGTCGAGGGCTTCGAGGGCATGCGCGCCAGCAGCGCCAGGCTCGCGCTGGGCGTGGCGCCGCTGCAGGCGGGCTTCGAGCTGATCGAGGAATCGAGCGGGCACCTGGTCTTCATCACCGAGACCGAGCTGTACGCGGGCTCGGGGCGGCGCGCGGGCAAGAAGAAGCAGGAAGCGACCAGCCAGGTCGAATCGATGGTGCGCGACCTGTCGGAGCTGAAAATCGGCGACCCGGTGGTGCACATCAACCATGGCATCGGCCGCTACATGGGCCTGACCAGCATGGACCTGGGCGAAGGCGAGACCGAGTTCCTGCACCTGGAGTACGCCAAGGATACCAAGCTGTACGTGCCGGTCTCGCAGCTGCACGTGATTTCGCGTTACTCCGGCACCTCGCCCGAGGACGCGCCGCTGCATTCGCTCGGTTCCGGCCAGTGGGACAAGGCCAAGCGAAAAGCGGCCGAGCAGGTGCGCGACACCGCGGCCGAATTGTTAAACCTGTATGCGCGACGTGCGGCCCGGGTCGGCCACGCCTTCGAGTACTCCTCGACCGACTACGAGAACTTCGCCCAGAGCTTCGGCTTCGACGAGACGCCGGACCAGCACGAAGCGATCATCAACGTCATCAAGGACATGACTTCGGGCCGCCCGATGGACCGCCTGGTGTGCGGCGACGTCGGCTTCGGCAAGACCGAAGTGGCCTTGCGCGCGGCCTTCATCGCCGTCATGGGCGGCAAGCAGGTGGCGATCCTGGCGCCGACCACGCTGCTGGCCGAACAGCATGCGCAAACCTTCGCCGACCGCTTCGCCGACTGGCCCGTGCGCATCGCCGAGCTGTCGCGCTTCCGCACCGGCAAGGAGATCAACAATGCGATCAAGGGCATGGCCGACGGCACGCTCGACATCGTCATCGGCACCCATAAACTGCTGTCGCCGGACGTGAAATTCACGCGCCTGGGGCTGGTGATCATCGACGAGGAACACCGCTTCGGGGTGCGCCAGAAGGAAGCCCTGAAAGCGCTGCGCGCCGAAGTCGACGTGCTCACGCTCACCGCCACGCCGATCCCGCGCACGCTGGGCATGGCGCTGGAAGGCTTGCGCGATTTTTCGATCATCGCCACCGCCCCGCAAAAGCGCCTGGCGATCAAGACGTTCGTGCGCAGCGAAGACGGCTCGGTGATTCGCGAAGCCTGCCTGCGCGAACTGAAACGCGGCGGCCAGATCTATTTTCTGCACAACGAAGTCGACACCATCGAAAACCGCCACGCGATGCTGCAGGAGCTGCTGCCGGAAGCGCGCATCGGCGTGGCCCACGGCCAGATGCACGAGCGCGACCTGGAAAAGGTGATGCGCGATTTCGTGGCCCAGCGCTTCAATATTTTGCTGTGCACGACCATCATCGAGACCGGCATCGACGTGCCGACCGCGAACACGATCATCATGCACCGTGCGGATAAATTCGGCCTGGCCCAGCTGCACCAGTTGCGCGGACGCGTGGGCCGCTCGCACCACCAGGCCTATGCCTACCTGCTGGTCTCCGACGTGCAGAACCTGACCAAGCAGGCGCAGCGCCGGCTCGATGCGATCCAGGCGATGGAAGAACTGGGCAGCGGCTTCTATCTGGCCATGCACGACCTCGAAATCCGCGGCGCCGGCGAGGTGCTGGGCGAGAACCAGTCCGGCGAAATGCTGGAGATCGGATTCCAGCTGTATTCGGACATGCTCAACGAGGCCGTGCGTTCGCTGAAAGCCGGCAAGGAGCCCGACCTGGCCGCGCCGCTGGCGACGACGACCGAGATCAACCTGCACGTGCCGGCCCTGCTGCCGGCCGACTTCTGCGGCGACGTCCACGAGCGCCTGCCGATCTACAAGCGCCTGGCCAATTGCGAAAGCCAGGGCAAGATCGACGACATGCAGGAGGAACTGATCGACCGCTTCGGCAAACTGCCCGAGCAGGTGAAAGCCCTGATCGAGACGCACCGCCTGCGCATCGCGGCCAAGACGGTCGGCATCGTCAAGATCGACGCCCACAGCGAAGCGGCCAGCCTGCAGTTCATGGAAAAGCCGCCGATCGACCCGATCAAGATCATCACGCTGATCCAGAAGAACCGCCATATCAAGCTGGCCGGCCAGGACAAGCTGCGCATTACCGCCGCCATGCCGGACCTTGCGGCGCGGGTACTGCAGGTCAAGCAAACGATTAAACAACTGCTCGCATAAGACTGACATGGTGATGAATCTGGTGTTACAGGGCCCGAGCGTTCCGGCCTCGATGTTGGAAGGAATTGCCTGGCTGGCGCAACCGGCACGGATCAGTGTCCTGCCGTCGCAGGCGCTGCGCTGCGAGGATGTCGCCGCCACGGCCGATGTCGTGGAGGCGGTGCAGGCAGCTGCCCTGGCGGCAGGGGTCGACGCGACCTTTGTCGAAGCCGGGCGCACGCTGGCGGACTTCTCGCTGGTGGCGATGGACATGGACTCGACCCTGATCACGATCGAGTGCATCGACGAGATCGCGGACATGCAGGGCCTGAAAGCCCTGGTTTCGGAAATCACGGAAAGCGCAATGCGCGGCGAACTCGATTTCGCGGCAAGCCTCACGCGCCGCGTCGCGCTGCTCGCGGGCCTGGAGGCATCGGCGCTGGAGCGCGTGTACGAAGAGCGCCTGCGCCTGTCGCCGGGCGCCGAGGCCATGCTCGCCGCGGTCAAGGCGGCCGGCCTGAAAACGCTGCTGGTGTCGGGCGGCTTTACCTTCTTTACCGACCGCCTCAAGACGCGCCTTGGCCTGGATTTCACGCATGCCAACGTGCTGGAAGTGGAGGACGGCCGGCTGACCGGGCGCGTGGTTGGCGTGATCGTAGACGCCGAGGAAAAGATGCGCACGGTGCAGCGTGTCTGCGTCGAACTGGGTGTCGATACGCGCCGGGCGATCGTCATGGGCGATGGCGCGAACGACCTTGAAATGATGGCGATCGGCGGGCTCTCGGTGGCGTTTCGGGCCAAGCCGGTAGTGAGAAAGCAGGCGGACGTGGCGCTCAATTTCAGTGGCTTGGACGGGGTGCTGGCGGTGCTGGGTCGTTGATCCGGAGCAGCGGGGCGCGCCGTTGTAGGCGCCGGCCTTACGCTCGCTTCCGGGTCCTTTTCGTTGCTAACCCTGCGCATGATTCCGCGTGGGCACTCCACCCTGCCCACGCGGAAGTTCGCGTCATGTTTGCCTCTTCGAACCCGCAAGCTCACCCGGCCCGAACCGCGTGACCGGGCATGCCCCGCCGCATTGAATCAAGCAAACAGTCGCTTAACCCCAAGTTAATTCTCATCCATTTCTGCGCTGGCGCAAATCCCCTGTCACGCGTCGCTTGAGTCGCGTTCTCCCGCCATTTAGATTGGTCTCTGCGCCGCCAACCATGCACGGCGCTGCCGGATCCGCCAACCTGTTCGTGGGAGCACTACCATGAAGAAAGTTTCGCCCCCAGCGCCTGCCCCTGACGCCGGCGCGCATCGGCGTGCCTTCCTGAAAGCCGGTCCGTTGTTGGCCGCCACGCTTGCCGTGCCGGCCTTGCCGGCGCGCGCGCAGGCCGGTAGTGGCGGGCGCTGGTGCGCGACCTGGGGCACGTCGCCAGCGGGGCCGCCGCCATCGGCCAGCGTCCAGACCTATACCAGCCAGACCCTGCGGCTGGTCGTGCGCGCCAGCATCGGCGGCAACCGGGTGCGCATCCGCGTCTCCAACGAAATGGGCAGTACACCGCTGCGCATCGGGCGCGCCAGCATCGCCATCCGCTCCAGCGGCGCGGCCATCAACCAGGGCAGCCTGCGCGAGCTGCGCTTCGGCGGCCAGGGCAGCATCACGATTCCGGCCGGCGCCCCCGCCTTGTCCGACCCGCTCGATCTGCCGGTGCCCGCCCAGGCCGACCTCGCCATCAGCCTCTACCTGCCGGGCAGCGTGCAGGTGACCACGATGCACAGCGCCGCGCTCCAGTACAGCTACCTGTCCCCAAGCGGCGACTACACCTCCACCATCTCGCTGCCGGTATCGCGCACGCTCTCGAACTGGCCCTTCCTCACCGAGGTCGACGTCGATGCCGCCCTTCCCTGCCTGGTCGCGCTGGGCGACTCGATCACCGACGGCCAGGGCAGCGCCACCAACGCCAACCGGCGCTGGCCCGATTACCTGGCGCGGCGCCTGCAGTCCTCGCTGGGCGCGGCCGGGCGCATCGGCGTGGTCAACCGCGGCATCAGCGCCAACCTGCTCCTGAACGACTATTCCACCGCGCAGCTGGCCGGCCGCGACACGCTCGAGCGTTTCGACCGCGACGTGCTGGCAACCGCCGGCGTGCGCTACCTGATCGCGCTCATCGGCATCAACGACATTTGCTACAGCGCCGGCTCGAGCCCGATTCCGGCAAGCGAACTCATCGCCGGCTACCGCCAGCTGATCGCCCGTGCCCGCGCGCGCGACATCACGATCATCGGCGCCACGCTGCCGCCCTTCAATGGCTTCGTCTACTACACGGCCGCGCGCGAGGCGGTCCGGCGTGTCACCAACGACTGGCTACGCGGCAGCGGCGAATTCGATGGCGTGCTCGACGCCGAACTGGCGCTGCGCGACCCGAACAACCCGGCGCGCATCCTGCCCGCCTACGACAGCGGCGACCGCCTGCACCCGAACGACGCCGGCTACCTGGCCATCGCCAATGCCGTGCCGCTGGCGCCTTTTGTTGCCGGTAATACCTTTACGGGCGAGGGAGCGTTCAGCTGATGTTTCCGTACAACCTGAGGTGTAACAAGCTGTAATTCCGCGCCAAAATAGACACACAAAAACTATCATGGCCGGATCAGGAGGACCGTCATGAAAAAACTCATTGTTGCCTTTGCTTCGCTGGCCGTGCTGGCTGGTTGCGCCGCGCCTGGACCAGGCCCGGCCAATTACGGCACCCGCGGCTATGCCCAGTCGAACGATCCGAACGGGTGGCAAGTCGTGTCGGTGACGCCGGTGCCCCTCGGGACCGGTGAGCGCGCCGGGGATGCCGGTGTCGTCACCAGCTCGACTGCCGTCACCAATCCCGCGCCGCTGGTCGCCGGCCGGCCGATGGTCGGCGCGCCCGCTTATGGCGCTCCCATCTACGGCGCGCCGGTGTATGCGCCGGCGCCGGTCTACGTGCAGGAACCCTACTGGTATCCGCCGATATCGATCGGCCTGGGCTTCAGCTTCGGCAAGAGCTGGGGTGGACACCGCCACCACCACCGCGGCTACCGCCGCCGCTGACGGCTGATCGCGGCGGGCATCGCGCTGCCGCAAAAAACGCAGCAAGAAAGGGAGGCCGCACGTCATGTGCGGCCTCTTTTATTTTGCCCCGCCATACCCTGTTTTCCTTACCGCTTTCTTACGTCGCCTGATGTTTGTTGCATGATGCAACGCATCATAGCAATCGTTTGCTGTGTATCAATTGCTAACCTACAATGGGTCGGTCACTGGCCCCTGCGGCGGCTTCGTTTGGGCAGTCCAGCGTACGGCTTTACCAAAAAACACACTACGGAGACGGCAATGAATTTCAAGTTGAAGGCACTGGTTGCAGGGGTAGCACTGGGTTTTTCGATGTCTGGCATGGCTCAGGAGCCGATCAAGATCGGCGTATCCGGTCCTTTCACTGGCGGCTCGGCCCCGATGGGCGTATCGATGCGTGATGGCGTCAAGCTGGCCGTCGCCGAAATCAACGCCGCCGGTGGCGTCCTCGGCCGCAAGATCCAGCTGATCGAACGCGACGACGAAGCAAAGAACGAACGCGGCGTGCAGATCGCCCAGGAGCTGATCAACAAGGAGCGCGTCGTCGCCACCGTCGGCTACATCAATACCGGCGTCGCCCAGGCCTCGCAGCGCTTCTACCAGCAGGCGCAGATCCCGGTGATGAACAACGTCGCCACCGGCTCGATCATCACCCAGCAGTTCGCCACCCAGCCGACCAACTTCGTGTTCCGCAATTCGGCCAGCGACCAGATCCAGTCGCAGATGATCGTCGAGGAAGCCGTCACCCGCCGCGGCTTCAAGAAAGTCGCGATCCTGGCCGATTCGACCAACTACGGCCAGCTGGGCCGCGCCGACCTGGAAAAAGCGCTCGAGAAAAAAGGCATCAAGCCGGTCGTCGTCGAAAAATACAACCTGCAGGACGTCGACATGACGTCCCAGCTCCTGAAGGCCAAGCAGGCCGGCGCCGAAGCGGTACTCACCTACGGCATCGGCCCTGAACTGGCGCAGATCGCCAACGGCATGGAAAAGCTGGGCTGGAAAGTACCGATGGTCGGCAGCTGGACGCTCTCGATGGCGAACTTCGTCGACAACGCCGGCAAGAACGGCGAAGGCACGCGCATGCCGCAGACCTTCATCCAGGAAGCGACCACGCCCAGGCGCAAGGCCTTCATCGACGCTTACGTGAAAGCCTACAACCCGCCGGGCGGGCGCATGCCGTCGGCCGTGTCGGCAGCCCAGGGCTACGACTCGATCTACCTGCTGGCCGCGGCCATGAAGCAGGCCAATTCCACCGAAGGCCCGAAGATCGTCGCGGCGCTGGAAAACCTGAACACCAAGGTCGAAGGCGTCGTCACCACCTACGACAAGCCGTACACCAAGGCCGACCACGAAGCCATCAACTTCAACAACACGGTCTTCGGCGAAGTGCGCGGTGGACGCGTGGTGCAGGCGAAGTAAGGCAGTGGCGGCATCGCACTGATCGTGGCCAGCCGGGACCTTCCTGGCTGGCCATTTCCTTGTTGACCGGAGGCCGGGTCGTACGACCATGCCTCCCAAGCGTGTGAAAAAGACTCCAGGGCAAGGCCCTGAGGGCGCAGCGGTCGTCGAAGACAGTACGCTGGTACGGCGAGACGATGCAACGCAGCCATGGAGATTTTTTCGCACGCGCTAATGGTGAAATCATGGATATCCTATTGCAGCTCGTCTTCAGCGGAATCGCACTCGGCATGATCTATGCCGTCGTCGCATTCGGCTATCAACTTACCTTTGCCACATCCGGCACCCTCAATTTCGGCCAGGGCGAGGCACTCATGCTCGGCGCCCTGGTCGGCCTTTCCTTCGTCGGCGGCGTCCACGGCGGCCCCTACATGAGCTACTGGATCATGCTGCCGCTGGTGATCATGTTCGGCGCCCTGCAGGGCATGTTCGTCGAGTGGATCGGCGTGCGTCCGGCCATCAAGATCAAGTCCGAATTCGGCTGGATCATGTCGACCATCGCGCTGGCCATCATCTTCAAGAACGTCGCCGAAAACATCTGGGGCAAGGACGTGCTGCCCTTCCCTTCGCCGCTCTCGTCGACCCCGTTCCAGTTCATGGGCGCCAACGTGCAGCCGATGCAGGTGGCCGTCATCATCGGCGCGCTGGCGATCATGCTCGCGGTCGAGGTCTTCAACCGCAAATCGATCTACGGCAAGGCCGTCGTCGCCACCTCGAACGACCGCGACGCCGCCGGCCTGATGGGCATTAACACTGGCCGCGTGATCACCTTCTCGTACGCGCTGTCCTCGGCCACGGCGGCCTTCGCCGGCGCCCTGATCGCACCTTTGACGCTCACCAGCGCCACCATGGGCGCCTCGCTCGGCCTGAAAGCCTTCGCGGTGGCCATCATCGGCGGGCTCACGTCCGGCATGGGCGCCATCGTCGGCGGCCTGATCCTCGGCATCGCGGAAGTCGCGACCGGCTACTACATCTCGACCGGCTACAAGGAAGTGCCGGGTCTGATCCTGCTGCTGCTGGTGCTGGCGGTAAAACCGTCCGGCCTGTTCGGCAAGGCTGCGATCAAGAAGGTCTGACCATGACGAAAAATAAAACCCTGTTCATTGCGAGCGTACTCGGCCTGATCGTGCTGGCCGTGTTCCCGCTCGCCTTCACCAATCCGTACTACATCCACCTGGCCGAAACGATCCTGATCTACGCGATCCTGCTGTTCGGTCTCGACATCGTGGTCGGCTACACCGGCCAGGTCTCGCTCGGCCACGCCGGCCTGTTCGGCATCGGTTCCTACGTCACCGGCGTGCTGGTCATGAAACTGGGTGCGCCCTGGTTCCTTGCCGTGCCCGCCAGTATCGTCATTACCGCGCTGTTCGGGGCCATCCTGGCGCTGCCGGCGCTGCGCGTGACCGGTCCCTACCTGGCGATGGTCACGCTGGCCTTCGGCCAACGCTCAATGAAGCATACCAGTCAATGACCTGTAAACCGTGTGATGAGGACCCGGACTGGAAGGTACCGTACACATGTGTTTTGGGGCGGTGTAAGACTTGTCCTAAACTTAAGTTGGCACCTGGAGAGGAGACCAAGTCAACAGACTTGAGTGTCAACAAAGTTAAATACAAGGAGAATGCCACGGAGTATCATTGTGAGTTTCATGGCTTCATTCCAAGTTTCACACGCAAGTGCCTTGGGTGTATCGCTGACAAAGTTCCTACAAAGGATCGAAAGACAAGGTCACAGCAGACTGTTGTATACAAGTCATCCTCCATTCATGAGTTCATGACAACGGTTCTTCCAAAACAGCTAAGGGCTTACTCACAACATCGCTTTCTATTCAAGTGCCTA
>JANNNC010000195.1:0-3957 GCA_031398335.1 Massilia sp.
AAGCGCTCGAGCGGTTGAAAAAAACTTCAGGGCAAGGCGCATCGGCGAAGACAGTACGCTAGTACGGCGAGACGAAATGCAACGCAGCCATGAAAACGGGGAGCATTGCGCTCCCCGTGAGTGATTCATGGTGCGCCCCGGTCGCTGCCGGCGGCAGCGGACCAGGCGCAGCGGTGGTCTTACTCTTTCGAACCGCGGCTGCCGCCCTTGGACGTGCTGCGCGCAGTGCTGCCCGAACCAGCGCTCGCCGACTGACGGTTGCCATGGCTCATGCTGCCGGCGCGGCGTGCTTCCTCAGAGGTGAATTCGTGTGCGGTACCCTTCTGGTGGGCTGCCTTGCCACCCTGGCTGGCGATTTCACGTTGACGCTGCGGATCCATCGATGCGAAACCGCGATTGCGGGTTCCGCTGGTGCTCTGGCTGTTGGATTGGTTACCGCCCTGCTTGTTACCCTGGTTACTCGAAGCCATGATCGTGTTCTCCCTGTTCACTTATAAAACCGCCGCGTCCTGCGACAGGCTCGGCCTCCGCCATCCTGCAACGCCGATGAGCGAACACCGAACTCATATTAGGCATGCTAATTAGATGAGGGTATAGGACATTTTCAGATGACTTTGTAGGACAACAGGCGACAGAAAATGCAGTTACGCAATAGGGTGCTGCTGGTCACTATTCCCATCAGTTGTTGTCCTACACACTGTCAGTGTGTGTTCCTATACTGAAGCTGCGCGGGCGCGCGCATGATTGCCGGATTGGGCGGCGTCGGCAGGTGCTTGTCGATGGAGTCCCGCCAGCGAAATCGCTTATCGAAAGGAAACGACATGGACGCGAATCAACGCAGCGAAATGAATAACCAGACGAATAACGGCGGCAACGAAAAGTGGAACAAGAACGCCAAGGGCAAGACCGCGCCCGACGCGCCGCTCGACCATACCTATCCGAACGGCGCCTCGCAGCAGCAGAGCCGCCAGGGCGTGGACCAGATGGGCACGCCGCAAAGCGGCATGGGGCCGGGCCAATTTGCCGAAGACAGCAGCCGCTGGGATTTGCCGGGCGGCTCGATGCAAACCCAGCAGAGCGGCGGCAGCGGTCCGCAGCAGGCCATCGGCGACAGTCACCAGCGCCAGATGGAACAGCATTCCAGCGCCTGGGGCGAACTCGAACTGCCGGTCGGACGCCGTTCGCGCGATAGCGGCACCTCGCTGCTGCACCCACAGGGCGCGCATGCGGGCAATGCCCAGGCCGCCCAGCAGGCGAATCCGCAGGATCCCCGCCAGCCAGAGCTGCAGGGCGGCTCGCTCGGCCACCATCACGGTGTCGGGCAATCGATGCAGTCGAGCCAGGGTGAGCCATCCACGGGCCGTTCGCAGGACAACCCGGCCGGTGATGCGCAGGACAGCACCGACCGCGCCGGCTCGCAAACCGGCGAAGGCGCGGGACTGAACGAGGACGACGCTGAAATGCACCAGTCGAACGACACCACCGGCGGCCTGCCGCGCAGCCCGGGCAACTCCGGCCCGCGTGGCGACAATCCGGGCTGGAAGCCGGGCGGCAGCATGCAGCAGGACCCGGACCGCGTGCATGAATCGAACGATGCGGCGGGCGGCTATCCGAAAAGCCCGGCCGGCGCGAACAAGCTGGCGGGCGACCAGAAGATGGACGACGACACCGGATTTTCGCGCGGATGACCGTGTGCATGTAGTTGCCTGATCTAAACCGGCGGCGCATGCGCGCTGCCGCGTCACTCCCTGCCCGCGTCGAGCGGGCTTTTTTTCGTCCATGGGGTCTGCCGGCATCGCCTTCCCGCACGCATTTCACGTAGGACAAATCCTTCACACGCTGCGCAATACTTTGCTGCCGATTCCGGCATGGCGGAGGCTGCGCCCCCGCTTTTTCTACCATCCGCTTGCGCCAAAGCGGCGTCAGCCTTGATGCAGGTTGAGGGCAGGCGATCGGGCAGGAACTCGAGCGTGGGTTCCCAATCGAACCACTCGCAACAACAACTTACCGGAGAGGAGCATGCCAGCTATCACGCCAATAACAGCGGCCAGCGCGATCGGGGTGACGGTCGTGGTGCCGACCTGCGGGCGCATGGACCTGCTCGACCGATGCCTCGACGCCCTCACGCGCCAGACCCTGCCCGGCACCTGCTACGAAATCATCGTCGTGGACGACGAGCCGAACCACAACACCCTGCACCTGGTGGCCGGCTGGCGCGCGCGCACGCTCGATCGGGGCCCGCGCCTGGTCTACCTGCCCAATTCCAACCAGCATGGCCCGGCGGCGGCGCGCAACCTCGGCTGGCGCAGCGCCAAGGCGTCGATCATCGCCTTCACCGACGAGGACGCCGTGCCTGCGCCCTCGTGGCTGGCGCAGGGACTGGCCGCCTTCGGCAGCGAGACCGACGTGCTGTGCGGACGGCTCGACACAACGCCCCCGGCGCGGCCGGCCGGGAAGGATGCCTTCCGCCTCGCCAACTGCTTTTGCCGCCGCAGCATACTCGCGCAGCTCGAAGGCTTCGACGAGCGCTTCGGACAGGGCAGCCACAGCGACGCCGACCTCCACTTCCGGCTGCTGGCGATGGGCGCGCGCATGAACCGTGCGCCCGAGGCCATGGTGGTGCTGCCGGTGGGCCCGATGCCCTGGGGCGCGAGCCTGGGCCACGCGCGCGGCGCCGTGTTCGATGCCCTGCTCTACAAAAAACACCCCAGGCTGTACCGCGAACGCATCGCCGCCGCGCCGCCCTGGGACCACTACCTCGCGGTGGCCGCGCTCCTCGCCGCGCTCGGCGCCCTGCTTGCCGGCCACGACGTCCTGGCGCTGGTGGCCGGGCTGGGCTGGCTGGCGCTCACGGTGCGGCTGTGCCGGCAGCGCCTGCGCGGCATTGCGCGCAGCGCCTCGCACATCGCCGACGTCGTCGTCACCTCGGCCCTGATCCCGCCGCTGGCCGTGTTCTGGCGCCTGCTTGGCGCCGTCCGCTACCGCGTCCGTTTCACCTGAGGCCCACATGCGCCGACTCAAGGTCCTTACCTGGCACACCCGCGGCAGCTACCTGGTCTACCTGTCGCAGGCGCCCCACGATTTCTTCGTTCTCCCGACACCCGGCCGACCGCCGGACTATGCGGGGCGCAGCGGTGTCTTCGCCTGGAGCGGCAACGTGCACGACCTGCCAGTGGAGGCGGCGCGCGATCGGCAATACGACTGCATCCTGTTCCAGGACCGCCATGGCTGGGAGCACGACCAGTTCGCTTTCCTTACCGCTGCCCAGCGCGCCCTGCCGCGCATCTACCTCGAGCACGATCCGCCGCACGGCCTTGCGGCCGACACGGCGCATCCCGTGGACGACCCGAACCTGCTGCTGGTGCACGTCACGCCCTATAACGGGCTGATGTGGGACAACCGGCGCACGCCGACGCGGGTTATCGAACACTCCGTCATGGTGCCCGATGCGGTGCGCTACCGCGGCGCGCTCGAGCGCGGGCTGATTATCAGCAACCACCTGGCCCGCCATGGCCGGCGCCTGGGGCGCCACCTGTTCCTGGAAACGCGCGCCAGGCTGCCGCTCGACCTGGTCGGCAAGGGGGCCGCCGCCCTGGACGGCATCGGCGAACTGCCGCATGCCGAATTGGCGGCCTTTGCGGCGGGCTACCGTTTCCTGTTCAGTCCGGTCCGCCATGCCGGCCTGAGCCTGGGCGTGATCGAAGCGATGATGATCGGCATGCCCGTGGTGGCCCTGGCCACGGCCGAGATGGCAACCGTGATCGACGACGGCGCCAACGGCTTCATCGACACCCGCGTCGAGCGCCTGGTCGACTGCATGCGCGACCTGCTGCGCAGCCCCTCGCTGGCGCGCGACCTCGGCCAGGCCGCCCGGCGCCGCGCCCCAGCGCTTTTCGATCGAGCGCTTCAGCGCCGACTGGGATGCCGCGTTTCGCTCCGTCACCGGCATACCGGCCT
>JANNNC010000042.1:0-3439 GCA_031398335.1 Massilia sp.
AGGCCGGCTTCTACGGACTCGACCTGTACAGCCTGTTCACCTCGGTGCGCGAGGTCCTGAAGTATCTCGAGGGCGTCGATCCGCTTGCCGCCGAAGAAGCACGGCGCCGCTATGCCTGCTTCGACCATTACGGCGAAGACAGCCAGCACTATGGCTACGCCACCGGCGTCGGCATGTCCGAATCCTGCCAGCAAGGTGTACTGACCCAGCTGCAAGAGCTCCAGCAGCGCGCTTTCGACTACATGCAGGCCGACGGCGCCTCCGCCGAAGATGCCTTCTTCTACGCCCAGCAAAATGCGCGCCTCGTCAAGAACGCCGAGGAATACTACCGCACCATGTTCCGCGGCCGGGTCTCGTCCTGGAACCTGCGCGACAGCCACATGGCCGAGACCCTCGACGCCCTCACCCGCCATTTGTCGCGCGATGGCGAGCCTGCCAGAATCGTCGTCTGGGAGCACAATTCCCACATCGGCGACGCCCGTGCGACCAACATGGGCGACCTGGGCGAATGGAATGTCGGCGAACTGGCGCGCAAGGCCTACCCGGCCCAGACCTGCCTGGTCGGCTTTTCTACCTATGAGGGCCATGTCACGGCCGCCTCGGAATGGGACGGTCCCGCCGAGCGCAAGCGCGTGCGTCCGGGCATGCCCGGCAGCTACGAGGAACTCCTGCACCACGTCGGCCTGCCCCGCTTCTACCTGAACCTGCGCGACGACAGCCCGGCCCGCCGCCTGCTGCTGGAACGGCGCCTGGAACGCGCCATCGGCGTGCTCTACCTGCCGCGCACCGAACGCCAGAGCCATTATTTCCAGGCTCAGCTGGCCCAGCAGTTCGACGCCATCATCCACATCGACCGCACCGAAGCCCTGGTGCCGCTGGATGCGACCAGCGGCTGGCATTCGGGCGAACCGCCGGAGACGTATCCGGAAGGGATTTAAGCGGACATTGGCTGGCGATAGCGCCCGAAACGCCGAGGTAACGTAGGGTGGGCACTTCACTCGTGCCCACCCGTTCGTGCCCATGAACACCACAACTTCCTCGCGGGCCGGACGCGCCCGATGGTTGGATTCGGATGGACGTGGTCTGCGGTGACTGTGCGGCATGCATCGGTACAAGCGCGTGGGCTCGAGAGCCCGGTGAACCCGTCCTTAAGGCCATTGGCTTCAAGGACCCCGACGGTGCACCACTGCCGCGGGCAAAACTGCGGTCAACACCCATTGCACAGCAACAATTCCCCAACAATAAACTTTCCCCCAGCCACACTTTTCCCTGCCGCCTTTTGATACGATGCTCGGCTTCATCCCCAGGCAAGGAAAAGTCGATGAGTAAATACACGCTGAACGTCAACGGCAAGCCGCAGCAGGTCGATGTCGATGCCGACACCCCGCTGCTATGGGCGCTGCGCGATGCGCTCGGGCTGGTCGGGGCCAAGTATGGCTGCGGCGCCGGCCAGTGCGGGGCCTGCACCGTGCACATCGACGGCGCGCCCACGCGTTCCTGCCTGCTGCCCGTGTCAAGCATCGGCAAGGCGAAGATCACGACCATCGAAGGCCTGCACAAGCAGCACCAGCATCCGTTACAGCTGGCCTGGCAGGAACTCGACGTGCCGCAGTGCGGCTATTGCCAGTCGGGCCAGATCATGAGCGCCTGCGCCCTCCTGAAACAGTATCCGAAGCCGACCGACGTCCAGATCGACGACGCCATGGCCGGCAACCTGTGCCGCTGCGCGACCTATACCCGCATCCGCGCCGGCATCCACCGCGCCGCCGAGATCGCAGCCACCGCAAAGGGCAAGGCATGAACGCGCCCCGCTCGCCTGGCCGCCGCGGCTTCCTGCGTACCGGCGCCGCCTGCGCCCTCGTCATCGGCATGGGTCCGGGCGGCGTGCTCGCCGCGCAGAACGCCACGGGCGCAACGACTGCGACCGACACCGCTTTTTCGCCCAGCATCTTCATCCGCATCGGCCGCGACGGCATCGTCACGCTGATCTCGAAACAGCCGGAAATCGGCCAGGGCATCAAGACCTCGCTGCCGATGATCATTGCCGAAGAGCTCGAGGTCGACTGGAAACACGTGCGCATCGTCCAGGGCGACCTGAACCCGGCCTACGGCAGCCAGGGCGCGGGCGGTTCGACCTCAACCCCGGCCAATTACAACGACTTCCAACGCCTGGGCGCAAGCGCGCGCACCATTTTGGTGCAGGCGGCAAGCCAGACCTGGGGGGTCCCGGTAGCGGAATGCCGCGCTGCGCATGGCGCCGTCCACCACGCCGCCACTGGCCGCAAGCTCGGCTATGGCGCCCTGGTGCCCGCCGCGGCCAAGTTGCCGCTGCCAGAGGCGGCGCAAGTCCAGCTGAAGGATCCGGCGGCCTACACGCTGCTCGGCACCCGTATCGGCGGCGTCGACAACGCAGCGATCATCAGTGGCAAGCCGCTGTTCGGCATCGACCTGCAATTGCCCGGCATGCTGTACGCGGTGTATGCCAAGTGCCCGGTGTTTGGCGGCAAACCCCTCAGCGCCAATCTCGACGCCATCAAGGCGCTGCCGGGCGTCTCGGATGCCTTCATCGTCGCCGGGACCGAGAACCTGAACGGCCTGCGGCCGGGCGTGGCGATCGTCGCCACCTCGACCTGGGCTGCCTTCAAGGCGCGCCGCCAGCTGGAAGTGAAGTGGGACGAAGGCGTCGGCGCCACCCACAGTTGGGCCGAGTTTGCGGCGCAAGCCAGGGCAGCCGCCAGCAAGCCGGGTACAACCGTGCTGCGCCAGGACGGCGACGTGCGCGCGGCCTTTGCCGGCGCAGCGAAAACGGTGGAAGCGAGCTACACCTACCCGTTCATTTCGCACGCGAGCATGGAGCCACAGAACTGCACCGCCTGGTTCAAGCCGAACGAAGGCACGCTGGAACTGTGGGCGCCGACCCAGAACCCGGGCGCCGGCCAGGCGCTGGTGAGCTCGACCTTCGGCATCCCCAAGGAAAAGATCGTCCTCCACATCATCCGCAGCGGCGGCGGCTTCGGGCGGCGCCTGTCGTCCGACTTCATCGTCGAAGCCACAGCGATCGCGCAGAAAGTCGGCGCGCCGGTGAAACTGACCTGGACCCGCGAAGACGATTTGCAGCACGACCATTTCCGTGCGGGCGGCTTCCACCACCTGCGCGGCGGCGTCGATACGGCCGGCCGCCTGGTCGCCTGGCATAACCACTTCGTCACCTTCGCCAACCGCGTCGAGCGCGACGGCAAGAGCATCCTGCAGCCGGGCAGCGGCGGCAGCCTGTCGGGCGACGAATTCCCGGGGCGCTGGCTCGCCAACTGCCTGCTCGAACAAACCGCGCTCGAATGCCGGATCCCGATGGGACCATGGCGCGCGCCGGGCAGCAATGTGTTTTCCTGGGTCTTCCACAGCTTCATCGACGAGCTGGCCCATGCGGCTGGACGCGACC
>JANNNC010000048.1:0-4693 GCA_031398335.1 Massilia sp.
TTACAAGCGCTGCACCTAACAACAACAGGCCATGAAAACAACTGCCTCCACCTTCATCAGCGACCTCGGTAACGTCTGGTCCTGCCTCGACTTCGCCGGCGAGCTGCGCGACTACGCGACGCCCGTGATCACGCGCGAAACCCGGCGCGGTGTCGCCCTGCTGAGCCTTGTCGCCCTGCTGTTCCTGGCCCTGGCCACCGCCATGTCGGCCGTGTTCGAACTGGGCAGCTCCTACACCTACACCTATTCGGTGCTGTGCGCGCTGGCCCTGCACGTCTACCTGTCGAGCGCGAAGGTCGAGCAGCTGCGCGCCCTGTACCTGCTGGCGATGCTGCTGCTGGTCGTCTGCGGTTCCTCGCTGGTGCTGCTGGCGCAGCGCTCGGGGCAACTGCACGCGATGCTGCTGCTGAGCGTGGCGGTCTTGATCATGCTGGTGCCGGTCGTGCCCTGGGGCCTGCGCGAAGCGGCGCTGACCACCGGCGCCATCTACCTGATGTTTACGGCCTCGACCTACCTCTCGCGCTTTCGCTTCGCCGCGCTCGACCTGTGGGTGCTGCAATGCCTGATGCTGGTGGCGGCCGTGATCTCGCTGGCGCTGGTGTCGCGCGCGCTCGGCCTGCGCAAGCATGACCTGACGATGCGCTTTCACCTGGAGCGCGCCCAGCGCGAGCTGACCGAACTGGTGAACCGCGACCATCTGACCGGTGCCTGGAACCGGCGCCACATCGAGCGCGACTTCGACCGCGTGGTGGCGCACCACCACGGCGCCTGCGTGCCCTGCTGGTTCGGCCTGTTCGACATCGACCGTTTCAAATCGATCAACGACACCTTCGGCCATGGCCGCGGCGACGACGTGCTGCGCGCGGTGCACGCCGCCTTCAGCGACCTGGCGGGCGACGTCGAATACCTGGCGCGCCTGGGCGGCGACGAGTTCGCGCTGCTGATGTGCGGGGCCGACGTGCCGGCGCGGGTGGAACAGGCGCTGGCCTCGATCTCGGCGCGGATGGCGGTGCCCCTGCCCGGCGGCGTGACGCCCACCGTCAGCCTGGGGCTGGTGCAGCTGCCGGCCGACGGCGCCTTGCGCTTCGACAGCGCCTATAAACTGGCCGACGAATTGCTGTACGACGCCAAGCACGCGGGCGGCAATGCGGTCCGTACCGGCGCCCTGGCAAAGGCGGCGGCATGAAGTCCTGGCTCGCTTCCCTGACCCAACGCGGCGCCCAGGCGCCGACGCCGATCGGCGTCGATTTCGCCGCCCAGCGCCTGAACATGCTGCAAACCGCCTCCTCGCCGGACGGCCAGGTGGTGCGCGCGGCGCTGTCGCTGCCCTACCCGCTCGAGCGCGCCCAGCTGCTGGCGGACCCGCGCCGCCTGAAAAGCTTCGTGCGCGAGGCGCTGGCCGCCGCCCCGTTCGCCGGACGGCGCGTGGTGTCGGTGCTGGCGCCGAGCGAAATACGGATCCTGCCCCTGACGGTGCACGTGCCGTCCGGCCAGAGCGAACCGCAGGCCGTGGCCAAGGCCGTGCGCGAGCAGTTGGGCGCGGCGGCGGCCGAGTCGGTGGTCGACTACTACCAGGTGCGCAGCGTCGAGGCCTCCGGCCCCGAAAAGCAGGTGCTGGCGGCGGTGGCCGCCTCGACCAGCGTGCTGGCCTACCTCGACACGTTGCGCGGCGCGGGCCTGGAGCCGGTCGCACTCGACATCGGCCCGGCCGCGATCGCGCGCCTGCTGGCGGCGATGCAGGAAGATTTCGACCAGTCGGTCCTGTTGATCAATTTCGGCGCCAGCAAAAGTTATCTGACCGTGATCTGGGGCCGGCGCCTGATGCTCGACCGCGAGATCGACTTCGGCGAAATGCAACTGGTCGACCGCCTTTCACGCGCGCTGGGGCTCTCGACCGAGGTGGCGCTGGCGCTGCTGCGCGAGCACGGCATCGGTACGCCCGCCGGCGCGCCGCACGGGGCCGGTGGCGCACCCGACATCGGGCGCACGGTACGCGAGATCCTGTACCAGGAATTCGCGGCGCTGGCCGAGGAACTAGTGCGCACGCAGGTGTATGTCGCCTCGCGCACGCGCGGCAGCGCCATCAGCCGCGTGTACCTGAACGGCAGCGTGGCGCGCTACCGCCATATCCAGCAGCGGGTCGAGGAACTGGTGCGCCTGCCGGTCGAACTGCTCGATCCCTTGAAAGCCTTCCATGGGGCGCCGCTCTCGCGCCCGGTCGGCAGCGACACCTACGGCATCGCGCTGGCGGCCGGCCTGGCCTTGCGGGGAGAAGCGCGTGGCTGATATCGACATGATCCCGCGCAGCTACCGCGAGGGGCTGCGCGTGCGGCGCACCTTGACCGTGTATGGCGCGGCCCTGGGCCTGCTCCTGGCGTGCGGCGGCGGCGCCAGCGCGCTCCTGCGCTGGCGCCTGGCGCTGGAAACGCCGCGCCTCGAGCAGGCGCGCGCGGCGTCGCTGCAAGCGGGCGCGATGCGCACCCAGCTGATCGGCGCGCAGGCGCGCAAGGACAGCCTGGCCGAAAACGTCGCGGCGCTGGGCGCCCTGCGCGGCGCCGGCGAAGTCACCAGGCTCGCTGCCAGCATCAATGGCGCGCTCAATGAGCAGGTCTGGTTCGAACAGCTGCGTTTTTCGCGCACCCAGGAATTGCTGCAGGCGGCGCCGCCCGCGCCGCTGCCCCCGGGTACCGTGCAGGCACGCGCGCCGCAAACCGGGGCGGTTCAGGCCTGGCGCCTGGGGAGCCATATCGAGATCGCCGCCCAGGCCCGCGACAATGGGGCGATGACCGCTTTTCTCGCGGCGCTGGCGGCCAACCCGCTGCTGGCCAACGTGCGCTTCCTGAACAGCAGCACGGCGCCGCTCGATGACGGTGGCGCGGTCCGCTTCAATGCCGCCGCCTCGCTCGTCAAGCAGGAGGAGACGCCATGAACGCCACCCTGATCCGCAAGGCCGCCGCGCTGCCGGCGCGCCAGCTGCACCTGCTGGGCGCCGGCCTGCTCCTGATCGCCGCCGCCGGCCTCTGGTTCTATGCGCTGCGCGCGCCGCTGGCGGCGCTGCGCGCGGTGCGCGCCCAACAGGCGCAGCTGGCGCTGCCTGGCAGCGACCCGCGTTTACTAAGCGCGCAACTGGCGGTGCTGGACAGCGACACCGAGGCGCTGGTCAAACGGCTTGGCGCCACGCCCGCGCAGCCGCCGGCGCAACTGCTGGTAGGCCTGGTCGGCGAACTCGGGGCGCTGGCGCAGGCGCAGGGCGTGACCCTGCACGGAGTCAATCCGGCGCCCGATGAAATGGTGCTCGCTTTCACCCAGGCCGGCTTCGACGCCGAGGTCAGCGGTCCGTATGCCAGGCTGCTGGCGTGGATGAACGCGATCGAAGGCGCGCAGCCGAACCTGGCCATCGCCAGCTTCGAGATGCGCCCGGCCGAGGCGCCGGGCCAAGTCGCCATGAAAATCCGCATCGCGGCATTCCGGCCGCAGGAGAACAGACCATGAAGCACACCGCCATCATCCTGCTGGCGCTGCTGCCGGTTTTCTCCGGCGCGCAAGCACAGGCGCTACGCGATCCGTTCGCGCGCCCTGCCCCGCCGCAGCGCCCCGCCGCGCTGGAACAAGAAGTGCCGCAGGTACTGCCGCAACTGCGCGCCGTCATGGTGACGCCGGGACGCGCGCTGGCAAACATCAATGGCCAGATCCTCGCCGTCGGCGAGTGGTTCGGCGACTATCAACTGACCAAGGTGGAAGAACGCGGCGTCACGCTGAATAAACGCGGCGTGAAAAGCATTCTGGTACTGAACGAGGCAAGCCGCAAATGAAGCAGAACGTTTTGAAGTTGGTCCTGACGGGGTCCCTGCTGGGCGCCGCCTGTGGCGCCCTCGCCGCGCCGCAACCGGCGCAGCCCGCCACCGCGGTGTCGTCCACGACGACCGCACCGGGCGTGGCCACCTCGTTCGTGTTTCGCGACACCCCGATCGCCGAGCTGTTCGAAATGATCTCGCGCCACGAACGGGTCAACATCATGCTGGGCAAGGGCGTGACCGGCAACGTCGCCGTCAGCCTGTACGACATGACGCCGCGTCAGGCCATTTTCGCGATCGCGGAGGCGGGCGGCTATCAGGTGCTCACGCGCGAGAACGGCTATGTGATCGTCAACCCGGCGCAGGCGGCCACCGACATCGTCCCTTCCGGGCAGATGGAAGTGAAGTCCCTGAAGGTGCTGTACTCGGAGCCGCAGCTGGTGGCCGAGATCCTGTCGAAGCATGTCGGCCGCGGCGGCAAGGTGACGGTATTGCCGTCGCGCCGCATGCTCGTGGTCGAGGACACGCCGGAGGGCATGAAACGCATCGTGGCGCTGCTGCGCGAAATCGACACCCAGCCGCAGCAGATCATGATCGAAGCGAAGATCCTCGAAATCACGCTCGACGATACCGAAAACTTCGGCATCGAGTGGAACAAGATCTTCAGCGGCGAGGGCGCGACCGCCAACCGCATCGGCACCACGGGGCTGGTCTCGCGCACCGCGCCTGGCCTGGTCTTCAACTTCGTCAACAAAAACGTCGACCTCTACCTGAACGCCCTGAGCAACAAGGGCCGGGTGCGCACGCTGGCCACGCCCAAGCTGCTGACGCTGGAAAACCAGGAGGCGACGACCAATATTGGCGACAAACTCGGTTACCGCGTCACCACCACCCTGAAC
>JANNNC010000061.1:0-63705 GCA_031398335.1 Massilia sp.
CCTTCCTTCCCAAAGGCCATTCGCCTGCCCAGCAAGGGCCGAGCACACCCTCTGTATAATGCGGGCGAGGTCGTCGCGTGGGCGATGAAGCACCGCGAGAAGACCTGATCAGCTCCCCAAAATATCCCCACGACAGGCTACAACCCGCATGGCTGCTAGCTTGTCGATTCCAGTCGGGGGGACCACCCGTAAAAATTGCGTCACTGGCGTAGCGTTCTGGTTATCAAGAAACGCCAGCCGCTCGACACCGCGCCGGTTCCCGGCACAGCATGTCGCCAGCAAAACAAGCACGCAGCGCTCCCTCAGAACCATTTTTTCTTCTTCACCGGCACCGCCCGCGCACTGCGCGCATGCTGGTCCAGCAACGCTTTCTGCCCCGCGACCTGCAGGTCGAGATGCCCCGTGCGCACCAGGGTCCAGTCACCGTGGGTCAGCTGGTATTCGCGGCTGCTGGCGCCATGCGCAATGCCGCCATATTCGACTGCCACCACGGCGCTGGCGGCGCCGAGCGCGGCCAGCATGAAGCGCTGATTCGGCTTGCCGGCGACCATGACGCAGCCGGGATTGAACGGCCCGCCCCGATCGGCAATCGTGTTCTCCTGGCCCACGCCGAGGTCGCTGCGTATCTGCGCCGGCAGGTCGGCCAGTGCGATGACCTCGTGCATGCCGGCCCCGGACCCCGGCGGCGCCTGCCCAGCAGCCGCCGCCGTGGCGCTCCCCGACAACACCGTGCCAAGCAGGCACATAACCATGATCCGGCGATGGGGCGAACGAACATGCATGGCTTGCTCCTCAATTGCTGAAAAGATAAATCGTACTGCAGGCGCAGCTTGGCTGGTTTGGCTGCATCAAGAAGTTACAAGTTGACGCCGACGCGTCGAACAAGAAGCGACAAGGTCCCACACGCATACCCGGGAAACGTCGCGCCCGCTTCGTACGGGGGTGAAGGTACAGTCCGGTATATGATCGTCCGACCTGTACCTGTGCGGAGCGAGCGATGTTTGAATTCATTACGGAGTTCCTGGATAAGAGCGGCTACCTGGGTGTGTTCGCGCTGATGGCGCTCGAGAATATTTTCCCGCCGATTCCGTCGGAAATGATCATGCCCTTCGCCGGCTTCGTCGTCGCGCGTGGCGACCTGAACCTGGTCGGGGTGCTGTTGGCCGGCACCGCCGGTTCGGTGGCGGGCGCCCTGCCCTGGTATTACACGGCGCGTGTCTACGGCTGCGAGCGCCTCAAGCACCTGGCCGGACGCCACGCGCGCTGGCTGACCGTGAGCCGCGACGACATCGACACCGCACTGGCGGCGTTCAAACAGCATGGACGCAAGACCGTCTTGTTCGGGCGCCTGATCCCTGCCGTACGCACATTGATTTCGATTCCAGCCGGCCTCGGCAACATGTCGCTGGGGCAGTTCCTGCTGTACTCGAGCATCGGCTCATTGGCCTGGACCGGCCTGCTGACGGCCGCCGGTTTTCTTCTGGAAAATAATTACAAGGACGTGGCGAAGTATGTCGATCCGGTCTCGAAGACCGTCCTCGGCGCGATGCTGGCCTGGTACCTGTACCGCTTGATCACGTGGCGTGCGCCGGCCAGGGCCGGCAGCCCGGAGAAGGAACGCGAAACGCGCTGAGCGGATTAACGCGCCGGCTTCACATCCCGTCGCCGGCGACCAGCATTGCCGCCTGGCGCGTCACCGCCGCGCGCGCGGCAAGCAAGGCCTGGGCCACGCTGGCCGCTGCCGGAGAAGGCAGCGCCTCCACCCGCGCCAGCCCGGTTGCGGCCAGGCGCAAGCCCAGCATGACGCAGCCTTCGCGCAGGCGTCCCAGGCGCTCCCTGGCGGCGCGCACCTCGCCCTGCGCCAGGCAGGCCTCGAGCGCCGCGCCGGCGTCGATCAGTTGCCGCTCCAGGCCGCCCAGGTAGAGCCCGAGGCGGCCGGCGTCGATCCCGAGCCGCTGCATGCTTGCGGCCGGCGTGTCGTCCTGCTCGAGCGCCATCAGGTGCGGGCGCAAGCCCTCGATGCGGAACGGCTTGAGCACATAGCCGTTCGCCCCCAGCGCCGTGGCTTCACCGATCGTCTCCCTGTCGTTGGCGGCCGACACCAGCACGAACGGCAGGCCGGCCAGGCCGGGCTCGCCGCGCACGCGCGCCAGCAATTCGGTGCCCGACAGGCAGGGCATGCGCAGGTCGCAAAAGACGATCGCCGGTCTCTGCCCAAGCTGCAGCCCGGCCTGCAGCTGGCGCCAGGCGGCGGCGCCATCCTCGGCTTCCAGGATCTCGTATTTACCGCAGTTGGCGACCAGATGCATCAGCATCATGCGCGAGACGACGTCGTCGTCCACTACCAGCACCTTCATCGCTGCTCCCGGAATTGTTGCTTTAATAACATTAAACAATGCAGTCTCGGATCAGGCAGGCAATTGTTCAAACGTGTCGAGCAAGGCGTTCAGCCGCGGCAGCGCCGCCAGCAGTTCGGCAGCGCGACCGCGCTCGGCCGCCGCTTCCAGCACCGCGCACAGGGCCGCGAGTTCTGCCGCGCCAAGGTGTGCCGCGCTGCCGCGCAAGCCGTGCAGCACCCGTGCCGAGGCCTCGGCATCGTTCTGTTCCAGGGCGCTGCGCAGTTCGGCGCGGCGGCGCGGCAGGTCGGCGGCGAACGCGGCGCGCATGCGCGCATGCAGGGTGCCGGCCCGGTCCGGCGCCGGCGGCGCCCCCACGGCCGGGCCGGCAACACCGAACATGGCGTCCAGCTCCGCCGTGCTCGGCCTGGCGGCGGGCATCGCCGGCAGGTCGATGCCGCGCTGCAGCTGGCGCTCGATGGCCCGGCTCAGTTGATAGTGCAAGGCCGCTTCATCGATCGGTTTGGCCACGAAGCCGTCCATGCCGCAGGCCAGGTAGCGGTCGCGGTCTTCGTTGCTGGCGTTCGCGGTGAGCGCGACGATCATCAGGTGCTGGTCGAGCACCGGCGCTTCCAGCGTGCCGCCGGCGCGGATCAGGCGCGTGGCGGTGGCGCCGTCGATTTCCGGCATGCGCCCGTCCATCAGGACGATGTCGAAGCGCGTGCGCGCGCAGGCGGCGACGGCCAGCGCGCCGTTCTCGACGACCTCGATCTGGTGGCCCATTTCCTCGACCATCATGCGGGCGATGATCTGGTTGGTGGCGAAGTCTTCGGCGCACAGCACGCGCAGGCGATGGGTGTGCGGCATGCGCGGCGCGTGCTCTACCGTCGGCGGCTCGGCGCCGTCCGCCAGCGGCAGCAGGAAGCTGAAGGTACTGCCCTTGCCCTCTTTGCTGGTCACGCCGATCGTTCCGCCCATCAGCTCCACCAGCTGGCGGCAGATCGCCAGGCCCAGGCCGGTGCCGCCGTAGCGGCGCGTGGTGGTGGTGTCGGCCTGCTCGAATTTCTGGAACAGGCGCGGCAGCGCACTCGAAGCGATACCGATTCCGGTGTCTTGCACCGAAAAACGTATCATGTGCTGCATCCCTGTCATCTGGTCTTCAGGCCGGCGCTCGACCCGCAGCGTGACCAGCCCGCTCGGCGTAAACTTGAAGGCGTTGCCCACCAGGTTGATCAGGACCTGGCGCAGGCGCGTCGGGTCGCCCACCACGAAGCGCGGCAGGTCCTCGGCCAGGTCGATCGCGAAGCCGACGCTGTGCGCGGCCGCCTGCTCGCCGAAAAGGCCGACCACATTGTTGATGGCTGCCTCGAACGCGAAGTCGATCTTTTCGATGGTGAGCTTGCCGGCCTCGATCTTCGAGAAGTCGAGCAGGTCGTTGATGATCGCCAGCAGCGACTGGGCATTGGCCTGGCCGCGCGCGATCTGTTCGCGCGTGCTCTCGCGCACCGCCCCGTCTCGCAGCGCGAAACCGAGCATGCCGATCACGCCGGCCAGGGGCGTGCGCATCTCATGGCTCATGTTGGCCAAAAATTCCGATTTCTGGCGCGCCGCATCCTCGGCGCGCTGCTTGGCCAGCCGCAGGCGCTGCTCGTTCTCGTACAGGGCGCGGTTGGCTGCGGCCAGTTCATCGGTGTTCAGGCGCACTTCGCGTTCGCGCGCGCGCAGCTCCTCGGTCTGGCGCTCGAGCAGGCTGTTCTGCAATGCGATTTCCTCGGTGCGCGTACTGACCAGGCGTTCGAGGCGCAGCTTCTGGCTCGAGAGGCGGCGCACGCGCAGCGCATAGCCGCCGTAGCAGGCGCCCAGCAACAGGAGTGCGGCGATGCCGCGGAACCACCAGGTGCCCCACACCGGCGGCTCGATCGTGATGGCGAGCCGGGCCGGGGTTTCGCTCCAGACGCCATCCTTGTTGGCGGCGCGCACCTGGAACACATAGCTGCCCGGATCAAGGTTGGTATAGGTGGCGAAGCGCTTGTTCGCATCCGCGCTGACCCAGGCCTGGTCGAAGCCTTCGAGCTTGTAGGCGAAACGGTTGCGTTTCGGCGCGGCGTAGTGCAAGGCCGAGAATTCCAGCGAGAACACCGAGTGTTTCGAGGAGAGCGTAATCGCGCGCGTGCTTTCGACGGGACCGGCGAGCAGGTGCGGGTAGGCCTGCTGCAGCGGGCGGTTGAAGATCTGGATGCCGGTAATGACCGCGCGCGGCGCGATGCGGTTGTAGCGCAGCGCCTTCGGGTTGAAGGCCGTGATGCCGTTGAAGCCGCCGAAGTACAGCGTGCCGTCGGGCGCGTACTGCGCCGAGCCGTCGAAATAGGCGCCGTCGATGGTGCCGTCGGCCGAGGTATGGCTGCGCCAGCTGTTGCTGACGGGGTCGAAACGCGACAAGCCGTTGTTGGTGCTGACCCAGATCACCCCATCGGCGTCTTCCAGCACCGCCGCCACCGCATCGTCGATCAGGCCGTCGCGCGTCGTGTAGTGCACGAAACTGACCGAGCCGTCGGCGGCCGTCACCATCTTGTCGAGGCCGCCGGCGGTGCCGATCCAGACATTGCCGGCCCGGTCTTCCAGCAGGGAGTGGACTTCGTCATGGCCCAGGCTGGTCTCGTCGAAGGCGTCATGGCGGAAATGACGGAAACGCTTGTTGGCACGGTCCATCAGGTCGAGACCGTTGAAGGTGCCGACCCAGAGCCGGCCGCGCCGGTCTTCGAGCACCGGACGCACCATGTTGTCCGACAGGCTGGCCTGGCGCTGCGGGTCATGGCGGTAGGTCTCGAGCGCGTGCGCGCGCGGGTCGAGGTGGTGCAGCCCGCCGCGGGTGGCGATCCAGATCGTGCCGTCGCGCGCAAGCGCCATCGCGCGTACCGTGTTGGCGTTGACGTCGCCCGGCACCAGCACCTGGCGCGTGAAGCGTCCGTTCGCCACGTCGAAGCGCGTGATCCCGGTGCGTCCGCCGACCCAGACGATGCCGTCGCGGTCGCGCAAGACGGCATTCACCGACGTGTCGATCAGGCTGTTGGCATTGCCCGGCTCGTGGCGCCATGTGCGGTAGGCGTCGGCGCCCCTTTTCGCTGGATCGTAGAGCTGCAGGGAGTTGCCGTTGGCCAGCCACAGGCGGCCGCTGCCGTCGTTGTCGATGGCGCGCACCCGGTTGTCCGCGTTATTGCCAAGGCCATCCTCTTCGCGCAGGAGGCGCGCGAAGCCTCCGCTGCCGAGGTCGACGCGCGACACGCCGGCATACCAGGTGCCCACCCAGAACGTGCCGACGCGGTCGAGGTACATGGACGCGATGTGGTCGTCCGCCAGGCTGTTCTTGTCGGTGAGGACGCGGCGGTGCGCTTCAAAACGGTCGCGCGCCGGTTCCCAGCGGTACAGGCCGTCATCGTGGGCGCCGACCCATACCTGCCCCTTGCCGTCCTCGTAGAGCTTGGCAATCCAGACCCGTCCGATGCCGTCCGCGGGGCCATACCGGCGCGGCGCCTCGGCAGCCGCACCGAGCGGCATGCGGTCGACTCCGCCCAGCAAGCCGATCCAGAGATTGTCCGAACGGTCGACGAGCAGGGCCTGCACCGCTTCGGGCCGGCGCGAGGCAAGCGCATGGTGCTCGAAACGCAGCATGCCGGGAGCGAAACTGTCGACGCCGGCGCCGGTGCCGATCCAGAGACGGCCGCGCTTGTCGAGGGCCAGTGCGTTGATCTCGTCGTTGGCCAGGCTGTCCGGGTCGCCCGCGACGTGGTGCCAGATCCTGAAACGCCCGCTGGCGATGTCGAAATGCTGCAGGCCGTCGCTGGTGCCGAGCCACAGGCCGTTCTTGCCGTCGTCGGCGATGGCAAGCACGTGACGGTTGCCGTTGCCGCGCCGTGCGGACTCGTCGCTCGGGAGGAAGCGGCGAAATGCCTGGGTCTTGGCGTCGTACAGGGCCAGGCCGCCGTCGGTGCCGATCCACAGCCGCCCTGTGCGGTCCACGTGCAGCACGCGGATATAGTTGCTGCCCAGCGTAGTCGGGTCGCCGACGACGTTACGGAAATTGACGAAGCGGTAACCGTCGAAGCGCGACAGGCCGTTCTGGGTGCCGAACCACATGAAGCCGTCGCGGTCCTGGGTGGTTGCCAGCACCGTTTCCTGGGCCAGGCCGTCCTCGACGCTCAGGTGCTCGAAGCGCAGCGTGGGCGCGGGTGCAGCCCAGGCCGGCGCGCCGTGCCAGCCGGCCAGCGCCAGCAGCAGTGCGAACAGCTGCGCCCTCATGCGGCGAACGAGGCGATGCGGGAAACCGCGCCGGTCCAGGAAGAAGCCGAACGCGCGTGGCGCCGCAGCCGGAATACTGGCTTCCCGGCGCCGGCGACGTAGAAATACGATGTAGGTTGACGATCCACTTCGCAAGGTTATCAAACAAAGCCGAGCCTGAGGGAAGTTATTGCCGTTTAGATACTATTAATCGCCTTTTGCGACCCCTTCGCGTCGCGGATCCGCACCACCGAACCACCACGGCTCGCCATGGATCGGCAGGCGCATGATGCCGTGCAGGCCGGAATTCTGTTCGCTCTGGCGCACCGCGTGCCCGCGCGCCTTCAGGGCCTCGATAGTGGCCGGCGGAAAGCGCCCGGCTTCCAGCTCGGTCGGGCCGTTGCGGCTGCCGAAGTTCGGCAGCGCAATCGCCTGCTGCACGTTCAGGCCCCAGTCGAGCGTGCCGACCAGCACCTTGGCGACGTAATTGATGATCGCCGGGCCGCCGGGCGAACCGACCGCCAGCACCAGTTGCCCGGTCTTCTTGTCGAACACGACGGTGGGCGACATGGCGCTGCGCGGACGTTTGCCCGGCTCGACCCGGTTCGCGACCGGGCCGGCGGCATCCTTCGAATCGAAGGAAAAATCGGTCAGCTGGTTGTTCAGGATAAAGCCGCCGACCATCTGGCGCGAACCGAATGCGTCTTCGACGGTCGTCGTCATCGACAGGCCGGCGCCATTGCCGTCGACCACGACCAGGTGCGAGGTCGACGGCGTTTCGATGGCGTTGTCCTTGCCCCAGGCCACATCCATGCCCGGCGGCTTGCCGGCCGGCGCTTCGCCCATCGAGCGCTCGCCGATCAGGACCGCGCGCTGGGCCAGGTAGGTCTTGTCGATCAGGCCAGGGACACCGCGGCCCGGCAGCGGGACGAAATCGGTGTCGGCCGCGTAACGGTTGCGGTCGGCATAAGCCAGGCGCCCGGCTTCCGAAAACAGGTGCACGGCTTCCAGCCCCGGTACGCCGTCCTTCGGCGCCAGGGCCGCCATGTCGCGCGTCTCCAATATGCCGAGCATCTGTGCCACGGCAATGCCGCCCGAAGATGGCGGCGGCATGCCGCATACCGTATAGGCACGGTAATCGCTGCAGACCGGCGCGCGCGTCTTCGGCCGGTAGTCGGCAATGTCTTTCGCCGTCAACAGGCCCGGATTGGTCGGATGCGCCTGGACCTTGGCCGCGATGTCGCGCGCGATATGGCCCTTGTAGAACACATCGGCCCCGCCCTTCGCGATCTCGCGCAGGGTGTTTGCGAGCGCCGGGTTCTTCAGTACGTGTCCCACCGGCCAGGGCTTGCCGGCCGGATCATAGAAATAGGCGGCCGCGGTCGGGTCCTTGCGGATGTGGGCGTCCCAGGTCAGCAGGCCGTTCAGGCGCGGGCTGACGGCAAAGCCGCGTTCGGACAGGCGGATTGCCGGGCCGAACAGGGTTCTCCATGGCAGCTTGCCGTGCTGCTTGTGGGCCAGTTCCAGCATGCGCAGCACGCCGGGCGCACCGACCGAGCGCCCGCCGACCACGCCCGTCGTGCGCGAGACCGGCGTGCCGTCCGGGTTCTGGAACAAGTGGTCGTTGGCCGCTTTCGGCGCCGTTTCGCGGCCATCGAAGGCTTGCACTTTCTTGCCGTCGTAATGCATCAGGAAAGCGCCGCCGCCGATGCCCGAGCTTTGCGGCTCGACCAGGGTCAGCACCAGCTGGGTGGCGATCGCCGCATCGATCGCGGTGCCGCCTCCCTTGAGGATCTCGTAGCCGGCCTCGACCGCCAGCGGGTTGGCCGCGGCCACCATGTATTTGCGCGCGGCCCAGCCGGCCTTCTCGGCGTAGCCGGTCGCGATTTCGGGGGCGCGCTGGGCGGTGTCCTGGGCCAGGGTGGTGGCGTGGGGGGCGGCAAGCGCGAGCAGCAGCGCCGCACCCGCGAAGGCGTTCAACTTGGTCATCGGATCTCCAAAAAGCAAAACGGGCGCGCGACCTGCGTCGCACGCCCGATACCGTTGGCATCCTACATCAAATTGTCGAACGGTTCAGTCAGCCCATTACTTTGGCTGCATGCGGATCGCGCCATCGAGGCGGATGGTTTCGCCGTTGAGCATGACGTTTTCGATGATGGCCCTGGCCAGGTGCGCGTATTCCTTCGGCATGCCCAGGCGCGGTGGGAACGGGACCATCTTGCCCAGCGAATCGCGCACTTCCTGCGGCATGCCCATCAGCATCGGGGTCTCGAAGATGCCCGGGGCGATCGTCATCACGCGGATGCCGCTGCGCGCCAGGTCGCGCGCCATCGGCAGCGTCATGCCGGCCACGGCCGCTTTCGAGGAGGCATAGGCCGCCTGGCCGATCTGGCCATCGAAGGCCGCCACGGATGCGGTGTTGATGATGATGCCGCGCTCGCCGTATCCGGCGCCTTCGGTATTGCCCATCGCTTCGGCAGCCAGGCGCGACATGTTGAAGGTGCCGACCAGGTTGATGTTCACGGCGCGCTGGAATACGTCCAGCGGATGCGGGCCGTCCTTGCCGACGGTCTTCACGGCCGGCGCGACACCCGCGCAATTGACCAGGCCGCGCAGCGTGCCCAGGGCAACAGCAGCAGCCACCACTGCCTTGCCGTCGTCTTCCGAGGTCACGTCGCACTTGACGAACTGGCCGCCGAGCTCAAGCGCCAGCGCGGTGCCGGCTTCCACCTGCACGTCGGCCAGCACGACCTTGCCGCCCGCCTCCGTGATCATGCGCGCAGTAGCTGCTCCCAGGCCCGACGCGCCGCCGGTGATGATGAACACATTGTTCTGAATTTGCATGGTTTTCCCTTGTGTGCGTTCTTTTGACGTTTACGTTAACGTCAACCTGCACAATTGTAGCGAACTTTTGGCGGGAAAAACCATGCTTGTTTTAAAAGCCCGGTTCAGAAACATTGCATGGTATTGCCGCTGCGGGTGCACAGGCGTCCACCGCTGTTGACCGCCGCATTGCCGACGCCGGTGTTGTAGGTCGCGCCACCGGTATCGGTGCAGACGCCGCCGACGCAATTGTCGATCTGGACCCTGCCAGGAATGATCGGCAGCGGCTGGGCCGGCGGCGGGGCAGCGAACACGGGCGGGCCCGGCATCGCCACTGCCACCGCGTCGACGCGCTGCGGTGCAGAGCGGCGCGAAGTCCGCCTGGCGTCCTTCTCCTGTTCCTTGCCGGCCTTGGCCGGCTCCTTCGGCTGCGGCGCCGGACGCGCCGACGGGTCGACTTCCAGCATGCGGCTGGCCGGGTTGGCGCCGGCCTTTTCTTCCTGCGCCTGCGGGGTCTGTCCGGGCTGGGCGCCGGGTTCCGATTTAACCGGCGACGGGTGCAGGGCCGGACCGTAGCTCGGACCCGCCGGCGCCGCTGTACTCTTGCCGGCCTGCCCTGCTGCCGCACTGGCCGCCAGCGCCGCCAGCAAGGCCAGCGCCATCCGGGCGGCGCGCAGCGGCTTCGAATGTTTCGCGTGCTTCATGATCGCCTCCATGGGCCAATTTGCCGATAAAGTAATTATCTGCCGCCATTCGGGAGCATGGCGCGCGGCTTCGTCCGCCGCCTGCCTGTAGCGCGCCTGTCATGTCCACGTCAGTTTCAGGCGTTAGGCTGGGAGCGATGCGCCCGGCGAGGCGTGGCGACCGATATGAACATGGAGACAGCAATGCAGACCGTACACGAGCTCTACCTGACAAAACGCGGCAGCGCCGCGGATGCGCTGGCGCATTTGCGCGACAACGACATGATTATCGTGCCGACCGGCGTGGGCGAGCCGCCGACCTTGCTCACCGCCTTGTCGAGCGAACGCACGCGCTGGCGCGGCATCCGCGTCGCGCAAATCCTGGCGATGCGCAAGTACGGCTATTTCGAACGCGACACGGCGCAGCACGTGCGCCACGCCGCGCTGTTTTTCGGCGGTGCCTCGCGCGCCAGCGGCCAGGGCGGCTGGTGCGACTTCATCCCGAACTATTTTTCGGAAATCCCGACCCTGATCGAGCGCGCGTTGATGCCGGCCGACGTCGTCTTTGCGATGGCCTCGACCATGAATGCGCAAGGCTATTTCGCGCTCAGCCTGGGCACCGACTACACCATGGCGGCGGTGGCCAAGGCGCGCGTCGTGGTGCTGGAGGTCAATCCGAACGTGCCCTTCGCGCACGGACACTGCCATGTCCACATTTCCCAAATCACCAGCCTGGTCGAGAACGACGACCCCATCCTGGAGGTCGGCTTGCCGGCCATCGGCCCGGTGCAAGAAGCGATCGGCAAATATGTGGCCGACATGATCGAAGACGGCTCGACCCTGCAGATCGGCTACGGCGGCATACCGGACGCGGTCGTGATGCAGCTGACCCACAAGCACGACCTGGGCGTGCACACCGAGATGATCGGCGACGGCATCCTCAAGCTCGTCGAATGCGGCGCGGTCACCAACCGCAAGAAAACCCTGCTTCCCGGGAAGATGATCGCCACCTTCGCCCTCGGCTCGCGCCGCCTGTACGAATTCATGCACCACAACCCGATGCTGGAAATGCACCCGTCAAACTTCACCAACGACCCGTACATCGCCGGCCAGAACGACAAGCTCATGTCGATCAATGCCAGCCTGCAGGTCGACCTGCTCGGCCAGTGCGGCAGCGAAAGCATCGCCCACCTGCCCTATTCCGGCACCGGCGGCCAGGTCGATTTCGTGCGCGCGGCGAACCGTTCGCGCGGCGGCAAGTCCTTTATCGTGCTGCCCTCGACCGCAAAAGACGGCACCATCTCGCGCATCGTGCCGATGCTTACCCCCGGGACCCACGCGACGACCAGCAAGAACGACGTCAATTACGTCGTCACCGAATACGGCGTGGCCCAGCTGCGCGGCAAGTCGGCCAAGCAAAGGGCGCAGGAATTGATTGCGATCGCGCATCCGGACTTCCGCGCCTCGCTGCGCGCGGAGGCGAACAGGATGTGCGTATTCTGACCGCCCGGCACCCGCACTGGGCGACAGGCCAGGCCAGCCGCCGGCAAATCGCCGGACTGGCCTTCGTGTTCCTCTGGTTCTTCATCGGCGGCATCGCCCACTTCGCGGCAACCGAGCTGGAAGCGTCCATCGTGCCGCCCTGGTTTCCCTGGCCGGTGGCGGCGGTGCTGGTCAGCGGCGTCTTTGAACTGCTGGGCGCGTTCGGCATCCTGCCGCGCGCGACGCGCAGGCAAGCCGGCATCGGCCTGTTCCTGCTGACGCTGGCCGTCACGCCGGCGCACATTTACATGCTCCAGCACCCCACGCTGTTCCCGGTGCCGCTGTGGGCGCTCTGGCTGCGCCTGCCCATCCAGGCCGCCTTGCTGTGGCTGATCCTGTGGTCTACCTGGCGCCCGCGCCGCAGCCGCGCACGCTAGAAAACAGCGCCGGCTGAACATGTTACGATGCAATTTTTGCAATTATTTACCCTGCATGAATCGACGCTCGAACCCCCTCTCCCTGCACGCGTTCCTGTCCGGCCTGGCCGACATGGAACCCGGCGCAGCGCTGCGCCGGCTGGTCGCGGCGGGTTACGCCGATCTGTCCTTTCCGGGCCATGGGGTCACGCTCGAGCGCTGGCGCGCGCTGGCCGCGGTTGGCGCCCATGACTTGAGTCTGGCGAAGCTGTACGAAGGCCATACCGATGCCCTGGCCATCCTGCACGAAGCCGGCGCTGGCGCCGGCGGCGAGGACGCGCTCTGGGGCACCTGGTGCGCCGAGCCGCCGGACGCGCGCCTGCTGCTCGCCTCCCTGCCTGAAGGCCGGACCGTGCTCAGCGGCAGAAAAGCCTGGTGCTCGGGCGCCCATGCGGCTTCGCACGCGGTGGTGAGCTGCTGGAACGAAGCGGGCGAGGCGGTACTGGCGGCGGTCGCGCTAGGCCAGGACGGCGTGCGCGTAACCGACGCGGGCTGGCACGCGGTCGGCATGCGCGCTTCCGGCAGCGTCGACGTGCATTTCGATGGCGCCCTGGCCACGCCGCTGGGCGCGCCGGGGTTTTACGTGGCCAGGCCCGGTTTCTGGCAGGGCGGCGCCGGCGTCGCCGCATGCTGGCTCGGCGCCGCAACCCGTCTGGCGTACGCCTTGCGCACGCGCGTGGCCGGACAGGCCGATCCGCACCGGCTGGCGCAACTGGGCGAAGTGACGGTAGCGCTCGGCGCCAGCGCCGCCCTGATGCGCGAAGCGGCGGCGGCGATCGACCGCGCGCCGCAAGCGAACGCCATGCTGGCGGCGCTGTCGGTTCGCCTGAGCGTGGAAGCATCGGCCACGGCGACCCTGGCCGCCGTCGGCAAGGCGCTCGGCGCCGGTCCCCTGTGCAAGGATCCGGCCATCGCCCGCCTGTATGCAGACTTGCCGGTATTCATGCGCCAAAGCCATGCCGAACGCGACCTCGAAGCGGTCGGGCGCGTCGTTGCCGGCGCCGCGGAGCTGCCATGGGCGCTGTAATCGCCGCCCGCCGCATCGCCGGCGACGGCACCCCGGCAGCGGCCTGGCGCGGCGATCCGCAGGTGCTCGGGATAGCGGCCGTGCCGGTCGCCGCGCTGATCGGCGTAGGCGAGCGGGTCGTCATCGTCGCGCCCCACCCGGACGACGAAATCCTCGCCTGCGGCGGCTTGCTGCAGGCGCTGGCCGAACGCCGCCTGCCGCATTTGCTGGTTGCCGTCACCGATGGCGAAGCGAGCCACCCGGGCTCGAGCACCTGGCCCGAGGAGCGCCTGCGCGACCAGCGCCCGGGCGAGACGCTGGCGGCACTGGCCTGCCTCGGCATCGTCGACCCGCAAGTACTGCGCCTGGGGCTTCCCGACGGCGGCGTGAGCGGCACCGAAAGCGCGCTGGCGGCCCGCCTCGCCGGCATCTTCACACCGGACGACATCGTCGTCACCACCTGGCGCTATGATGCCCACCCCGACCATGAAGCCTGCGCCCGCGCCTGCGCCGTGGCGGTGGCGGCATGCGGCGCCTGCCTGTATGAAGTGCCGGTCTGGGGCTGGCACTGGAGTGCGCCCGGGGATGGCGCGATGCCGTTGGCGCAGGCGCGCAAGCTGGCGCTCACGCCCGCCATGCTGGCGCGCAAGCGTAATGCCCTGATGTGTTTCCAGAGCCAGATCGCGCTCGATGACCGCACCGACGGCCCCGTGTTGTCGGCCCAGTCGCTCGAGCGCATCCTTCATCCCTTCGAACTGTATTTTCATGAAACCGACCCCGTCCATGCGGCAGCAACACTTTGACGATTTGTATGCCGCCAGCGAGGACCCCTGGCAGGTGCGCGAACGCTGGTACGAGCAGCGCAAGCGCGCCATCGTGCTCGCCTGCCTGGGCAAAGCGCGCTACCGCAGCGCTTTCGAGCCCGGTTGCGGCAACGGCGAGATGACGGCGTATCTGGCGCCGCGCTGCGAGCGCCTGCTCGCCTGCGACGGCGCGGCGGGCGCGGTCGCGGCGGCGCGCAAGCGGGTCGGCGACAATGCACCAGGCACCCGCATCGAACAACGCAGCCTGCCGTCGGACTGGCCCGCCGCCGAGCGCTTCGACCTGATCGTGATAAGCGAACTGGGCTACTACTTCGATGACGCGGCGTTGGCGTCGATGCTGGCCATGGCGCGCGCCAATCTGGGCGACGATGGCGAACTGGTGCTATGCCACTGGCTGCACGACTTCGACGACCGCCTGACCTCGACCGCGGCGCTGCATGCCAGGGTGGCCGCCCTGCCCGGCCTGGTGCGCAGCCTGCACCACCAGGACCGCGACTTCCTGCTCGATGCATGGCACGCGGTGGCGGAAGGAGCCAGGCCATGATCGGGATCGCCGTTCCGGCCCACAACGAGCAGGACACCCTCGGCCCCTGCCTGGCAGCCCTGCTGGGCGCCGCGCGCGCCGCCTCCCTGGAAGGCGAAGCGGTCTGCGTGTGCGTCGTGCTCGATGCCTGCGACGACGGCTCGGCCGCCATCGTCGGGGAACAGCAGGCCGCGTTCGACGCCGCCGGCGTCGTGCTCGACTGCATCAGCGTCGACGCGCGCCAGGTGGGCGTGGCCCGCGCCGCCGGCGCCCGCACGCTGCTGGCGCGCGGCGCGCGCTGGCTGGCCTTCACCGACGCCGACACCCGCGTCTCGCCGCAGTGGCTGGCCGCGCAATTGCGCCTCGGCGCCGACGTCGTCTGCGGTTCGGTGGCGGTCGACGACTGGTCCCCCCACGCGGGCAATGCACAGGCGTTGCGCGAACACTTCGCCCGCACCTACCAGGACCGCGACGGGCACCGCCACATCCATGGCGCCAATCTCGGCGTCAGCGCGGCCGCCTATGTGGCCGCGGGCGGCTTCGCGCCGGTGTCCTGCCACGAAGACGTGTTGCTGGTGGCTGCCCTGGAGGCGAATGGCGCCCGTTTCGCCTGGAGCGCCCAGCCGCGCGTGTTCACCAGTGCGCGCACCGATGCCCGGGCGCGCGGCGGCTTCGGCGACACCTTGCTGGCGGTGCTCGCCGGTTCGGAACAGCACGCACCCGTGGCGCCCTGACCCCTCAGTTGGGCGGCTGGCCGTCGTGCATGGCCTGCTTCAGTTGCTGGCGCAGTTCCGGCGTGTCCTGGTGGCCGTGCACGCTGACCGCGTGCTCGACCGCGACAATCATCAGTTCCTGCTCGCTGTCGGCCGCAATCGTGACCGAGCACTTTGTGTCGCTCGGAAACTCGCGGCAGTCGATGTACTTGCGTGCCATGATGAGCTCCTCGGCGGGTGGCGATGCCCTCAGTGTAGTTCGCGCCCGCGCCACTTCAAGCAGGACCGACGATTGGAGAAACGATGAGCGCAAGCCTCAGGATCGAAGAACAAGACCATGTGCGCGGTTCGCGCGACGCCAAAGTAACGCTGGTCGAATACGGTGATTTCGCCTGTCCTTATTGCGCCAGGGCGCATGCGGCCTTGAGCGAACTGATGCAGCAGCATGGCGAACGGGTGGCGCTGGTCTACCGCCACCTGCCCTTGAGCGACCTGCACCCGTTGGCCGCACCTGCGGCGCAAGCGGCCGAGGCAGCCGGCGCCCAGGGCAAATTCTGGGAGATGCACGACGCCCTGTTCGAGAACCAGGGCATGCTCGATGAAGACGCCCTGCCCGCGCTGGCGTCGAACCTGGGCCTGGACGCGCAAGGCTTCGCGCGCGCGCTCGAGGACGGGACGCACGGCGCCCGGATCGAGGCCCAGGCCGACGGCGCGCGTGCGCTCGGCGCGCGCGGCACGCCGACTTTCTTCATCAATGGCGAGCGCTACCACGGCGACTCGGATCACGCTTCGCTGGCCTCGGCACTGAAGAAAGCGCTCGACGACAACTGAGGCGGCAAGTGCCACCGACCGCGCCGCTGGGTGGACGGCGCCGCCCTCGCGCACTTCTTACCGCTGTGCAGCACCGCCCGCTTCCTGCGCCACCCGGGTTGCCGTCGCCGCGCCCGCCGGCTGCCTGACCGGCTCTGCGGCCGGCCGCACGGCAGGCTTTGCCGACCATTGCAGCTCGGCGATTTGCGGCGCCGAGACGGCCACCCAGCCCGCGGCCGGCAGCAAGGGCACCATCAACAGCGCCACGATGTTGATGATCTTGATGAGCGGATTGACGGCCGGCCCGGCGGTGTCCTTGTAGGGGTCGCCGACGGTGTCGCCGGTGACGGCGGCCTTGTGCGTGTCCGAGCCCTTGCCACCGTAGTTGCCATCCTCGATGTATTTCTTGGCGTTGTCCCAGGCGCCGCCCCCGGTCGTCATCGAAATGGCGACGAACAGGCCGGTGACGATGGTGCCCATCAACAGCCCGCCCAGCGCCGCCGGCCCGAGCAGCATGCCGACCGCCACCGGCACCACCACCGGCAGCAGCGAGGGAATGATCATTTCGCGGATGGCCGAGGCGGTCAGCATGTCGACCGCCTTGTGGTACTCGGGCTTGCCGGTGCCGTCCATGATGCCGGGGATGTCGCGGAACTGGCGCCGCACCTCGACCACGACGGCGCCGGCCGCGCGGCCGACGGCTTCCATCGCCATCGCCCCGAACAGGTAGGGAATCAGGCCGCCGATAAACAGGCCGACGATCACCATCGGGTTCGACAATTCAAAAGCCATCGACATGCCGGCCGAGTCGAGCGCGTGGCTGTAGTCGGCAAAGAGGACCAGTGCGGCAAGACCGGCCGAGCCGATTGCATAGCCCTTGGTCACGGCCTTGGTCGTGTTGCCCACCGCGTCCAGCGGGTCGGTAATGGCGCGCACCGAATCGGGCATGCCGCTCATTTCGGCGATCCCGCCGGCGTTGTCGGTGATCGGGCCGTAGGCGTCGAGCGCGACGATGATGCCGGCCATCGACAGCATCGACGTAGCGGCAATCGCGATGCCGTACAGCTGGCCCAGCTGATAAGCGACGAGGATGGCGATGCAGACCACCAGCACCGGATACGCCGTCGACTTCATCGACACGCCCAGGCCGGCGATGATGTTGGTGCCATGGCCGGTAGTGGAAGCTTCGGCGATGTGGCGCACTGGCTTGAAGTCGGTGCCGGTGTAGTACTCGGTGATGTAGACCATCAGGCCGGTCAGGACGATGCCGACGACGGCGCAGCCGAGCATGCTGGCGCGCATGGCGGCGTCTTCCCACACCAGCCAGGTGACGGCCACGAAGCCCAGCATGGAGAGCCCGGCGGCCCACCACAGGCCCGTATAGAGGGCCGCCATGATCTTGCGTCCGGGACGGGCGCGCACCATCGAGCAGCCGACGATCGAACCGAGGATCGAGACCGCACCCAGCAGCAGCGGATAGACGACGGCCGCGCCATTTTCGCCGCCGACCAGCAGCGCGCCCAGCAGCATGGTGGCGATCAGGGTCACGACATAGGTTTCGAACAGGTCGGCCGCCATGCCGGCGCAGTCGCCGACGTTGTCGCCGACGTTATCGGCGATCACGGCGGGGTTGCGCGGGTCGTCCTCGGGAATGCCGGCCTCGACCTTACCGACGAGGTCGGCGCCGACGTCGGCGCCCTTGGTGAAGATGCCGCCGCCCAGGCGCGCGAAGATGGAGATCAGCGAAGCGCCGAAGGCCAGGCCGATGAGCGGCACGATGACGTCATGGCGCGACTGCCCGCTGCCTTCGGCCATGGTGGTGAGAAACCAGTAGAACAGGGTCACGCCCAAGAGGCCCAGGCCGACCACCAGCATGCCCGTGATCGCCCCGCCCTTGAAGGCGACGGCGAGCGCTTCCTTCATGCCGGTGGCGGCGGCCTGCGCGGTGCGGACATTGGCGCGCACCGAGACGTTCATGCCGATGAAGCCGCAGGCGCCCGAGAGCACGGCGCCGGCAAAGAAGCCAAGCGCGGTCAGGGGACCGAGCAGTGCGTAGATAACGACCAGCAAGACCAGCCCGACGATGCCGATGGTGCGGTACTGGCGCCCGAGGTAGGCCGCGGCGCCTTCCTGGATGGCCTGCGCGATTTCCTGCATGCGCGCGTTGCCGGCGTCCTGCTTGAGAATCCAGGTGCGGGCCCAGAGCCCGTAGAGCACCGCGATCACGCCGCATGCCACGGCAAACGCGAGATAGTTTCCAGCCATATCGTCCCCTTAGTTTTTGATCAAGTCACAACCACACATTGAAAGATGCTTGCCTCTTCGGCGAAGCAGTCTGCCTCACTGCGTACTGCAAATCTTTGACACAAACCTATGGTGCGACGGATGGCGATGGAGTCATCCGGGTAAAAAAAAAGCGGACATCGCTGTCCGCTCCTGGATCTTATTCGGAGAGCGCGGCGAAGGCCGCGTCACGTACTTGTTCGACTGGTCCCACGCCCGCGATCTTGCGGTACTTCGGGGCGCCGGGCAGGCCCGACTGGGCCCAGTTGTTGTAATAGCCGAGCAGCACTTCGGTCTGGTTATGGTAGACCTCGAGGCGCTTCTTGACGGTCTCTTCCTTGTCGTCGTCGCGCTGGACCAGCGGCTCGCCGGTGAGGTCGTCGATGTTCTCGGCTTGCGGCGGGTTGAACTTGATGTGGTACACGCGCCCCGAGGCCGGGTGCGAGCGGCGCCCGCTCATGCGTTCGACGATCAGTTCGTCCGGCACGTCGATCTCGAGCACGTAGTCGACATTGATGCCGTTGTCCTTCATGGCGTCGGCCTGTGCCACGGTGCGCGGGAAACCGTCGAACAGGTAGCCATTGGCGCAATCGGCTGCCTGCAGGCGGTCTTTCACCAGCCCGATCATGATGTCGTCCGACACCAGCCCACCTGCGTCCATTACTTTTTTCGCCGCCATGCCCATCTCGGTGCCGGCCTTGATCGCCGCGCGCAGCATGTCGCCGGTGGAGATTTGCGGGATATTGTATTTTTCCTTGATGAAGTTAGCCTGGGTGCCTTTGCCGGCGCCAGGCGCTCCTAACAGAATGAGACGCATGAAAAATTCCTAAGACAGATGTTGAATGTTGAAAATTGTTATTGTGTTGGCAAAGAGGCGCACTTGATGCATATCTGACTACCTTGACACGAAACTTACCACAAAAGTAAGCCCGAATGCCAATCCCGGCGGTTACTTCATCGGGTTTATTGAGGTAGCGCAGTTAGTCCAGAAATCAATTTCCACACAGATCAAGACGCAAAATGCAGGCGTACCCGCGCCAGGTCTTCCGGGGTGTCGACACCGGCCTCGGGTGCGCTGTCGGAGACGTGGACCGCGATCGGGTAGCCGTGCCATAGCACGCGCAACTGTTCCAGCGCCTCGATCTGTTCCAGCGGCGCCGGTTCGAGCTTTGGGTAGGCTTGCAGGAAGGCGTTGCTGTAGGCGTACAAGCCGATGTGGCGCAGCGGCGCATAGCCCGGCGGAAGCGCGTGGCGGGTGGCGGCAAAGGCGTCGCGGTGCCAGGGAATCGTGGCACGCGAGAAATACAGCGCCCGCCCCGCCTTGTCGAGCACGACCTTGACGACGTTCGGGTTGAACACGTCGCCCACGTCAAGCAGGGGATGGGCGCAGGTGGCCATCGGCACTTGTTCACTGATGCGGCTGGCGCAGGCAGCCAGAAGCGCCGGGTCGATCAGCGGCTCGTCGCCTTGCAGGTTGACCACGACCTCATCCATACCAAGGCCGAGTTCGCGCGCCACTTCGGCGATGCGGTCGGTGCCGGATGGATGATCGCGCCGTGTGATGCGCGCATCGATGCCGTGCGCCGCGCAGGCAGCCAGGATGTCCGGGTGATCGGTGGCGACGACGATGCGCGCGGCGCCCGATGCGCGGGCGCGTTCGGCGACGCGCACCACCATCGGTTTGCCCCCCAGGTCGGCCAAAGGCTTGTTCGGCAGGCGGGTCGAGGCCAGCCGTGCGGGAATAATGACGGTGAATGTCATGTAAATGCGCTCATGCCGGTTCGATCTTGCGCGCCTGGTCGGCCCACATGATCGGGATACCGTCGCGGATCGGGTAAGCCAGGCGGTCCGGGCGGCAGGTCAGTTCCTGCGCCTTCTTGTCGTACTCAAGGGGGCCCTTGCACAGCGGGCAGACCAGGATATCAAGCAGTCGAGCGTCCACGACATTTCTCCACGATTTGTTCGGCCAGCGCAGGATCGATCCGCGCCGTCACTGGTACGACCCACAAGCGCGGGTCGTCCTTCAGGTTATCAAGTTGCCGACATTTTACTGCATCCTTCTCCGTGATCAGGATGACATCGGCATCCACGCCCGCAAACGGGTTGTCGCGGAAATCGTAATGGTCGGGCAAGGGCATCTCGGCAAAGGCCAGGCCGGCGCCGCGCAGCAGGGCGAAGAAGCGGCCCGGATTGCCGATGCCGGCCGCCGCCAGCACGCGCCGCCCGGCAAAGGCGGACAGGGGCAGGCGCTCCCCCGGGTCGCCGAGGCGCTCGGCGACGTCGCCCACCAGCTGCATCCGGAACGGCGCGCCGCCCACGCTGGCTGCCAACTGCGGCGTGATCAGGGGTGCATTCACGACCGTAAAGTCGCGCCGGCGCGCCGGGCCTTCGCGCAGGGGCCCGGCCGGCAGCAGCCAGCCATTGCCGACGCCGCGGCCGTCGAACAGCAGCACTTCGGCGTCGCGCGCCAGCGCGTAATGCTGCAGGCCGTCGTCGGTGATCAGGACATCGACCTCGGGATGCGCGGCCAGCAGCGCCCTGCCCGCCTCAGCACGCTTGCGCCCGACGAACACCGGCACCCCGGCACGGCGCGCGATCAGGAGCGGCTCGTCGCCGACCTCGCGCGTGCTGGATTGGCACGTCACCGCGCGCGGCGCTTCGCCTTCGGCGCCATGGCCGCGCGAGACCACGCCCGGATTGAAACCGGCGTCACGCAGGGCTTGCGCCAGCCAGATCGTCAAGGGCGTCTTGCCGGTACCGCCAATAAAGATATTGCCGACCACGACGACCGGCACCGGCAGGCGCTGCGCCTTCAGGACACCGGCACGGTACAGGCCGGCGCGCAGCGAGGACAGCGCCCGGAACAGCAGCGAGAACGGCCACAGCGCGCAGGCAAGCGGGCCGCGGCGCAGCCAGGCGCGCGTCATGATCGCTTCGAGGGAATTATTTTTCGACATAGAGAAAAAGAAAACGGCAGCGGGCAGGCACATCGCCAGTCCCGCTGCCGTGTTGTCTCAAAATTCCGGGCTTACTTCTTGCCGCCGGTCTGGGCGGCGAAGGTCAGCTTGTCGTAGCCGGCCACGCGCGCCGCTTCCAGCACGTTGATCACCATCTGGTGCATCGCGAACTGGTCGGCGTTGACGATGATGACGGGGTCCGCCACCGGCTGGCCGTTCGGGCCGGAGCGCGCGGCGGCCTTGAGGTCGTCGGCCAGGCCGGCGACCCCGTTGAAGGACACCGGCGTGTTATTCACCGTGTAATTGCCCTTGGCATCGATCGTGACATTGATCTCGAACGGCTTCTCGGCGACCTTGTCGGCGTCCGCCGTCGGCAGGGTGATCTGCAGCTCGGTAAACTTGCTGTAGGTGGTCGAGACCATCAGGAAGATCAACACGACCAGCAACACGTCGATGAACGGGATCAGGTTGATCTCCGGATCCTCGCGTTTCTGGCCGCGGCGGAAATTCATCATTTGCGCGTCCCGTGGACCACGTCGACAAATTTCACGGCCTGCAGTTCCATCTCGATGACGAAGCTGTCGACCAGGGCGCGGAAGTGGCGGTAGGCCACCAGGGCCGGCATCGCGATGGCCAGGCCGAAGCCGGTGTTATACAGGGCCACCGAAATGCCGTGCGCGAGCTGGGCAGGATTGGCGCCGCCGGTGGCGTTTTGCGAACCGAAAATCTCGATCATGCCGACCACGGTACCGAACAGGCCCATCAGCGGCGCGAGCGAAGCGATCGTGCCGAGGGTGGTGAGGAAGCGTTCCAGCACGTGGGCGACGCCGCGGCCGGCTTCCTCGATCGATTCCTTCATCACGTCGCGCGGGGCGTCGACATTGCGCAGGGCGGCGGCCAGCACGGTGCCGAGCGGCGAATTCTGCTCGAGCGTATTGATGATGTCCGGAGTGGCCTTCTTGTTGCGATAGACCTGGATGACTTCGCCGAGCAACTGCTTCGGCAAGATTTTTTCACGGCGCAGGTAAATCAGGCGTTCGATGATCAAGGCCAGGGCGACGATCGAGGCAATCAGCAATGGCCAGATGGGCCAGCCGGCGGCTTGAAGAATGGCGAACAAGTGAACTCCTGAAGGTGAGAAACGAATCCGGCAATGTAGCAAGTTGGCAGCAATGCGGCAAGTACAGTTCTGCACAAGTTCTGTGGATAAAATTGTGTGCAATACCCTGCTCTGACGCAAAGATCGTTGATTCTTAAGGGAATTTTTCCAATGCGCAATAATGTGGCATGCATGGAAGTTACAGGACTAATCCTTGCCAAATTCATTCCGGCGGCCACTTTTCTGCCTCACCCGACTTGTAAACATTTTCTGTGGATAAAATTGTGTGCAATGGTCATATGCATGAGTTAACCCATTGATTTAAATCAACATTACGTTGACGCTGAAAAATGCAGCACGTCAACTTTGCATCGAACCAGGTACGGAGTCCTTCATCTTCCCCACATAGTTTGTGGACAAAATTGTGAGCAATGGCATCCCGATGTCGTCAAGCCTTTGATTTAAAACAATAATTTTTTACTGTCTTAAATTTGGGCATCCCGACTTATTCACCGCGCCTCCTGCGCGCCAGGCCGCATAGCAGATTTCATCAAGCGCAGTTTGTCGGCCGCCTCGTCTTTGCACACATTCTGTGGAAAAGAATGTGCGCAAGCCTGCTTGTGCTGACGTAAGTACTTGATTCGATTCAGATTAAGGTGCGTGCTTGTTTATGTGGCAGGCCCGACAATTTTTTGTCGGGGCCTGCCAAGGCTTATTCTGCCCTGACGCCCCGTGGACTGCCGGGGATGGCGCAGGCACAGAAAGGCCCGGCCGGCAGCGTGCTGTGATCGGTCATATGCCGGCCCCCATTTTCTGCACACTTTCTGTGGACAAAATTGTGAGGAAACGTCTTGATACAACACAAGCATGTTGATTCTAAAGAGAAAATTGCCCCTGCTCAAAATCCATGCACTGTGCACAAAAGTGCGAGGAGCACCTGCCTAGCGCTCGGTTTTCTTATCGCATCGCCGAACATTGCGAAAATCAATAAAAGATCCACGCTCTGTGCACACAAACTGTGGAGAACAATGTGTGCAATGTCAGCATCTGATTCATAAGTGCTTGATTTTAATTAGAAAACCAAGGCCTGCCCGCATTTGCAGCAGTGGACAAGCCCGGGCGCATAAGTTCCCCACAATTTTTGTGGATAACATTGTGTCCAACTACACCCAGCTACTTATAAGCTATTGATTTTAAACAAATCACCCTCTCCTGCCAGCAAATAAGGCGCTCCGCAGTAACTGAGATTCGGGACGAAAAACCCTTGTCGCCACGCCCGGCTTATGCCATAAGCTTTCCGCTTCACTGTTTGTCGCCATGCCATGCTGAACACTCCAGATTCCGACGCCGCCTACGCCGCCCCGCCTGTCCTCACCGTCACCGCCCTCAATGCGCAGGTCGCGCGCCTGCTCGAACGTTCCTTTCCCCTGATCTGGATCGGCGGCGAAATCTCGAATTTCACGCGCGCCAGTTCGGGCCACTGGTATTTCACGCTGAAGGACGATGCAGCCCAGGTACGCTCGGTCATGTTTCGCAGCCGCGCCCAGTACGCCGGCTTCGTCCCGCGCGAAGGCGACAAGGTCGAGGTACGCGCGCTGGTCACCCTGTACGGGGCACGCGGCGATTACCAGATCAACGTCGAAGCGATCCGCCGCGCCGGGGTGGGCCAGTTATATGAAGCCTTCCTGCGCCTGAAGGAAAAGCTCTCGAGCCAGGGCTTGTTCGACCAGGACCGCAAACGCGCGCTGCCGCTGTTTACGCGCTCGATCGGCATCGTCACCAGCCCGCAAGCGGCCGCCCTGCGCGACATCCTGACGGCCTTGCAGCGCCGCGCGCCGCACGTGAACATCGTGCTGTATCCGGCGCCGGTGCAGGGCCAATTCGCCGCCGAGAAGATCGCCGATGCCATCATGACCGCATCCATGCGCGCCGAGGTCGACGTGCTGCTGGTCTGCCGCGGCGGCGGTTCGATCGAGGACTTGTGGAGTTTTAACGAAGAAGTCGTGGCGCGCGCGATCGCCGCCTGCAGCATGCCAGTCATTGCCGGCGTCGGCCACGAGACCGACGTCACCATCGCCGATTTTGCCGCCGACATGCGCGCCGCCACGCCGACGGCCGCCGCCGAACTGGCGGCGACACCGCGCGACGACTGGATCAACTCGCTGGCGGCGGATGCGACCGACCTGCGCCGCGCCATGCGGCGCCAGCTGTCGGAAGCGAACCAGGGGCTCGACAACTTCAGCCGGCGCTTGCTGAGCCCGACGGCCCAGATCGGGCACCAGCGCCTGAAACTGCGCGCGATGGCCGCCAGCCTGACCCACGTGGTGCGCGCGCCCCTCAATCGCGGCGGCGTGCTGCTGGCGCAGCTGCAGCAGCGCTGGGCGCGCCACCGTCCCGACGTGCGCTCGCTGCGCGCCCAGCTCACCTCCGAAGGGCGCCACTTGAACGCAAGCCTGTGCGGCGCGGTCAAACGACGGCGCGACGCGCTCGACGCCTTGTCGGCCCAGCTCGAACTGCTCAATCCGCAGCGCACGCTCGAGCGCGGCTACGCGATCGTCAGCAATGCCGCGGGACAGGCGCTGCGTGCGCCGGGCGAGATCAAGGCGCGCCAGGTGTTGACGCTGCGCCTGGCCGAGGGCAGCGCCAAAGTGAAGGTGTCGACTGTGCAGGCCAGGCTCGAATGAGCCTGCCGGGGTGGGCAAGGAGGGCTTTCGGTGGCAAATATGCAGCCTCTGCGCATCCGGTTTAGAATATCGCCGTTTCCGAAGAATTAATTCGTTGCCAACCAATAAAGGAATAAGACATGGAACATACTCTGCCACCGCTGCCGTACGCGAAAGACGCACTCCAGCCACACATCTCCGCCGAGACGCTGGAATACCACTACGGCAAGCACCACGCTACCTATGTGACGAACCTGAACAACCTGATCAAGGGCACGGAGTTCGAAGCCATGTCGCTGGAAGAAATCGTCAAGAAGTCCTCGGGCGGCATCTTCAACAATTCGGCCCAGGTCTGGAACCACACCTTCTTCTGGAACTGCATGACGCCAAACGGCGGCGGCGCGCCTACCGGCCCGGTCGCTGACGCGATCAACGCCAAGTGGGGTTCGTTCGACAAGTTCAAGGAAGAGTTCTCGAAGTCGGCCCTGGGCAACTTCGGTTCGGGCTGGACCTGGCTGGTGCAAAAGGCCGACGGCGGCGTCGACATCGTCAACACCTCGAACGCGCACACCCCGCTGGCATCGGACGACAAGGCCCTGCTGACCTGCGACGTCTGGGAACACGCCTACTACATCGATTACCGCAACGCCCGCGCCAAGTTCGTGGAAGCGTTCTGGAACCTGGTCAACTGGGAATTCGTCGGCAAGAACATGGCGTAATACCCGTCGTTGTTTCGTCATAATTAAGTTCGGAACAACTTAATTAACTTCGGAACCTACTATCTCCTGGTAGACATCCTGATCCAGTAAAGATTGGAACAAGCTCCAGTCTGAAGCATGGCCCGCTCTGCGGGCCGTGCTTGTTTTAGGGTAATACGCCCAGGACCGGTAAACACTGCGGCATTCATCATCTGCCTACCGCCCCTGAAAATTTGCGGCCGGCACTGCGCTTGCCGCTGTCAGCGAGCCATGAGCACGGGCACCGTGGCGCCGTTCAGTACAGTCCTGGTGACGCCGCCCAGGAACAGTTCACGGAATTGAGAATGGCCGTAACAGCCCATCACGATGAGGTCGTAGGCCTGCTCTCCTGTCATCCTGAGCAAGGCATGCCCGCACTCAATGTCGTGGTCAAATGCCAGGATTTCTGCGCGGACGTCATGCCGGGCCAGGAAGGCGGCGAGGTCGGCCTGATAGCGTGGGTCCTGCATGTCGGTATCGTCCGGTGAGCGGAACGAGACAATGCTCACGCGCGCGGCACGCTGCAGCAATGGAATCGCCGCGTGCATCGCCGCCGAGGCTTCCTTGCTGCTGTTCCAGGCCACAAGCACACGCTGGCCCGGCTCCTGCGTCACGGGGGCACACGGCACCACCAGGACCGGGCGGGCGCTGGTGGACGCGACATATCCGGGTATGCACCCAAATGTCTCGGCCAGCGCTTCATTCAGATCGTCCTGGTTAACGACTACCAGGTCGCTGAACCGCGCCTGCCTTGCCAGCGCGTCACTGGCAAGGTCGCAGACCAGCCGGGCGTCGTGCGAGACGCCTGCGGCCACAGCGATGTCGTTGAAATGTGCCAGTGCCCGCATTGCGTTGTCGTGGAGGGGAGCGAAGTAGCTCGCCTCCAGGCTGCCAGAAACCGCTTGGTAGCCGTGTGGAAATACATCGCGCGACACGCCGGTTGCGGCGACGCCGATCAAGTGCGCCTCATGCGTTTTGGCTAGCTGCGCGGCAAGGCGGATGCGTCCCGGTGCGTGCCGCGACAGGTCGGCGTGTACCAGCATGGTCCGGTAGCTCATCGCCTGCCCTCGCGTGTCCGGCGCCCGGCCACGTTGAGGGCCAGACACCCCTTGCGCGCACCAGGTCCCACAGGCGGGCCGGTTACACGGTCTGCCAGCATTTGATGCGTACTGAACCGGTGCAGCGACAATAGGTCCGGCAATGCTGTCATGACCTCGCGCCCGACTGAGATCTTGCCTGCCTCAACCTGGGAGGCCGCATAGTGCAAGGCATTGAGGAGCAGCGCATTGTCCTGGCGCTGGTTTCGCAAGGCGGGGTGCCTGGCTGACTCCATCAATGTTTCCTCATTGCGGAACGTGCATTCGACAGCGTCAACCAGGCCCGCGAAGGCGACCGAAAAGTGCTCGTCGGATTCGCGCGCAGTGTCACGCGCGCGGGCGAGCAAGCTGTTTCGGGCGAGCGTCATTGCCTGCACGATGCTGTACGGACGTCTGATCGTTATCAAAGCGGAAGTCATGAAAGGTCTTTTTGTTGGCATTGGTGCAGAAGCCCGCAGTCTGTGCCCTTCGTCATGCACCCTGTTTGATGCAAATCAAAAAGACAAGTTTGCCCTTCCCCTGCATCTGCGGAAGTGTCTGCATGTTCGCTACGGCGGCTGGCTGCCTCCGCGCAGGAGCGCTGGCCGCGCACGCGCCGACAGCCATTTGCGTAGCTCAAGGCCAGCCAGCGCGGCCGCAGCCGCCAGGCCAGCCGCGGCCAGAGATCCTGTTGGCGGCGGCGCCAAGCGCAGCATCGCTGCTGCGGCGGGTAAATAGATGGCCAGCGCCAACAGCAACAGCGCCGCCCCGGCGATCGCCCAGAACACCGGATTGGCGATCCTCAGCGTTCCCCCGACACCACCGCGTTGGCGGTTCGACATCAGCAGCGCCAGGTTGCACAGCACCAGTGCCGCAAAAACAATGGTGCGGGCTTCTGGCTGGGGCAGCTGCGCCAGCGCCCAGCCATACAGCGCAACCAGGATGACCAGCACCCATGTGCCCTGCAGCAGCGCAACGGTGACTGCTTCGCGGCCGAAAAGCGCCTCGCCGGGCGCGCGCGGCGGGCGGCGCATCAGGTCTTTCTCGGGCGGCTCATTCTCGAAAGCCAGCGAACAGGCGGGGTCGATGACCAGTTCCAGGAATACGATGTGGAGCGGATACAGCATGACCGGCCAGCCCAGCAGCACCGGCAGCAGCGCCATGCCTGCGATAGGCACATGCATCGCCATCACATAGCACATGGACTTGCGCATGTTGCCGAAGATCCGGCGCCCGGACGCGATTGCCTCGACCAGCGAAGCAAAGCGGTCGTCGAGCAGGGTCAGCTCGGCCGCTTCGCGCGCGACATCGGTACCGCGACGTCCCATTGCGACACCGACGTTGGCAGCGCGCAGGGCCGGGGCGTCGTTGACCCCGTCCCCTGTCATGGCTACGACGGCGCCGCCACGCTGCAATGCCTGCACAATGTCCAGCTTCTGCTGGGGCGCGATGCGCGCGCAGACATCAATGCCCTCGAGGCGGCGCGCCAGCGCGTCGCTCTCAAGCGCCGCGATCTGGACGCCTGTGAGCGTCCCGCCGCTGCCGCTGCCGATGCCGGCCTGGCGTGCGATCGCGCGCGCGGTTTCGGGATGGTCGCCGGTGATCATCACAATGCGCAGGCCGGCTTCCTGGCACGACGCCACGGCGTCAGGGATGTCCGCACGCAAGGGGTCTGCCAGCGCCGCCAGGCCGAGCAGTTCGAATCCGAACGCGCCAGGATCGTCTGGCCAAGGCCCCGTTGCAGCGTGCGCACGCGCTACCGCCAGCACCCGCAGCCCTGCCCCGGCCATTTGCGCTGCGGCCGCCAGCGCTTCCTCGCGCAGGGCGGCGTCGGCGCGGGTCAGCGCGATGACCGTTTCGGGCGCCCCCTTGGCCGCCACCAGGGCGGTGTTGTCGCCGCAATCCCACACATGTATCAGCGCGGGCCGCTGGGGAGTCAGACCGTATTCATGCACCAGCGACCAGGCCCCCGGGACGGCGCCTGCGTCCGGCAATACATCGGCAGCCAGGCGCCAGAATGCAGCCTCCATCGGATCGCTACCGAGCTCGCGGCTGGCCCGCAGTGCATGGACGAGAACTTCGCGATGCGGCGCCGGTATCGGGGCGCCAGCCCCCGGATCGTGAACGACACCTGCGCGCCAGATCCGGGCTACGGCCATACGGTTTTCGGTCAGGGTACCGGTTTTGTCGACGCACAGCACCGAGGTCGAGCCAAGGATTTCGATGGCCGCGAGGCGGCGTGTCAGCACCTGGCTGCGCGCCAGACGCCACGCGCCGAGGGCAGGAAACACGGTAAGGATGACCGGGAATTCTTCAGGGAGCATCGACATGGACAGGGCAATGCCGGCAAGTAGCGCCGGCACCGCGTCGCTGCCACGCAGGAGCAGCAGACCTACCAGCAGGGCGCTGACTGCGCCACCCAACAGGGCAAGGCGGCGCGCCAGCCGCGCGGTCTCGCGCTGCAGGTCTCCCGGAGGCGGCGTGATCCGGCCGAGCGCCATACCGATGCGCCCAATCTCGCTGCGCGACCCCGTGGCGCTGACCTGCGCGAGCCCATGCCCCTGCACCACGAGGGTGCCGGAATAGACCCAGGGCAGGTCGGCGCCGCCCGGGGCAGCCGCAGCACTGCCCTGCGGCGCGGCCAGCTTGCCGACCGGGACTGACTCTCCCGTCAGCAGGGATTCATCGACCATCAGTCCGGTCGACGCCAGCAGCAGCGCATCCGCAGGCACGCGATCTCCCTCGCCCAGTTCGACCAGGTCGCCCTCGACCAGCTCGCTTGCCGGGAGACGCTGTGCCCTACCGTTGCGCCGCACCAGTGCGGTCGGCGAACTCAGGTCGCGCAGGGCCTGCAGCGCGCGTTCGGTACGCCCCTCCTGGAACAGGGTCATACAGAGCATCAGGACAACCATGCCGAGCAGGAACGCGCCTTCGCGCGGCTCGCCCAGCAGCAGATACAGCACGGCCGCGCCAGCCAGCAGGAGGTACATCGGCTCGCGCGCGGCGCCGGCGGCGATCTGCAGCCAGCGCCGGCCGCCGGCGTCGGGCAAGCGATTGGGCCCGTCCCGCGCGAGGCGCCGCGCAGCCTCGCCGCTGTCGAGTCCTTCCGGGCCGATTCCCGGAGCGCCCGGCTTCATGTGCTCTCTGAGCGCTTGCCGCGCGCGATCGAGGCGACACAGCGCCGCCGCCAAGCCTTGCCGGTCACCAAACAGCGCCTGTCCATCGGTGCTCCCCTATAGTCCCAGCGTGATGCGGGCTTATTCGACTGTAAGCGGGTCGCAAGAGAGATGTCACGGCAGGCATTTGATTTGGATCAAAAATCGGAAGAAAACATCCCGGTCAATTTCCATCGAGCAGAGCTGCTTCATGCGGCGGCAATGAAATTGCCTGTTTCAGCCGGACTTGCCCGATCAGCCGCTTTGCCGGATACTGACCCATGGCCGCTTACGGACCACCGGAGGACGCATGAACGATCTGACGCTCCATGCCGGCATGCTTGCGCCGGCCCGGCCGCCGGCGAGCTGTTCAGGCTGCGCTGCCCGCAACCTGTGCCTGCCATCGGATGTCGACGTCCGTGATGTCATTGGGCTAGACGGGCTGATCGGGTACCGGCGCCGCCTGGCGCGCGACGACGTCCTGTTCCGCAGGGGCCAGTCTTTTGCCATGGTGTATACGGTCCGCTTCGGCCACCTGAAATCGTCGCGGCCCGATCACCGCGGCCAGCCGCATGTCACTGCCTTTTACATGAGCGGCGATCTGATGGGCCTCGATGCGATCTACGCAGGACGACATGCCTCCACGATGTGCGCACTCGACGACTGCGAAGTGTGTGAAATCCCGTATGGCAGGCTCCAGGCAGCAATGCACGATTCTGCGCCCTTGATGGAGCGTTTCCATTCCGCCTTGAGCCACGAGATCGTACGCGAACAGGCGGTACTGCTGTACGCGGCCATGAATGGGGCAGAGCGCCTTGCCAGCCTCCTGCTGGACCTGTCCTCGCGATATGCCGAACGGGGCTATTCCGGACGACGATTCCGCCTGCGCATGTCGCGCGCCGACATCGGCAACTACCTTGGACTGACGATCGAAAGCATCAGCCGTCTGCTCGGGCGTTTCCGTAACGAGGGATGGATCGCCCTCGACAAGCGCGACATTGAACTGCTTGATTTCGAACGGCTGGAAGCGCTCCTGACGACCGCCCCGCCGGAAGCAGGCAGCAGTCAGGAAAAAGGATGAGACGGCGCCAGTCTGATACGATTGCGGCCGTTTGATTTCGCCTAGGATCGTCGCTCCCGTATGTGTCACGTACACCAGACCGCAGCGCCAGGCAATCGGTATCCGGGCACGCCATTCGACATAGCCCAGGGCGCCGACGAGTACGAGGGCCAGGCGCAGCATCGCCGTGGTCCAGGCCCGCCCTGGAGCGATCCAGTAATCCCACACGGCAAACAGGACCACGGCGATACCGAACACCGCGCCGAGTGCGGGCAACAAGCTGGAGAGGGCGCGGTCGAGCGCCAGGCCGAACTCGCGTTCGCGCTCAGGGCCAAGCGCGCCGGTCAAGCGAGCGAAAGCGGCGCGCAGGCGGCTTCGGGAGCCATTCGCTGCGGTATCCCCGTCCCGGTCCGTTGTACTTGCGCCGCACGTCGGGGTCGTCCACGCTGCCGGCCAGCGCTTGTCCAGATGCATGGCAGCGACGTCAGACGCGCGCTCTGGCGGGGCAGGTGCGCGCCAGGGCCTGGGCCTGTTCGTCGGGCAGGGCCGGTCGCAGCACCATGACCGGGACAGGGGCGTAGGCGAGCACCGCCTGCGTCACGCTACCGGCCAGTAATCTGCTCAGGCCACGCCGTCCGTGCGACCCCATGACGATCAGGTCGCATTGGTACTCGCGTGCCGCTTCGACGATGGCCCTGGCCGGATCCGGATCAATCCGGGTGACTGGTGTACATTCGATGCCCGCGCGCCGCGCGCGCTCGGCCAGAGTGCCGACAAAGCCGTGGGCATTTTCCAGCAGAACATCGGTCTGTTGGCGGGAGTCGAGCACGATGCCGCCTCCGATATCCGGAAGGACGGGCTCCGGGACCACAATGGAGAGCGTGACGATCCCACTTTCGCAGGACCGGGCCAGTTCGATCGCGGCGTCCGCGGCGAGTCCGGAGACGGACGAACCGTCGGTGGGGATGAGAATGCGTTTATACATGATGACTTGTCCTCAAAATGTGCCGGCATCTAGCGATGCACCATGACCGGAATGGCGCTGTGCACGAGCACCTTTTGAGTTTCGCTGCCCAGCAGCAGACCCTTGATTCCCCGGCGGCCGTGAGAGGCCATCACGATGAGGTCGCAGCGGTGTTCGCGCGCGGTTGAAATGATGGCCTCGTACGGAGTGTCCGAAGCAACCGCAACGCAGGTGCAAGTGACGCCGGCATCGCCGGCGACAGCGGCCACCTCGTCGAGCACGCGCTGGCTGTGCGCCCGGCTGGCTTGCGCGTAATCCTCGGCGGTCTGCTCCAGCATGTCGGCATCAATGGTAAACGTATGGAATTCCGGCGCCGCCGTCATGGCGACGACCTCGGCTCCCACGCTCCTGGCGAAGCCGACGCCCGCCAGAATGGCGCGCTGGGACGCCTCCGAACCGTCGGTCGGCAAAAGGATTCGCTTGTACATGGTAGACCTCCAGAAGTGTGCCGGCGCTACCGGCGTTGACGATCAGGCGGCCTCGGCGTTGCCGCGGTAGAGAATCACGGGCACGGGCGAATAGGCGAGCACCAGCTGGGGTATCCGTCCCGCGATCAGCCTCGTCACTCCGCACTGCCCGTGTGCGGCAAGGAAGATCAGGTCGCAATGCAGTTCGAGCGCCACGCGGATAATTTCGTCGTGCTGCGACCAGGCCATGGCAGTGACAAGGCTATGTGGGACGCCGGCCTCCTGGGCTAGCCGGGCCACCCGGCCGGCACGTTGCGCTGCCGCGTTCAGGGCGCGCTCGCGTTGCACCGTCGACGTGCCGTCGTCGAACTGCGCGTGCGAGGGATCCCACTGCTGCGCAACCGACAGCGCGACGATTTCAGCGCCACTGCCGCGGGCGAGCGCTACTGCCGCGGCCGCCGCGTGCTCGGACAAGGCTGATCCGTCGGTTGGTACAAGTATTTTGCGGAACATGATGGCCTTCGCGCGGATCTGACTGCTTTACCTGGATTTGAAATCAGTCTGTAGGGGTTGATCAAATTTTTGTTTGATTCGGATCAAGAAGGGACAAGACCGGGCTGGCACTCTCCGGGTCTGAGGCGGACTTCCACCTGTCCTTGCCGACCAGGACCCTGAACGCCGCGTCGGAGGGAGCTGATCCACGCTATGGCGAATTCGTTAAGGGTGATTTTGACCTGTGTCAAACACAGCATGTCGTGCCTGCCCCTATCGTCCAATGGACTAGGTTTCGATTGCGAACACATGAGCGTCAATATCCTGGGCCGCATTCGCTTTTTCCAGAGGCACTTGCTTTGTCATATCGAATATGATCGATCAAGATTGACGAAGTTCCGCGCGAACTGTTAAAACCCCTCCTGCCTCAAAGCAAGAATAAGAGAGCCGCCGCGCGCGGCTCTTTTCATTTCGGCAAGCGCAATGCCAACTTTCCCTTTGTGTCCCGAAAATGTATTCAACTGTCGGTCGAGTGTAGGAACTGTGCTCATCAGCGATTGCGTCTATACAATATCGGGGAAGGAGAACAGCATGTACCGAGTGTTACTGGTGGAAGACGACGCGCGCCTGGCCGAACTGGTCATGGAATACCTGTCCGGCTATGAATTCGCGGTCGACCTGGTCGTGCGCGGCGACGAGGCATTGGCCCGCTTCCATGCTTGCGCGCCCGACATCTTGGTGCTAGACCTGATGCTGCCGGGCCTGGACGGGATGGTAGTGTGCCGCCAGATCCGCGAACTGTCCGAGGTGCCGATCCTGATCCTCACCGCGCGCGAGGATTCCTATGACGAAGTCTCGGGCCTCGAGCAAGGGGCCGACGATTTCGTCAACAAGCCGGTCCAGCCGCGCGTGCTGCTGGCGCGCCTGCGCGCCCTGCTGCGCCGTACCCAGCCGAAAGCGGCGCCCGACAGCGGCGAACTCGTCTTTGGCGCGCTGCGCATCATCGGCGCCGACCGCACGGTCTACTGGCGCGACGAACTCTGCCTGCTGAGCAATACCGAATACAAGCTCCTGACGGTACTGGCCGAAGCCGCAGGCCGCGTGCTGTCGCGCGACGAATTGCTGAAGAAGATGCGCGGCATCGAGTTCGACGGACTGGACCGCAGCATCGACAATTGCATCTCGAAACTGCGCCGCAAGTTCGACGACGCCAAGTCGGAAAAGATCAAGACGGTGTGGGGCGAAGGTTATTTGTTCTCGCCCTCGGCCTGGGGCTAATGCCAGTCACTGAAGGCCGTTGTTTGTGCCAGAAGCTTTTCGTTGGCAGCAGCGTAAGGTACGCGGTCATTGAGGCCAATAGCTTAATGCCGGTCAGTTCAGCAGCAGCCCGGCCTTCCGGCTGCTTTTTTCGTTGGCAGCTTAGGCAGACAACGCTGTTCGCTTAACTGACTGGCATTAGGCCAATGTCGTCAAGGACCCCGTACTTTACTCCGCTGCTAACAAAATATGCCAGGGAAACACGATTTTGGCTTAGGTGCCTGGCATTCGGCCAGCGCCGCTTTTGGCAGTGGCAACTGTCGTGCCCCACGCCGGAACGCCGCGCCTATTCGAACAGCGGCACGATGGCCAGCGGCGGATACGCCGTCACCAGCTGGACCTTGTCGCTGCCGCCAAAGCGGTACAGCACGGTCGGGAAGCTGTCGTCGGCGTCGCCCGGGAACGCGCTGCCAGGGGTTACCGCCAGCGTGGCGTCGGAGCCATCGCTCTTGTGGATGCGCACGCCGATCTCCGCCGCGCGCTTGGCGAATACGAAGCGCACGCCGGCGCACTGGCGCGTGCGCAGCGAACCGTCGCCATAACGGGCAAAGCCGAGGGCCTGTTCGCAGGCGGCGCGCAGCTCGCCGTCTTCATACACGCCATCGGGCTGCAGCGCGATCGAGACGCGCGGACGCACGCCGAAGCCGCCCACCCTGCGGCTGAGCAGCAGGGCAACGTTCTCGTCGTAGGCGCCCTTGAGCAGGGGGAACGGCGTGCGGCCGAGCGCATCGAGCGGCAGGTTGACCTGGCTGGTCTTGCCGGCCAGCGTCAGCTGCACGCCGTCGAGCGAAGCGATGCGGTCTTGCGGCGCGACCTGCAGCTGGCTTTGCAGGAAGTTCTTCGGCCCGCCATATTTTTCGAACACTACCATGGCGCGGTAGGCGTCGCGGTAGCTGACCCATTCGCCGGCACGGGCCTGCGCGCACGCGGACAGGGCGAGCAGCGACAGGGTGCAGCAGGCAGTGAGGTGGCTGGCCAGTGGCATCGTCAGAAGCGGTAGGCGATGGCGGTGGAAACCGTCAGGTTGGTCGGCCGCTCGACTAGCGGGCTCTTGCGGGCACTTCCCAGCAGGCGGGTCGCTTGAACGCTGGACGTGAGCATCCAGGAGGGCGACCAGGCCCAGTTCCAGCGCGCACCCAGGCGCGCATCCTTCAGGCCGCCGGCGGGGTCGAACACGGCATGGCCGCTGCTGGACGAGTCGAGCTCGCCGACGCCGAAAAACGCGCCGTTGTAGCGGCGATTGGCAAGCGTCACGCCGGCGTCCAGACCGAGGCGATGATGGGCGCCGAGTTGCAGCGCCAGGCGCTGCACGCCGAGTTCGAACTTCATGCCCTTGCGCGCGTTGCCGGCGCCGTACAGCAGGCTGCCGGTGACACGCCAGTCGGGCGTCAGGTAATAGTTGAGGAAGCCCCCGCCCTGCACGCGGCGGGCGATGGCAGGCATGCCGGCCAGGCGGTTGCCGGCGGCCTGCGGCAATTCGACCAGGCTGAAGCGCACTTCGGCGATCGCGCCGATGTCCCCGCCCTCGCCTTCGGCATCGCGGCGCGGCTGCAGTTCCAGCAAGGGGCCGAATTCCAGCCCTGGTGCGCGCGACAAGTGGATGCCGGCACGCATGCCGGAGATGAACACGCCATTGCTCCACTGGACCTGCAGCACCGGCAATGCCGCGCGTTCGCTGTCCTGCGCCCCGTCGTAGCGCGGCTTCGACACCACGCCCAGCCCGACATACATGTCTCGGCTGCCGTCGGGCATCGGATTGGTCGCTGGCATCTGCGCACAGGCGGCGCTCGATACGGCGGCAAGCGCCAGGGCGAAAAGCTTGGTCATGGTAAAAGAATCGAAGACTCAGGTGCCAGTATTTTACGTTGAGGCAAGCCCAGCTCCCAAGTATCGTGTTTTCCCGTGCGCAATCTTATGAGGGCGATGGATCGCATCGCGCTGCACCGGCAGTTGGGCCGCGCGCTTGTCGCGGCGGCTGGAATAAAAAAGCCCATCGACACTCGCATGTCGAGTGGGCAAACGGAAAACTTGTAGGAATAATCTTAACGGGAAAGAACTTTCCAATCCTCTGGGAGTTGTCGAGTAATTGTCGTTAATTTGTAAGCCAGCAAGGAAATGTTTGCTCCGATACAATGCCGATGGGAGAACAATTAATGTTTCTGAAGCGAGAAGGCGAGTGGCAAGATGCGGGAGGACCGGGGTGAACCGGATCTTTTTCCGTTTCTTCATGCTGGTGATGCTGTCGATCACGGCCGCCACCTTCGTCGTGTATTTCGCCATGAGCCGCCTGTTCGGCGATCCGCTGGAAGACATCGCGCGGCGCCAGGCTTCGGCCCAGATCTTCCTGATCGAGCAATACGTCGACGAGGCCCCCGCCGACCAGTGGCTCACGCGCCTGAACCGGGTACGCGAAGTGTCCGATACCCGATTCGACCTGATCGCGCTGCCGAAAGCGCGCGCCTTCCTGCCCGCCGCCAGCCTGGGGGCGCTCGACCGCGGCGAGGTCGTGCTCGATGTCGAAGACAAGTCCTTCTACCGGCGCGTCGACCTGAAGGGCGAGCGCTACATCGGCAGCGAGGACGAAGTCATCCATGTGCGCGACTTGCCGATCGACGTCAGCCTCGCCTTGCAGATGGAAGCGGTGCGCTATGTGATCGTGGCGCTGGCCCTGCTGGTGCCGATCGCCCTGTGGTCGCGCTCGCACTGGCAGGGCTTGCAGACGCTCTCGCGCGTGGCCGACGAGTTCGGCGCCGGCAAGCTATCGGCACGGGCGCACATGCAGCCCTCCGCCAGCATCTACCCGCTGGCCGAGCGGATCGACCACATGGCCGACCGCATCGAGGAACTGCTGGTGTCGCAAAAGAACTTGCTGCATTCGGTCTCGCACGAGTTGCGCACGCCGATCGCGCGCCTCGAGTTCGCGCTCGAACTGCTGGGCGCGAAGGCGAACGACCCGGCGCTGCACAAGCGCATCGCGGCGATGGAAGGCGACCTGTCGGAACTCAACAGCCTGGTCAATGAATTGCTCGGCATGGCGCGCCTCGACAGCGGCCAGGCGCCGCAGCGCGACACGGTCGACGTGTCTGCCCTGCTGCGCACGGTCGAGGCGGCGCTACCGCCGGGGCAGCCCGCCCTGGCGATCGATTGCGCGCCCGGGCTGGGGACGATCGAGGCCGATGCGCGGCTGCTGGGGCGGGCGCTGTCGAACCTGCTGAGGAATGCGCAGAAGTATGCGGTGTCCGGCATCCGGGTCACGGCGCGGCGCGAGGGAAAGCAGGTGACGATTGCGGTCGAGGATGACGGGCCGGGAATTCCGTCCGAGGAACGCGAGCGGATTTTCGAGCCGTTTTACCGGCTCGATCGCAGCCGCGACCGGGCCACCGGGGGGTTCGGCCTGGGCTTGTCGATTGCGCGCAAGGCGGTGTTGCTGCACGGGGGGACAGTGCAGGTGACGGGGTCGGAATTGGGTGGAGCGCGGTTTGTGGTGGTGTTGCCGCAGGAGTAATCGGTGCCGGCGACCGCGATGGTCGAGCCGGCACCCACGGTGCTTACTTCAGTTCTGGCCGCACGTGCGTGAAGCCGTACCACAGGTGTTCCCACCAATGGTCGCGCGAGCGGACGGTGTACAGGCAGGCCTTGTCGACGCCGCTCTTGAAGACCGGGTCCGGGCACTTGTTGGTCATCAGGGCGTGGCGCTGGTTTTCCGCATTCACGAGCGCGATGCAGAGCCAGAGGACGAGGCCGAACAGGATGACGACGAGCGACCAGGCAACGTGGTTCACGTTGCTGGTCTCGAACAATTCCTCTTCCCGGGGGCGGGCGCCCTCGTACAGTTCGAGGACTTTGCGTTCTCCGTCGCTCATTTCGTGGCTGCTGCTTTCGCGACAAGTGCATCGAGCACCTGGAAGTGCGCCTGCAGCACCTGGCTGCCGTCCTTGATCTTCAGCTTATCGGCCACCTGCCCCGGCGAGGTCTGGTACTTGCCATCGACAATGATGGTCGGCGTGCCCGTTACCTGGTAGCTGGTGGTCACTTGCGGCAGGCGGCGCAGTTTGGTCATGACACCGAAGGAATTCCAGGTCTCCATGAATTTGGCCTTGTCGATGCCGTTCTTCGCTACCCAGTCGATGATCTGCTCGTCCTTCATCAGGCGCACGCGCTGGACGTGGACGGCCTGGAAAATCTTGCCGTGCATCTCATTGAGCTTGCCCATCGCCTCGAGCGTCAGGTACAGGTGCGCTTCCGGATCGGCAGCGCCCTGGAACGGCAGGTGCACACGGCGCAGGACAATCTTGTCACCCTGCTTTTTGACCCATTCGTTCAGGCCAGGTTCCAGCGCATAGCAGGCCGGGCAGTGATAAGCGAAGAATTCGATGACTTCGACTTTCTTGCCGACCGCCTGCACCGGCTGCGGCGACGACAGCGTCGTGTACTCGACGCCGTTCTGCGGATTGGTGGGCGAAGCGAAAGCGGTGCTGGCGACCAGGCTGGCGGCAACGAGGGCGAAACGCAGGGAACGGCGCATAGGGATCCTTGGTATTGAAAATGAAGAAATCGACCGCGAGATTACCACTTTTTTGCCGTTTCCATAGGAGCAGCCCCCGTTTTTTGCAATTGCTTACGAATGTCACCTGCGCTTACCGCCGTGCGCGCGCATCGTCCAGACGCGCGCACAGCAGCGCCGCGCCGTCGAGCACGCGCGGGCCTGGGCGCGTGATCGATTGTTCATCCAGCGTGAACAGGTTCTTGCGGCGCACCGCCCTCATGTCGCGGTAGGGCGCCCAGATCGACAGGCCGCGGTCTTGCGGCGTGTAGCGCTTGCCGCCCAGGATGGCTTCCGGGTCGCGCTGCAGCACCGCCTCGACGCTCACCTGCGGGGCGATCGTCTTCAGCTCCGCAAAGATGTTTTGCCCGCCGCAGAGGCGGATCGCATCGCTGGCAATCTGCTCGCCATTCAGGGTGTAGAGCGGATTGTCCCAGGCCTGGTAGAACACCGTCACGGGCGCACGGCTGCCGTAGCGCGTGCGCAGTTCCCTCACCCCGGTGCGAAAGCGCGCGGCGGCCGGCTCGGCCACCTGTTCCGTGCCCAGCAGGCGCCCGAAGCGCACCAGGCTGTCGGCCACGGTCTCGAAGCTGCGCGGCTCGCTATGGAAGACCGGGATACCGAGACCGCGCAACTGCTCGATCTGGCGCGCGGTATTCCCGCTTTGCCAGACGATGAGGAGGTCGGGTTTCAGGGCGATCAGGCGCTCGAGGTCGATCTGGCTGTTCGAGCCGATCAGGGGAATCCTGCGCGCCTCGGCGGGATAGTCGCTGTAGTTCATGGCGCCGATAATGCGCGCCCCGCCGCCGGCGGCGAACAGCAGCTCGGTAACGTGCGGCGCCATCGAGATCACGCGCTGCGCCGGGCGCGCCAGCACGACCTGTTGCCCGCTGTCGTCGACCACCGTGATCGCGGCCTGGGCCCAGGAGGCGCACAGCGCCAGCAGAAGAAGCATCAATTTCATTGGACTCTCCGAAAGAGGTTTGCCACGGCCGCGGGCGCCTCGGGCAGGAAGATGGTGCGCCCGCCATGCTCGATGACGGCGATCGGGTGGCCGAGGCAGGCGCCGAGCAGGTCGGCGCGCATGATCTCGATCACGGGTCCGGCGCGCCATTCTCCGTCGCCATGCAGCAGCAGCGCGTGGGTGGCGCCGCTCCAGGCCAGGTTCAGGTCGTGGCCGACGCTGACCAGGGCCCGCGCCTGCTCGCGGCACAGGCGCGCCAGCAGGTTCGTCATCGCCACCTGGTGCGCGAGATCGAGCGCATTGGCCGGCTCGTCCAGCAGCAGCAGTGGCGTCTCCTGGGCCAGCAGCGCGGCGATCGCCACCCGCTGGCGCTCGCCGCCGGAGAGGGTGCGCACGTCGCGCTGGGCCAAGTGCAGCACGTCCAGCGTGCGCAAGGCGTTTTCGGCCGCGACATGGTCGTCGCTGCCTTCCCAGTAACGGTCGGCGTGGTAGGGGTGGCGCGCCATCAGCACCGTCTCGATGACGCGGTAGGCAAAGGCGTCGCCGCGCGATTGCGCAAGATAGGCGCGTTCGCGCGCCAGCGCAGGCAAGGGCCAGCCTTGCAGCGGCTTGCCGGCCAGGGTAACGCTGCCGGCATCGGGCGCGCGCAGGCCGGCGAGCGTGCGCAGCAGCGTGGTCTTGCCGGCGCCGTTGGGGCCGATCACGCACCAGCTCTCGCCGGCCGCCACGCGCCAGTCGAGGGCGTCGACCAGCACGCGTCCATCGGCGCGCAGGCTCAGGTCATGGGTTTCGATCATCGGGATCGCAAGTGCAATTGGTGCAGCTGGAACAGGAACACGGGCACACCGATCAGCGCAGTCAGCACGCCCACCGGCAGCTGCTGGGGCGCGAGCACGGTACGCGCCAGCGTATCGGCCAGCACCAGGAAGCCGCCGCCGGCCAGCGCGGCGGCGGGCAGCAGGATGCGGTGGTCGGGACCGAAGGCATGGCGGCAGGCGTGCGGCACCACCAGGCCGACAAAGCCGATGCTGCCGCCGGTCGTGACCGCGCAGGCCGTCAGCAAGCCCGAACAGAGGAACAGGAAGCGGCGCAGGCCAGTCACGTTGACGCCCAGGGTGACGGCGGCATCGGCATGCAGCGCCATCACGTTCAACGCGCGCGCATGGCGCCGCGCCAGCAGCAGGGAGGCGCCCAGCACCAGCCAGGGCAACAGGCGCCAGGAGGTGCCGGCCAGGTCGCCGATCATCCAGAACACCATGCCGCGCAGGCGCGATTCGGGCGCCACCGACAGCATCAGGGTCACCAGCGCCATGCAGGCCGAGGCCAGCACCACGCCGGTCAGCAGCAGCACGCTCGACTCGCCGCCGCGCCCGCCGCCTCGCCCGCCGCCAAGATCGCGCCGCGCCAGCAGGTAGAGCAGTAGCGAGATCGCCACCGCGCCAAGCAAGGCGCCGGCATCGACCAGCCACAGGGCCGCGCCGAACAGCAAGGCCGCCAGCGCGCCGACGGCGGCGCCCGCCGACACCCCCAGCACATACGGGTCCGCCAGCGGATTGCGCACCAGCGCCTGCATCATGACGCCGGCCAGCGCCAGCGCCGCTCCGGTGACGAAGGCGCTGCTGGCGCGGCCCAGGCGCAGGTCGAGCAGGGTCGCGGCCATGCCGTCGGGCGCACCCGCGAGCAGGCTGGCGAAGGCTTGCGGCAGCGCGGCGACAGGCAGCGCAACCGAGCCGGCCAGCCCTGCCCCGACGAACACGGCGAGCGCGCACGCACCCAGGAGCGCCAGTGTGGCGCGCCGGCGTGCGGGCGAGGTGCCGAGGGTGGTTTTCACGGCATCAGAAGTCGTAGCGCGCCGACAGCTTCAACTGGCGCCCGTCGCTCGGATAGATGCCGCTGCGGCAGCCGAAGGCCTGGCTGAAGTACTGGCGGTCCGTCAGATTCAGGCCATTGACGGCCACTTCCCAGGCGCCCAGCTTGAGCGCATAGCGCGCGTCGACCGTCGTGTACGAGGGAATGCGCGTGCCGCAATCGTTGCTGAAGTCATTGCCGTAGCGCTGGGTCGACACGTACTGGGCACCGATGTCGGCGCTGTGGCCGTTCGCCGGCAACCAGGCCAGGCGCGCGGTGACGACGTTCTTCGGCACCAGCACCATCTCGCGCCCGGCATTCGGGCCGCCCGTGAATTCGGCCTTTACGTGCTGTACGTGGCCCGTGACGCGCAGGTCGGCGCCGAGGTTTGCATGGGCGTCGAGTTCGACACCCTGGCGCCGTGTCGGGTCGAGGTTGGTGTTGGCGCCGAAGCCGCCGGACAGGGTCGGGTCGAAGAAGATCTCGTCCTGCAGGCGGTGGCGGAACACGCGCGCCGAAATGCGTCGGGCATCGCTGCCGACGCTGGCACCCAGTTCCAGGTCGCGCGAGGTTTGTGCATCGAGCAGCGCGCTGGCGACGCGGTAGCCGTTTTCGTCGGCGTTCGGCATGCGGTAGCTCTGCCCTGCCTTGGCGTGCAAGGTAACCCCGGGCAGCGGATCGATGCTGCCTTCCAGGCTCCAGCCGTTCTGCGACTGCTCGCCATCCGGCACGCCCAGGCTGGCGTTGGCTTCTTCTTTCTCGAAGCGTTCGTGGCGCGCGCCCAGTGCCAGGCGCGCATTGCGTTCGCCGCCGAAGCGCAGTTCGTCGCGCAGGTAGAGCGCTTTCGAATCCTGGCTGGCCTTGGAACCAAAGGTCGTGCTGCGTTCCCAGCGGACCAGGTCGACGCCGGCGACGAATTCGTTGAGCAGACCATCGAAGCGCGAGCGCTGGCGCAGGCGCGGCGAGAACTGGGTCTGGCGGCTGTTGTAGGTCGCCTCCGAAACGAAGCCGCTGAAATCGTAATGCGACAGCACCTCGCGCTCGCGGTGCGACAGTTCGGCCGCCAGCTCGACGCTGCCGATGCGGTGTTCGGCAAAGGCCATGACGCGGTCGCTGTCCACAGTCCCGAAGTCGTTCGGGGTATTCGTCTGGCGCGGATTCGCGTCGAACTGTTCCAGCGTCAGCGAACCGGGGAAGCGCGACTTCTGGCGCGCGCTCTCGACGCGCATGCCCAGGCGCGTCGCGTCCTTCGCCCACTGGAAGCCGCCGCTGACGCTCTTCTGGCGGAAAGTATTGTTGGCGCGGTCGTTGTCGGTGGCCTGGTTGGCCGCCGTCAGGTCGAACGACAGGGGACCTTCGCCATGACGCAGCGACAGCCGCGCATCATGCTGGTCGAACTGGCCGCGCTCGAGCACCAGCGAACCGTGGTAGCCCGGCTCCGCGCCGCGCTTGGTGACGATGTTGATCACGCCGCCGGTCGCGCCTTCGCCATACAGCACGCTGCTGCCGCCGCGCGTGATCTCGATGCGCTCGACGGTATCGACTGGAATGGTCGCCAGCACGGCACCAGCCAGTTCGTTTTCGTTGAGGCGCACGCCGTCGACCAGGATCACCAGGTTCTGGCTGCTGTTGGTGCCGAAGCCGCGCAGGTCGAGCCCGAAATCGGACGAGCCGTCCAGGCTCTGGCGGCCATATACGCCGCCGATCTTGCGGATCGCCGCATTGACGTCGTTGACGCCGGCACTGCGGATCTCGTCGGCAGTGATGACGGTCGCGCCGACGGCCGGCAAGGCAGCGTCGGCCGGGAAACGTGGGCCGGCGACGTGGACGGTGGCGATGGCTTGTTCGTCGGCGTGGGCAGCGGCGGCAAACAGGGACAGGGAAACGGCGCAGGCCAGCGCGAGCGGCTTGAAAGCCGGCGCGCTGTTCGAAACAGCAGCAAAAGTCATGGTGTAATTCTTCGATAAGGAGCATCCGCCCTGCGTCCCCGCAAGCCGGATTCAACGGACGTCACACTGCGTGTGCATCCACCTGTCCTGGCCGGTATCCGGGCTTGCAAGTCGGACCGCCTCACCTTCCTGTGCTTGCACACAGTGGTGTTTGAGGCGGCCAGTCGCCGGGGGCGACGCTTGTTTACCGTTGCGGGGGCAGCACACGCTGGCCGGACGCCGCAGGCGCCGTGGCTTCGTGTTTCCCGTTTAACTGCGTACGCAGATTGCGCACGCGGGCACCAGAACGGGGTGAATTATATACCTGACAAGCTCGGAGGCTCGGCAAACCTACTGCGCGTCGGATTGTCGCTCTGCGATGCCCGCTGTACTCCAGTACAGCTGCGCTTCTCGAACGACACTCCTTCCGCTCGCTACGGTTTTCCGATCCTCCGAGGCTGTAACACCGTTCAACGTAACGCGTGGAGTCGAGACTCCGCCCTGTATCTACGATTCGCGAGGCCGCCGGTCAGGTGCCGCGCTTGCCGCGGTTCGCTTCCTCGGCCTTGGCCGCCGCCTTCTCCGCGGCGATCCGCTCCTTCTCGGCCTTCTCGACGCGGTGCGCTTCGAGCCGGGCCGCGCGCGAGTCCGGCGTCTCGAGGCTGATGCGGCCGATGGCGCCGCTGCGGTAGTCGTGCAGCAGCACGTGGGCTGCTTTTTCGACGTCGAACTCGCCGCCGCGCATGCGGAAGCCGCGGCACGCCGCCACTTGCTCGACCACGCCGATACCGTCCAGGCCCTCGGTCTTGAAGCCATAGCGCGCGGTGAGCAGCTGCGGGTAACGCTCGAGCAACACGTCGCCCAGGAAGAAGGCCACCTCTTCCTCGATCAGCGCATTGGTGCCGATCGCGTGGCTGGCGGCCAGCATCAGGCCGTCGCTCGGCATCTCGATCTTCGGCCACATCAGGCCCGGGGTATCGACCAGCACCGTGTGCTTGTCGAGGTAGAGCTTTTGCTGGACCTTGGTGACGGCCGGCTCGTCGCCGACTTTGGCCACGCGCTTTTTGAGCAGCGCATTCATCAGCGTCGACTTGCCGACGTTCGGGATGCCCATGATCATGATGCGCAGCGGCTTGGTCGGCACGCCGCGGTGCGGGGCCAGCGACAATGCCAGCGCCGGGATGCGGGCGACCTCGAGCGGCTTCTTGGTCGTCAGCGGATACGCCGTCACGCCGGGCAGCGCGTCGTAATACGCCTTCCAGGCAGCGGTCGCGTTCGGATCGGCCAGATCGGTCTTGTTCAGGATTTTCAGGATCGGGCGCTGGCGGAATTTGCGCATGCGGTCGACCATCGGGTTGCAGCTTGCCTCGGGCAGGCGCGCGTCGAGTACTTCGATGACGAGATCGATGAATTCCATCTGCTCCTCCGCCTGCTTCTTGGCGGAGTTCATGTGGCCCGGGAACCATTGTATCGACATGCTGTGCTTTCAAATTCTGCGAACGAGGCGGTATTTTACGCTGGCACCGCGAACGGCGTCCCAAAGCACTGTCGTTCTGTTTCCACTAGGAATGATTTTGGCTTGATTCGTTGCAATACCGAGTCATCCCGGGCGGGCACGATGACAAGACGGCCGCTTGGGGCCGCTCGAGGAGATGGTCATGGGTATCGCGCGTAACGTCGAAGTGTGGATTTTCGGGGCATTCGGCGCCTTGGTGCTGGCAGCCTGCCTGCAAGGCAAGGTCGAGCGAGCGCAGCCAGCGAGCACGGCGGGCGTGGCGCCGGAAGTGGCGCTGGCCCAGCCGCAGGCAGGCTCGCTTGAGCCGATGTATGTGGTGTACGTGGTGGGCAAGCGGCCGAGCGCGGCAGAAAAGCGCGCGGCGCGGGCGGGTGCGGGGTAAGCTTGACAGCTTGCGTGGACGGTCTCCCGTCCACGCTTTCGACTTCTTCTTACGGCACCGCCATCGCTTCCATATCCCTGCGCACCAGCGCGGTGATCCCACCCCAGTTTCGCCCCGTGTAGTGCCCGTAGTCTTCCCCGTCGTCGCGGAACACAACCGAGTGGAAACTCCACTTGGCCCGCCCGCCCTGGTTCGGCCCCGAACCCGTCCTCAGGTCGTTGCAGAACCAGTCGCCCGGATTGCAGAACGTGCCGCCGCCGCTGCCCGACACCCCGCCCGCGCTGTGATAGGCCACCACTTCGTCGTCTTGCCCCGGCAGCACGAACGAGTACAGCGTGCCGGCCGCGCCCGCGTAGCGGTAGAACCAGATGTTCTTGGTGTCGTTGTGGTTGTACAGGGCGCGGGCGGTGGAGACCTTGTGCTGCTGGACCATCGGCTCGCTGGTGGTCCAGGCGCCAATGTCGGCCAGTTCGCTGCCGCCGGCCGAGCCCGCCGCCACCCTCACCCACTTGATGTTCCAGCCGGTCTGGCGGCCAGTGCCGGCAGTGCACACGCCCGATGCGTTCGGCTGGGCATTCGTCACCGGCCGCCACATGCCGCCATAATTCGCCAGCGTGTAGCCGATCAGCATGTCGCCGGCGCTGTGGACGGCGACATAGCACCAGTTATTCCCGGTGCAAAAGCAGTCGAGCGCGTTGCGTATGATGCCGCTCTGCGCGGCGACGCCGCTCCGGCCGTCCCAGTTGACGGATTTCTTGTTGACGCCGGCCGGCGTCGCGTTCGGGCCGAAATAGGTGAAGTCGTTGTAGTTGCCGATCGCGCCGCCGCCCGTGCGGCCGTTGATCCAGAGGCTGTAGTTGGTGGCGCCGGCCACCCCGGCGGCGAGCAAACCGGGCAGGCACAGCGAAACGGCGAGGCGTGCAGATCGTCCCATGTCATCCTCCATCGTTCTGGTTGCAGTGGGACGCGAGGACGGCCGACCGCGAACGGCCATTTTCGGGATAAGAAGCCCGTGCCGTCAATCGCGCGCAATTGAACGTGGCACGAAAGATACCGGACAGTAGACAAGGCCCGGCGCTGGAGGGGAAGCAGCGCCGGGCGGCCGACTATTTCACCGGCCCGCAGGCACTCGGCGGCAGCGGCTGCGACGGGTCGAAGCGCGCCAGTTCGGCCGCCGCCCCCTTGCGGTCCTTGGCGAATTCCGTCAGGTGGCGCTCGCGCTCCTCGCTCGTCCATTCGGTATCGGTCACGCCATTGAGCGAGCCCATGCGGCTCGTCAGCAGCTTGCCTTCCAGGCGCGGCATCAGCTCGCGGTCGGGGTCGACGTTTTCCTTGAGCAGGTAGCCGTCGACGTCGCGCAGGGTCAGCGGCAGCACCGGTCCGCCGTCATGCATCAGCTTGCCGAACACGACCAGCTTGATGTCGTTAGGACCCGGCCCCAGCACCTCGTTGAAAGTCGCCAGCGCGAACGGGCGCCCCTTGGCGTCGTCGATGCGGCCGGTGACGACATAGCGGCCCGGCTGGCGCACCTCCGCGCGCAGGACAAACGCGAGCGAGCCGTCTTCGAGCACTTCGCGCGGCGCCCCGGCCCAGACGGCCGGCAGCCTGGGCGAATAGATCACGTCGAAAATCAGCGCGCCGTTCTTGCCGCCCGCCGCATAGCGCACCTCGGTGCGGATGGTGCCGTGAAAGCCGGCCAGTCCCGTCTGCGCAGGCGTCAGTACGCCGGCAAAGGCATTGTCGCCGGCCACCGGATCGGCGCCCGCGCCATCGTCGGCAAAGGCGAGCGGCACCTGGGCGGTCGGGCGCTTGCCGGTGGTGACGATGCCGGCGGCAAGCGCGCGCGTGATCACGAGCGGCACCACGGTGCCGTTCGGCTCGATCGCGCGCAGCGAGAACGCGACGGATTCGCCGGCGGCGAGAAAGACGCGCGACTGCGAGGTTTGCACGAGGATGTCCGGATTGCTGCGGCGGTCGTCACCGCGCATCGGGTTGGTTTCCAGCACCGGCCGGTTTGGATAAGCCTGGTCGGGATTTTGCGACATCGGGCGCGAGTGCGCCGGGTACATGCTGCCCTCGCGGTAACTGCAATAGGTATGGTCGGCCAGCGCGTAGTTATCGACCAGCTGCTGGCGTCGGCGCGCGCGTTCGGCGGGAAACGCCGCGGCCGGCTGGCCGTCGACCTGGCCGAAGAATTGCGGGCCCTGCGCTGCGCCGCCCGCCGTGGTGGCCGCGGCGGGGAGCGGCGGCTCGTCGCCGCGCAGCGCCAGCCAGGCGATCAGCGCCAGCAGCGCCAGGACCAGCACGACCGGTCCCCGGCGCCGCCAGCGACTCCCTTGTGGACGATCAGAGGGCACTGTTCACCACGGCGCTGCGCACGACACCGACGATGCCGCCCCAGTTGCCGTTCGCATAGTGGTTGTAGGCCTCGCCATCATCCCGGAAACTGACCGAGTGATAGCTCCACTTCAGGCTCCCTCCTTCGTTGGCCGCCGTGCCCAGCGTCAGGTCGTTGCACAGCCAGTCGCTCGGATTGCAGTAGGAGCCGCCCGAACTGCCGGACACCCCGCCGGTGCTGTGGTAGGCCACGGCTTCGTCGTCCTGGCCCGGCAGGATGCCGGAATAGGCCGTGCCCTTGGCGCCGGCATACATGTAGAACCAGACGTTGCGCGTGGTGTTGTGGTTGTACATCGCGCGCGCCGTGCTGGTCTTCAGGTCTTGCACGAGGGGTTCGGAGGTGGTCCAGGAGCCGGCGTCCGAGAGCTCGGAACCGCCGCCGGCGCCCGATGCCGCGCGCACCCACTTGATGTTCCAGCCGGTCTGGGCGGTGCCATCGCTGTTGCCGCACACGCCGGAGGAATTGGCGACGGCGTTTTTCTTGGTGCGCGCCGAGCCGCCGTAGTTGGCCATCGTGTAGCCCATCATCAGGTCGCCGGCGCTGTGGGTGACGACATAGCACCAGTTGCCGCCGGTGCAGAAGCAGTCGAGCGCGTCGCGGATCTTGCCGCTTTCCGAAGCGATGCTGCTGCGGCCGTCCCAATTGACCGATTTCTTGTTGACGCCGGCGGCCGTGGTGCCCGGCCCCCAGTAGGTCCAGCTGTTGTAGTCGCCGACCACACCGCCACCGGTACGGCCGTTGACCCACAAGGTGTAATTTGCTGCTGCTGCGAAGCTCGATACGGCCATGAGACAGACTGCCATTACCAACTGTAAGGCTTTCTTCACAATCTCCTCCTTCTTGTTGAGTGGACGCCTGTATCGGTGCCATCGCTGCCGGCAGAGCCAGGCGCTGCCGCTTGCTGCGGCTCAGCCGAATGTATGCCTGAGCTAGCGGAGTGTCAATTGAACAATTGAAGAGAGAAAATTGCGTTGTATTCCTGCAAATGCAAAGAAGATTTGCCTTTAATCAAGTTCTGCCAGAACTTTCAGATGTGCAACGACACTGCGGCCAAGTGCCGACAAATCGTAGCCGCCCTCGAGGCAGCTGACGATGCGTCCGCCCGCATGTTCGCGCGCCACCCGCATGATCTCGCGCGTGATCCAGGCATAGTCGGCCTCGACCAGGTTCATGCCGCCCATGTCGTCGTCGCGGTGGGCGTCGAAACCGGCCGAAATGAAAATCATCTGGGGGCGGTGCGCATGCAGCGCCGGCAGCCAGTATTCCCGCACCACCTGGCGCACGACGTCGCCGCCGGTGCCGGCCGGCACCGGCACGTTGACGTTGGTCGCTGTGATCGGTTCCGGCTCCGTATGCGGATAGAACGGATGCTGGAAGAAGCTGGCCATCAGCACGCGCGGGTCGTCGCGGAAGGAGTCGGCCGTGCCGTTGCCGTGGTGGACGTCGAAGTCGACGATGGCCACGCGCTCGAGCCCGTGCGCCTCGAGCGCATGGCGCGCGGCGATGGCCACGTTATTGAAGAGGCAAAAACCCATCGGCTCGCGCGCGGTGGCGTGGTGGCCCGGCGGACGGACCGAGCAAAAGGCGTTGGCGATGTCGCCGGCGATCACCGCGTCGGTCGCGGCCAGCGCCGCGCCGGCCGCGCGCAGGGCCGCGTCGTAGCTGGCGTGGCACAGCAGGGTGTCGGCGTCGAGCGGATAGGTGTCGCCCGGCGTCGTGGGGGTGTGGTCGCGCACCAGCGCCAATGCGCCTTCGGTATGGTTGCGCAAGATGGCTGGCACCTCGGCCAGCGGCGCCAGGCGGCGCTCGATCAGGCCGTCCAGGCGCGCCAGGATCAGCTGGTCCTCGATCGCTTGCAGGCGCGAAGGCGACTCGGGATGCCAGTCGCCCATGTCGTGCCGCAGGCAGTCGGGATGGCTGTAGATTGCTGTGCTCATGGTCGTGCCGCTTGTGCCTTTCGCTGCAGGCTGCTCAGCCATACACCGGGATTGTCCGTTCTCGCATAGAATCGTCCGGGGGCGCGCCGCTGCGTAAAGGGTAGTTGTCGATGTCGCTAATTTATCATGCCGCCCCGGGCCCCGCACCATTCGACGATTGGAACTCAACGATGTTCACTAAATTGCATGCTGCCGCGCGCCAGGTCGGCCAGATCGTGGTCGGCAAGGACCAGCAGGTGCGCCTTGCATTCACCTGCCTGCTGGCCGGGGGCCACCTGTTGATCGAGGACGTGCCGGGCGTCGGAAAGACCACGCTGGCGCATGCGCTGGCCCTCTCGCTGGGCCTGAAGTTCAACCGGGTCCAGTTCACCAGCGACCTGCTGCCGGCCGACGTGGCGGGCATTTCCGTCTACGAGCGCGAGAAGAACGGCTTCGCCTTCCACCCCGGCCCGATCTTCACGCAAGTGCTGCTGGCCGACGAGATCAACCGCGCCACGCCGAAGACGCAATCGGGCCTGCTCGAAGCGATGGAAGAGCGCCAGGTCAGCACCGACGGCACGACGCGTCCCCTGCCCGAACCCTTCTTCGTCATCGCCACGCAAAATCCGGCGCACCAGGTCGGCACCTTCCCGCTGCCCGAGTCGCAGCTCGACCGCTTCCTGATGTGCTTGTCCCTGGGCTATCCGGACGCCGCCGCCGAACGCGCCCTCTTGATGGGCGAAGACCGGCGCGCGATGCTGCGCACGCTCGAAGCTGCGATGAATCCGCTGGAGCTCATCGATGCCCAACATGCGCTGCGTGCTATCCACGCCTCGAACTCGCTGATCGATTACGTGCAGGCGCTGGCCCAGGCCTCGCGTTCGGGCGCGCTGTTCGCCGAAGGCCTGTCGCCGCGCGCCGCGATCGCGCTGCTGCAGGCCGGACGCGCCTGGGCCGCGCTGGAAGGGCGCGACCACGTGCTGCCGGAAGACATCCAGGCCGTGCTGGTGCCGGTCTGCGCGCACCGCCTGCGGCCCGTGAAGTCGGCGCAGGGCATGGCGCTGGCCAGCCGCGACCTCGTGCTGCAGCTGCAAAAATCGGTGCCGGTATAGGATCGATCATGGCGCTCTCGAGCCTGACCCGGCGCCTGGGCGCACGCACCCGCCCCGTCGCCATCGACAAGGGCGAGCTCCTGCTCAGCCAGCGCCGCATCTACATCCTGCCCACCGGCCCCGGCCTGGGCTTCGGCGCCCTGCTGCTGGTGCTCCTGATCGGCTCGATCAACTACAACCTCGGCCTGGGCTATGCGCTGACCTTCCTGGCGCTGTCCTGCGCGCTGGTCGACCTGGTCCTCACCTGGCGCAACCTGGCGTACTTGCGCCTCAATCCGGTGCGCGCACCGAACGTGTTCGCGGGCCAGGAAGCGCTGTTCCAGCTCGAGCTGCGCAACGCCACCCGGCGCGCGCGCTACGCGATCATGGTCGACGTCGCCGGCGTGGCCGAGCCGCGCCATGCGCTCGACGTGCCCGCCAACGGCAGCGCCACCATGCGCCTGGCGCTGGCGAGCGAACAGCGCGGCTGGCTCGAGGCGCCGCGCCTGACCCTCGGCACCCGCTTTCCGCTCGGCCTGTTTCGCGCCTGGAGCCACTGGCGTCCCGATGCGCGCGCCCTGGTCTATCCCTTTCCTGAAGAAGGCGCGCCGCCGCTGCCGGCCGCGTCCAGCAACGGCGTCGACGGCGCCGGCCGCGCGGGCGAAGACGACTTTGCCGGCGTGCGGCCCTACCAGGCAGGCGACCTGCTGCGGCGCCTGGCCTGGCGCCAGATCGCGCGCCTCGATCCGCTCGACGGCGGCCAGCTCGCGACCAAGCATTTCGAGGGCGGCGCGCGCGAGGAACTGGTGCTCGACCTGGCCGCGCTCAATCCCCAGCTCGACCTCGAGCTGCGCCTGTCGCGCATGACGCGCTGGGTGCTGGAAGCGGAAAGCCGCGCCCTGCCCTACGCCTTCCGGCTGGGCGCCGACAGTTTCGACGCCGCCAATGGCGTCGCGCACCAGTCGGCCTGCCTGCGCGCCCTGGCCTTGTACGGCCTGGGAGGCGCGCGATGAAGGCGCTGCTGGCGCGCTTTGCCGCCCTGCCGCGCGACAAGGCCGACACCCTGCTGCTGCTGGCCAGCGCCCTGCTGGTGCTGGCACCCCACACGGCGCACCTGCCGGCCTGGGTCTCGCTGCTGTGCGCGCTCACCCTGCTGTGGCGCGGCGCGATCACGCTGCAGGGCAAGCGCATGCCGCCGAGCCTGTTGCTGCTGCCCCTGGCGGCGGCCGCCATCTTCGGCGTCGCCGCCACTTACCACACCATCCTCGGGCGCGATGCGGGCGTGGCCATGCTGGTGCTGCTGGTCGCCTTCAAGATGCTGGAAATGCATGCGCGGCGCGACCTGTTCGTGGTCGTGTTCCTGTGCTTCTTCCTGGTGTTGACCAACTTCTTCTACGAACAGGGCATCGGCACGGCGCTGCTGATGGCGCTGTCGGTGCTGGCGCTGCTCACGGCCCAGCTGAGTTTCCAGTTCACCGGCACCGTGCCGCCATTGCGCCAGCGCTTCCTGATGAGCGCCAGGGTGCTGGGCCTGGCCGCGCCGCTGGCCCTGGGCCTGTTCTTCCTGTTCCCGCGCATCGAAGGGCCGCTGTGGGGCGTGCCGGGCGACGCCACCAGCGCGCGCTCGGGCCTGTCCGAGACGATGGCGCCGGGCACGATGGCGAACTTGGCGCAATCGCGGGAACCGGCCTTCCGCGTGCGCTTCGAGGGCCGCGTGCCGTCCCAGGAACAGCTGTACTGGCGCGGTCCGGTGCTGGGCGTGTATGACGGACGCAGCTGGACCCGGCTCGGTTCGGGCCTGGCCCGGGGCGCGGCGCGCCAGCCGCTGTCGCTCTCGCTGCAGGGCAAGGGCATCGGCTACGAAGTCACGCTCGAGCCCTCGTACTCGCACTGGCTGTTCGCCCTCGAACTGCCGCAGCGCCTGCCGGAACTGGACGGGAACATCGCCAACGTCTCGGGCGAATTCGAGCTGACGACGACCTACCCGGTGGAGACGCGCCTGCGCTACCGGATGACTTCCTTCCTGACCTACCGCCTGCAAAGCAGCGGCCTGCCGGACGACGCCGGCCACTGGCTGCAACTGCCCGCCGACAGCAACCCGCGCGCCCTGCTCGCCGGCCTCGAACTGCGCACCCAGCCGGATCCGCGCAAGCGCGTCGAGGCGGTCCTGCAGCGCTTCCGGCGCGACAACTACGTCTACACCCTGAGTCCCCCGCTGCTGGGCCGCGACGCCGTCGACGACTTCCTGTACGGCAGCCGCGCCGGCTTTTGCGAACACTATGCAGGCGCCTTCGTCTTCCTGATGCGCGCCGCCGGCATACCGGCGCGCGTGGTCACCGGCTACCAGGGGGGCGAGCTCAATCCGATCGACGGCTATGTCACCGTGCGCCAATCCGACGCCCACGCCTGGGCCGAAGTCTGGATCGCACGGCGCGGCTGGGTGCGCGTGGACCCGACCGCCGCCGTGGCCCCGGAACGGGTGCGGCGCGGCCTGAACGTGGCGATCCCGCCGCGCGCGCCCTTCGGCATCGAAGGCCTGGGGCGCTTCATGAACCTCGATGGCGACGGCAATGCATGGATCGCGCAGATGCGTTATGCGGCCGGCGCGATCAACAACAGCTGGAACCAGTGGGTGCTGAACTACACCCCGCAGCGCCAGCGCGGCGTACTCGAGCGCGTGCAGTCCGCGCTGTTCGACTGGCGCATGCCGGTCTTGCTAGCCTCCTTGATAACTGTGTTGCTGCTCTTCCGAATCTTCCAGCGGCGCCGGGAAATCGATCCGGTCGATGCGTTATACTCGGCCTTGTGTGCGCGCCTGGCCCGACTGGGCCTGGCGCGTTCGGCAGATGAAGGCCCGAGTGGCTATTGCGCGCGCATTACCGCCGCCGCAACACTGGCGCCGTCCGCGCAAGCGGCGGCCGCCGAGTTCCTCGAGCGTTACAGCGCCTGGCGTTACGCGCCGCGCCGCAACCCCGAGCATCTGGCCGCGACCCTGCAGCGCTTACTATCGCAAGTTAGATGAAACACTTCGTACCACTTCTCGCAGCATTCGTTTTCGCAGCAGCCCGGACCTTTGAGGCCAGCGCCGTCCCCAAACAGGCGCCCTCAAAAGCCAAGGTCGTGAAGGCCAAGGCCGCCAAGGCGAAAGCGGGCAAGGCCAAACCCGCACCCAGGGCGCGCAAGGCGCTGGCGCCCGGGGTGGCCGCCGCCGCCGTCCCGGGCATCGACTACGACGGCGAACCGGTCAATTTCAGCGACTGGCAAGTCATGCGCGAGTTCATCGACGAGATGGTCGCCAGGCATGGCTTCGACCGCAGCCTGCTGGAGGCGCAGATGCGCCAGGTGCGCTTCGTCGAGTCGGCGGTGCAACTGGTCAAACCGGCACCGCCGGGCAAACCGAAGAACTGGCAAGCCTATAGCGAGCGCTTCATCGAGCCGATCCGCATCAATGCCGGCCTGCGCTTCTGGAACGAGAACGCCGCCGCCCTGGCGCGTGCCGAAGCCACCTACGGCGTGCCGGCCGAGATCCTGGTCGGCATCATCGGCGTGGAAACCGTGTACGGGCGGGACACCGGCCGCTTCCGCGTGCTCGACACCCTGGCCACGCTGGCCTTTGCCTACCCGGAAGCGCCGAACAAGGCGGCGCGCAGCGTGTTCTTCCGCGCCGAACTCGAAAACGCCCTGCTGCTCGCACGCCACGAGAACATCGATCCATTCACGCTGCTCGGCTCCTTTGCCGGCGCCGTCGGCATGCCCCAGTTCATGCCTGGCAATGTCCTGAAATACGGCGTCGATTTCGACGGCGACGGCCACGTCGACCTGCGCGGCTCGACCTCGGACGCGATCGGCAGCGTCGCCAACTTCCTGATCGCACATGGCTGGAAGCCGGGCGCGGCCGGTCCGGCCGTGATGCCGGTCGACGTCGCCTCCCACCGCGCCTGGGAGCCGCTCCTTGGCCGCGGCCTGGCCGCCACCCTGCGCGCCGACGAGCTTGAGGCAGCCGGCGTCATTCCGCCGGCGGCGCTGGCGCCGGAGCGCCTGTACGGCCTGGTCGACCTGCAAAACGGCGCCGAGCCGACCGAATACTGGGTAGCGAACGATAACTTCTTCGCCATCACCAAATACAACCGCAGTTATTTCTATGCCATGTCGGTCATCGACCTCGGACGGGCCGTAAGCGAGGCAAGGGCTGCCCAGACCTTGTAGAGCTGGAAACTTTTGTAACAACTTGTAACCGCGCTGCCGCCGCTTTTCCCTCAGGCAGCGCTGTTTTCACCGGATACTCCCCTGGTGTATATCCCCCCGGCCAGTTCCTGTACTGTATGGAAACATTCACAATCGCCAATACTCCCGATTTTGTTAGTATTTGTGCATATCATTCTGAAACGTGTGGCACGCAACTTGTGTTTCCTCTAAACTTAAGTTTAATTAAAAAACAATTATTTTTTTAGTGAGTTTGTGAGAGAATTGCATTGCGGCTATTGTTGCGATTAGACAACAGGGCCGAGGCTTCGCACCGAATTCTATTGCTCATAAGTACTAGAGCCGAAATTAGTTGTACAATTGAGTAGATTTTTTCGAAAGAACTTCCGGAATCGAAACGCCGCAAGCGACTTTCTGTAACCCACAATAGGAATTTTAGAGATCATGACAAACCAAGTCGGCATTGATATGAGCAGCGATGCGGAGTCGGATGAACTGTTGCAATACAACCCGAACCGTCTGCTGGACACCCTGATCGAGAACCTGCGCCTGAAGAATGACGCAGCCCTGTCGCGCGCACTGGAAGTAGCGCCGCCGGTCATCTCGAAGATCCGCCACCACCGCCTGCCGGTCGGCGCATCGCTCCTGATCCGCATGCACGAAGTGAGCGATCTGTCGATCCGCGACCTACGTTACCTGATGGGCGATCGCCGCAACAAGTTCCGCATCAGCGACAAGCAGTTCAAGCCGAAAGAAGGCGCTTCGCCTTCGGCATCGAGCGGCGAGTAACAATCACAGATTCCCATGCGATCGGTCGTTCATACGGTTGCGTCGGATATTCGATTGATAACGCCCCCGTGAGGGGCGTAAAAAAAAGGGGCGATCCGATCGCCCCTTTGTCGTGCCGTAGCGCTTCAAAGCGTGTCAAAAACCCTTCAGGGCAAGGCGCATCGCCGCATCGGCGGACCGCGAAGACAGTACGCTAGTACCGCGAGACGATGCAACGCAGCCATGGAGGTCTTTTGACGCGCGCTCAGGCGGGGAATACGCCGGTGGACAGATAGCGGTCGCCGCGGTCGCAGACGATGAACACGATCGTCGCATTCTCCACGGTCTGCGAAATGCGCAGCGCCACTTCACAGGCACCGGCAGCCGAGATGCCGCAGAAAATCCCCTCTTCGGCCGCCATCCGGCGCGCCATCTGCTCGGCTGCCGCCTGGCTGACGTTTTCCACCTGGTCGACGCGCGACTTGTCGTAGATCTTCGGCAGGTAGGCTTGCGGCCACTTGCGGATGCCCGGAATCGAGGAACCCTCTTCCGGCTGGGCGCCGATGATGCGCACCGCCTCGTTTTGCTCCTTCAGATAGCGCGACACGCCCATGATGGTGCCGGTCGTGCCCATGGCGCTGACGAAATGGGTGATGCGCCCATCGGTATCGCGCCAGATTTCCGGACCCGTCGTCTCATAGTGGGCGCGCGGGTTGTCCTGGTTGGCGAACTGGTCGAGGATGATGCCCTTGCCCTCTTTCTGCATCTGTTCGGCCATGTCGCGGGCATATTCCATGCCGCCTGTCTTGGGGGTGAGCACGATCTCGGCGCCATAGGCGGCCATGCTCTGGCGCCGCTCGATCGACAGGTTGTCGGGCATCAGCAGGATCATCTTGTAGCCGCGGATCGACGCCGCCATGGCGAGGGCGATGCCCGTATTGCCCGAGGTCGCCTCGATGATGGTGTCGCCCTTCTTGATCTGGCCGCGCTCCTCGGCGTTCTTGAGCATCGACATCGCGGCGCGGTCCTTCACCGAGCCGGCCGGGTTGTTGCCCTCGAGCTTGCCGAGAATGATGTTATTGCGCGCCGCCGCATCCGCGCCCGGAAGGCGCACCAGTTGCACCAGCGGGGTATTGCCGATCGTGTCTTCGATGGTTTTATAGGCCATGCTTCTCTCTTGCAGTTCTTTAAGCTGCCATTCTAAACCGGGAAGGAAGAGTGCGTATGAGAGGGACGCAGGGTGGGTTTTGTGCCCACCCTGCGTTACGCCGCGGCCGCTGGCGTGACGGTATACGCAGGGTGGACTCCCGAGTCCACGCGGTGGCGCACGTCCGGGTCGAAAATGAAGCGCTCGACCTAGCGCAGCGGCGCCGGATACGTGGCAACGCTGACGTTGCCATCCTTGTCCACCGCCTGCACACCAAAGAAGTAATTATCCTTCGACAGCTTCACGGTCGCTTCGGTCACGTTGCCGACGAACTGCGAACCCTGCCAGCCCGCAGCGGTCGTCTCGCGCCAGACGATGCGGTAACCGGCGACGTCCGGCTCGGGATTGGCCTGCCAGACCAGCGTCGAGTCGTTCACCAGCTTGTCGGTCCGCACCTTGACGCCTTGCGGCGCGGCCGGCGCCAGGGCCAGCGAGGCGAGCGTGGCGGCATTCACCTTCGCCACCTGGGCCGTGTAATCGAAATCGACGAATTCCGTCAGGTCGCCGTAGACCTTGCCGTTTTCGGTGCGCAGGTTCTGGTGCTGGTGCGAGAAGTCTTCGTTCGGCTCGGTAAAGCGCAGTGCGGCGAAGCCCTGCTCGAGGAAAGGCATGTGGTCGCCGCCGCGCAGGTAGCGGTCGTGGCGCTGGATCACGCTGACCTTGAAGCCTTTGACGTAGCGCTCGCCCTGCTCTTTCGTGTGGCGCGCCAGCTGGCGCGAGATCGAATCGTTCTCGCCGCCGGTGGCCACCAGCTGGCGCACGGCGTCGCTCATCTCTTTCGTCGCCGGAATGCTTTGCGCGAACAGGCGCACCTGCTTGTTGTCGACGCGGCCATCGTCGGCGCGCGAGCTGCCGATGATGTCGTTGGTGAACATGCCTGCCACGTTCAGGTTGTTCGCACGCGCCTGTTTGGCCCAGTGGCCGGCGCCCAGCAGGCCCTGCTCTTCGGCGGCCACCGTCATGAAGACCAGCGTGGCGTCGAACTTGTACTTGGCCATCACGCAGGCCAGTTCCATCACGGCGGCCGTGCCCGAGCCGTCGTCGTTCGCGCCCGGCGACTTGCCGGTGGCATCCATCACGTCGGTGTTGCGCGAGTCGTAGTGGCCGCTGACGACGTACAGGCGCTCTTTCGACGCATCCTGGGTGCCCGGCAGCGTGGCGACGACGTTGACGATTTCGGTCGGACGCGAGATGCGCGCCGACACCGGAGAGATGTGGCTGTCGAAGGCCACCTGCAGGCTGGTGCCGGCGCCGCAGCGCTCCAGCTCGGCCTTGATCCAGCGGCGGGCGGCGCCGATGCCGGTGGTGTCCGAGGTCGTGTCCGACATCGTGTGGCGCGTCTCGAAGCTGACCAGTTTGCGCACATAGTTCTCGACGCGCTTGGGCGAAATCTCGGCGACGATCTTGTCGATCTGCGGCTGGCGGCGGGAAAGGTCCGGGGAGTTGGCGGGTGCGGCGCAGGCGCTGGCGGCGAACAGGCCGGCGATGAGGCCGGCGGCGAGGCGTGGGTTGGTACAAAGGCGAGGCATGAGGTCCTTGGAATCGTTACTTTCGATGCCCCATCTTCTCATGCCTCCCCGGTTATTGCAGTACTTACATGCAAAAATTCCGGTGTGAAACGGCTCTGCTTACATGCTGGCCTTGGCCTCGGCCGGCTTGGCTTTCGCCTCCTTCACGCCTGGCGCGGCCTTCTCCGGCTTGGCGGCGGCAGCGACGCCTTCCTTGCCTTTGCCATTCACCTGCAGGCCGGCTTGGGACAGCTTGGCCGCCTTCTTGTCGCCAACGCCCTTGACGCGCTTCTGGAAGTCGGCCCAGTCCTTGAACTCGCCCTTGGTGCGCTCTTCCAGGATCGCTTTCGACATGCTCGGCCCCACGCCCTTGACGCCGTCGAGGGCGGCGGCATCGGCCTTGTTGACGTCGACCTGGGCGAACGCGAAGCTGGTCGAGGCGACCAGCGCGGCAATGGCAAGCATCAGTTTCTTGATCATCGGGTGTCTCCATTCGGGTAGCGGACGGCGGGCGCCGTCCATCCGCGCTTAACGCGGCCGGGAGGAGAATGTTGACGTGGTTGGGTTGAGCGGGGTCAAGCGCGGGAATGAGAATTTCGATTGGGATACGTGCGAGAACGCGTGGGCTCTCCAGCCCACGCGGCATACACCCGGATCAGCTTGGGAAGAGTTCTTCGCGCGTGACGGTCGCGGTCCCGAGCTTCCCAACCACGATACCACCCGCCCGATTCGCCGTCGCCAGCGCCACGTCCAGTGCCGCGCCCGCACCGAGCATCGCCGCCATGGTCGCAATGACTGTGTCACCCGCGCCCGACACGTCGAACACCTCGCGCGCATCCGCATTCACGTGCAGCACTTCCTGCGCCGTGTACAGGCTCATGCCCTCTTCCGAGCGCGTCAGCAGCAGCGAATCGATCCCCAGTTCGACGCGCAGCGCCTCGGCCTTGGCGGTGAGCTGCTCTTCGCTCTTCCAGTTGCCGACAATCCGGCGCAGTTCCGACTTGTTCGGCGTGAGCATGCTGGCGCCCGCATACGGCGAGAAATCGTCGCCCTTCGGATCGACCATCACGATCTTGCCGGCGGCGCGCGCGGCGCGGATCATCTCGGCGACATTCACCAGGCTGCCCTTGTTGTAGTCCGAAAAAATCAGCACGTCGTAGTCCGGCAGCAGCGCCTTGAACTGGGTCAGCTTGTCGCGCAGGACAGCATCCGTGGGCGCATCCTCGAAGTCGATGCGCACCATCTGCTGCTGGCGGCCAATGACGCGCAGCTTGATGATGGTGGAGATGGCTTCGTCACGCTTGAGGTAGCTGTGGATGCTGGAGTCGCGCAGCAGGCTTTCCACCTGGGTGCCGGCTTCGTCGGCCCCGACCACGCCCAGGAGGCCGCTGTGGGCGCCCAGCGCGGCCGCGTTGCGGGCGACGTTGGCCGCGCCGCCGAGACGCTCTTCGCGGCGCTCGATGCGCACCACCGGCACCGGCGCCTCGGGCGAGATGCGCGAGACCTCGCCGAACCAGTAGCGGTCGAGCATGACGTCGCCGACGACGAGCATGCGCACATTGTCCAGGCGCGGGGCCTCGGTATGAAGATAGTCTGCGCCGTCGAGCAGGCGGATCGGAGTCGTGATGGTCATAAGCGTGCGTGTCAATGTAGGGTGGGCAGGGCCGCGATCGGACTCCGTGCCCACGCGGAACGGTGCGTCTCGTTGCCGCGTTAATTCATCACATTCAGTTCTTCCGTGCGGCGCGGCGGGTAGGTCTCCCAGCGGCTGCAACCCGGGCATTGCCAGTAATACTGGCGCGCCTTGAAGCCGCAATGGCCGCACTGGTAGCGTGCCAGCTTGGCCGTGTAGCCGTGGATCAGGTTCTTCACCATCGACAGCTCTTCCCAAATGTGCGCCGGGGCGTCCATCAGGCGCGCTTCCAGCAGCTTGTCCAGGCCCAGCAGCGTCGGATTCCGGCGCAGCTCATCGAGTACCAGCTGTTTGGCAGCGTCGACGCCGTCGAGTTCAATGACGGCCTTGAAGACGACCTCGATCAGGTCAATCGAGGACGCTTCGGCCAGGTAGGAACGCAGCAAATTCACGCCTTCCTGCGGGCGGCCGACGCGGCGGTAGCCGTCCATCAGGCGCCCGGCGACCAGCGCCACGTGCGGCACGCTTTGCTGCTCGACGCGCTTCCAGGTGGCGAGCGCGCCTTCGACCTCGCCCCGGGCCAGCAGCACGTCGCCCAGCAGCATGGTCGCGCGCACGCTGTTGCGGTCGGCGTGCAGGGCTTTATCGAGCAGCGCCATGGCATCAGGCAGGTCGCTGCGTACCAGGGCGTCCTGGGTCAGTTCGCAATAGAACTGCGCGATTTCCTTCTGGCGCGCGCCGGCGCCCGAGGATTGCAGGCCGGCGGCGGCATCGATGGCGCGGCTCCATTCCTTTTCGCGCTGGTAGATTTCCAGCAGCGCGCGCTGGGCCTGCACACTGTAGCTGCCCTCGACCAGGCCGTTGAAGGTTTCTTCGGCGCGGTCGAGCAGGCCCGCCTTCAGGTAATCCATGCCCAGTTCGTACTGGGCCTGGGTGCGCTGCCCGAGCGGCAGGTCGGGACGCGCCAGCAGGTTCTGGTGGACGCGAATGGCGCGCTCGATCTCGCCGCGGCGGCGGAACAGGTTGCCGAGCGCGAAATGCATGTCGGCCGTTTCCGGGTCCAGCGTGACGATTTCGATAAAGGCATCGATCGCCTTATCGGGCTGGTCGTTCAGCAGCAGGTTCAGGCCCTTGAAATAAGCCCGCGGCAGGGTGCGCGATTCGGACAGCAGTTGCTTGATGTCGACCCGGGCGGCGATCCAGCCGAGGCCAAAGAAGACGGGTACGGCGAGCAGCCACCAGATTTCAAATTCCATTGGGTTCTTATTGTTGGTTGATGGGCGCGCCGCGGCGGCGCGTCGCTTGAAACGGGCGCGGCGTCGCTCAGTGGGGCACGACCGCAACGGCGTCCGCCGGCGGCTGGGTGGTGCCGGTACCGGCCGCGCTCTGCAGCGCCTGGACGGTATGCTTGTGCTGCGATGCCTCGCGGCGGTGACGGAAGACGGTCGGCGTCAGGGCCAGGATGCCGAGGCCGGCGCCGGCGATGAAAAAGGCCAGCAGCATCAGCACGAGCGGACCGCGCAGTTCGTAACCGAGGAAAAAGTTCAGGTCGACTTCCTGGGTATTTTTCAGCGCAAAGCCGAAAAACAGGACGAACAGGATAAATCCCGCGATGGTGGAGACGAATTTCATCTGGTGGGCCTGGCGGTGGGGGATGCAAAGGCGCAGTGTCGCATATCTGGGTGTTTATTTCAAAGATGCAGGCTTTTTGCGGGGCATAGGGAACGTTAAGCAAAGGGACGTAGAGTTTGTGCAGCCCGTGCGGTAAAAATACATGAGCGACCGGCGAAAAAAAACGGCATCCGCAAGGATGCCGTTTCTGTTGCCTGCACGCGCGCAGACGACTCAGTCTTCAATGATCGGTTGTCCGACCATCGCGTCGACCCGCTCGCGCAACTGTTTGCCCGGTTTGAAGTGGGGCACCCGTTTTTCGGGCACCATCACCTTGTCGCCGGACTTCGGGTTGCGGCCGATGCGGGGCGGGCGGCTGTTGAGTGCAAAGCTGCCGAAACCACGGATCTCGATGCGCTGCCCGGTCGCCAGGGCGTTGGTCATCGCGTCGAGAATGGTCTTGACTGCGTACTCGGCATCCTTGGCGACCAGCTGAGAATAACGCTCAGCCAGTCGTGCAATCAGCTCGGACTTGGTCATCTGGTCGCCTCAGGCAGCCAATTAGTTCTTATTGTCGAACTTGGCCTTCAGCAGCGCGCCCAGGCTGGTCGTGCCCGATGCGGCATTGCTGTCGCTCGAGGTCGACAGCTTGCTCATCGCTTCCTGGGTCTCGACATTGTCTTTCGCCTTGATCGACAGCTGGATGCTGCGAGCCTTGCGATCGATGTTGATGACCAGTGCTTCGACCTTGTCGCCCACTTTCAGGTGGGTGCCGGCATCTTCAACGCGGTCACGTGCGATTTCCGAAGCGCGCAGGTAGCCTTCGACTTCTTCGCTCAGCGCGATGACGGCGCCTTTAGGCTCGACCGACTTGACGGTACCGGTCACCAGCGAGCCCTTGTCGTTCATGGCTGCGAAGTTGTTGAACGGGTCGCCTTCCAGCTGCTTGACGCCCAGCGAAACACGCTCGCGCTCGACATCGATGGCCAGGACAACGGCTTCCAGCTCGTCGCCCTTCTTGAAGCGGCGCACAGCTTCTTCGCCGGCTTCGGTCCACGACAGGTCCGACAGGTGCACCAGGCCATCGATGTTGCCTGGCAGGCCGATGAACACGCCGAAGTCGGTGATCGACTTGATCGAACCACGGACTTTGTCGCCCTTCTTGTGGGTCATGCCGAAGTCGTCCCATGGGTTCGCTTTGCACTGCTTCATGCCCAGCGAGATACGGCGACGCTCTTCGTCGATTTCCAGGACCATGACTTCGACTTCGTCGCCCAGCTGCACGACTTTGTTCGGGGCCACGTTCTTGTTGGTCCAGTCCATCTCCGACACGTGCACCAGGCCTTCGATGCCCTGCTCGACTTCGACGAATGCGCCGTAGTCGGTGAGGTTCGTGACTTTACCGAACAGGCGGGTGCTCTGTGGGTAACGACGCGACAGGCCGGTCCATGGGTCGTCGCCCAGCTGCTTGACACCCAGCGAGACGCGGTTCTTTTCCTGATCGTACTTGAGGACTTTGGCGGTGATTTCCTGGCCAACCGACAGCACTTCCGACGGGTGACGCACACGACGCCATGCCAGGTCGGTGATGTGCAGCAGGCCGTCGATGCCACCCAGGTCCACGAACGCGCCGTAGTCGGTGATGTTCTTGACGACGCCGGTAACCACGGTGCCTTCTTTCAGGGTTTCCATCAGCTTCTGGCGCTCTTCGCCCATCGAAGCTTCGATGACGGCGCGGCGCGACAGGACGACGTTGTTACGCTTACGGTCGAGCTTGATGACCTTGAATTCCAGGGTCTTGCCTTCGAACGGGGTGGTGTCCTTGACCGGACGGGTGTCGACCAGCGAACCCGGCAGGAATGCGCGGATGCCGTTGGTCAGGACGGTCAGGCCGCCTTTGACTTTACCGTTGACGGTACCGGTGACGATCTCGCCCGATTCCATTGCTTTTTCCAGAGCCAGCCACGA
>JANNNC010000082.1:0-3133 GCA_031398335.1 Massilia sp.
CCGTTCTCGAACCAGACGCACGAGGCCACGGTGTCCGTGCCGTGATTGGTAGAGATGTCGAAGCAGACCAGGCTTCGCGGAACGCGCGTGAGGCCGAGTTCGCGCTGCAGCTCGTAAACCGGATTTGTCGCGCGCTCTTCGGCTTCCGACGACGCGAGCTTGAATTCCTCCAGCAGGTGCCGGGCATTCTGCTCGGCGAGGTCGAGCAGTTCGCGACGTGGGCCGCGTTGTGGAATTCGAACCTTCGTGGTACGCAGCGATTCCTCGAGCAGCGGCCGATCCTCGAACGCGCTGATCATGGTCATCGTCGGCGTCGTGGCTTACCTCGCCATTCGCTTCGAGTGGAAGTTTGCTGTCGCCGCCATCATTGCGAACCTGCACGACGTCGTCATCATCCTGGGCTTCTTCGCCTTCTTCCAGTGGGAATTCTCACTGACGGTGCTGGCGGCCATCCTTGCCGTGCTTGGTTACTCGGTTAACGAATCGGTTGTCATCTTCGACCGGATCCGCGAAACCTTCCGCAAGCAGCGCAAGATGAACGTGCATGAGGTCATCGACCACGCAATCACCAGCACCATTTCGCGCACGATCATCACCCACGCGTGTACCGAGATGATGGTGCTGTCGATGCTGCTGTTCGGCGGTCCGTCGCTGCACCACTTCGCCCTGGCCTTGACCATCGGCATTCTGTTCGGCATTTACTCGTCCGTCTTCGTGGCCGCCTCGATCGCCATGTGGCTCGGCGTGAAGCGGGAAGACCTGATCAAGCCGGTCAAGGAAAAAGACGAAACGGACGGCGCCGTCGTCTGATGTTCTTTCAAGGCGTTCTTGCAACGCCTGCACCATAAAAAATGCCGCCTGGCTTGCAACCGGGGGGCATTTTTCATTCGTGGCGGGCGCGGCGTCTGGCCGAACAATCGATTTTTACAAACGATATTGCCCCTATGTGAGATTTCGTGCTCATGTGTGAGTCATCGCACAGAGAACAGGATGGGCGGAATCGTATAGTGAAACTGTCTCTTTCAGGACATCCCTAGTTTTGGACTTCACCCGCTCCCCCTCGGAGCGGGTTTTTTTTTGCCCGCGCCGAAAGCGGACACGGCCTTGAATAAAATGTCACAAGTGTGAAATGGCGCACAGAGTGTGCGGGAACTGGGAACTAATATGGAACTGTCTCTTTCAGGACATCCCTAGTTTTGGACTTTGCCCGCTCCCTGAGCGGGCATTTTTTTTGGCGCGCTGTAGCCGCTGAAGGAAAATTTTACCAGCCAAACCCTGTCTATGCGCACAGCGTTCACTTATCGGCTACAGTTCCTTGACCTCATCAATTCCACGGGAAGGGAACATGGCCCACGCTTCAATGCGCATCTGGCGGCACCTGGCGACTGCAGTCCTGATGCTGTGTGCGCACGCGACGGTTCACGCCGATGTAGTACAGCAGGCCGCCTGGGTTGATTGCGATCCCGGGCAGGATCGGGTGACGGTGCGCTACGGCGCGGCGTCCGCAAACGATCCGACGGCCATCGTGTTCTGGTCCCTGGTCGAATTCAGCACACGTCCCGATGGGGATGCGGACCATGTGACGCGCTTGCTCGATGCGCGGCGCAGCTGCCGGCTGAGCGGTGGCAATGTCATCGTCACTTTGCGGCCAGTGCCGATGAACCCGCACCTGAATGGGCTGTGCGGGGGAGTCGTCCGCGGCGAGGTCGGCATCGCCCTTGATCGACGCAGCCTGCTCGCACCGACAGCCCTGGAGACCGGCGCCTGTGGCGACCCGTCACAGTCCATCAAGAAAGTCACCGTCTCGGGAAAAGAGGGCGCGGTCACCATCGAGCGCACGGCCGACTGAAGACGGTGGCATAGTCCATGTCGATGTCGACATCGGCAAGCGTGGGAAATGGATTGTGCTCACGATGCGTCGCGTTGGCATTGGCCCCGGGTAACGCTGTCATCGGTCAACACGGCGCACACGTACGCGTGGGCCGGGACGCCTTACGGCTTACAGCAGCGCCGACGTCAAACTCTGCACTTCATGCGCCGACTCTTCCATGATCCGCGCCAGCGTGCCGTCGCCCACCGCGAAATCGATCGAGGCCGCCGCTGCAATCGTGGTCGCCCCCGGCCGCTCGAGCAGGGGAGAGGATACCGGCGACAAATCGTTCGCCAGCAGCAGGGTGTCCCCTAACGTCTCCGGCGGCAAGGCGCGCATGCCGTTCCACATCGCCTCGATCGCTCCCATCACCGGCGTCGGCACGCCGAGGCGCAGCAGCACGCCGCGCCCGACCGCCACTTCGCCGTGTTCCAGCCACTCGTCGGCGTCGCTATCGAGCAGGCCCGGGTATTCATGCGCGCGCGACAGCATATAAAAGCCGCCCACTTCATGCACGATGCCGGCGAACATCGCCGTTTCCGGATCGACAAACGAAACCCGGCGCGCGATTACCTGGGCCAGCGCGGCCACGTGGGCCGAATGGATCCACAGCTGGTCGGCCTTGGCGCGCAGGCCGGGATCGGTGATTTCGCTCGCCAGCTGGCGCACGATGACGGCGGCGGCGAGCGCCCCGAGCGTACGAAAGCCTACCCTCGCCACCGCGGCACGGACGTTGGTGACGTCGTGCCCGGCGCGGTTATAGGCCACCGAATTGGCGATCGCGACGGTGCGCGCCGCCAGCAAGGGCTCGGCCTGCGCCAGCCGCGCCGCCATGTCGGTATGGCATTCGGGCTCGTTCAGGGCGCGCTGGAGCTTGAGCGTCGCATCGACGTTCGTGGGAAAACTGAGGTCGCCGCGGCTGGCCTGGGCGGCGATGCTCTTGAGGGTAGAGAGTCGGTCCATCGAAAAATTATACCCCCATTGCACTGCCGGGCTGACAAATATTGCCTTGCGGCATTACGCCATCGCCTGGCGCTGCCGCTTTTCGATCACAGCTCGCTGAAGATGGCGTCGCAGCCTTCCTTCTGTTCTTCGGTGTCCTGCAGCTCGTCGCTCAGGCCCAGGTCGATCAATTCCTCGACGGCGTTCATGAAGCTGTTGAGTTTGGTCGCACCGATCAGGCGATAGATCTCGCCGGAGTCGTTGCGCACGCCGATCAGCATGCTTTCCTGCTGCACTTCGTCGAGGGGGGCGACGTCCAGC